>NZ_QUES01000006.1:0-249567 GCF_003478085.1 Eisenbergiella sp. OF01-20 | reverse complement strand
GACACCGCTCTGCCAGCGGGCAGAAGGCCATTTTGTTCCTGCGAAGTTTGAGTTAGTTATGTTACAGTTAGCAATTCAGAAAGGATATGGCAGTTAAGCCCGGCTTTATTGCCTGACAACGAAATGGAAAAAAGAAAAGCGTTTCTCATTAATTTTTTGTACTTCGCACTGCTGCTTTGCGCTGCTTTTTTGGTTCTGAAATATGGGCTTCCCATGCTGGCTCCCTTTGTAATAGCTTTCGTCATCGCCTATCTCTTGAAAAAGCCAGTGATATATCTGGCCCGGAAGCTGCGCCTGCCGAGGAAACCTGTA
Source organism: Eisenbergiella sp. OF01-20 (assembly GCF_003478085.1). Taxonomy (NCBI): domain Bacteria; kingdom Bacillati; phylum Bacillota; class Clostridia; order Lachnospirales; family Lachnospiraceae; genus Eisenbergiella; species Eisenbergiella sp. OF01-20. The sequence goes on along the minus strand of NZ_QUES01000006.1, from coordinate 249,255 downwards.
GCCATCCTGCTTGTGCTCGTTTTTTACAGCACAATCGGGCTGTTGATATCCCTGCTGGGCATCCGCGCCTTCTCCTCCTCCAAGGATCTGGTGCTGAATCTTCCGCAGATTTATGCCGCGCATGTGGAGCCTGTATTAACAGGCATTTTCGGAAATATCGAACAAAGCCTGAAAAACATGGATCCCTCCCTGGTATCTGCGCTGGAAGAGCTTTTTAACCAATTTATCCAGTCACTTGGGCAGATGGTTTCCAGCCTTTCCATGGGAGCCATGGGCCTTATCTCCGGGGCTGCCTCTTCCCTTCCCGGACTTTTTATCAAGCTGCTGCTCATGATTATTTCCACATTTTTCATTGCGGCGGATTATGAAATGCTGACCGGCTTTTTTCTCCGGCAGCTGGGAGGCAAATCCAAACAGGTATTTCTTCAGATTAAAGAATATGTGGTCGGCACTCTTTTTGTATGTATCCGATCCTATGCCCTGATTATGACCATTACCTTTATTGAATTGTCCATCGGCCTGAGCATCATCGGTGTCAAAAATTCCATCCTTATCGCCTTTCTGATATCCGTATTTGATGTTCTTCCCGTATTGGGTACCGGCGGAATTATGATTCCCTGGATGGTTATCGCCGCTCTGACGGGAGATTATCCTCTTTCCCTGGGATTGCTGATAGTTTATTTATTCATAACCGTTATCCGTAATATTATCGAACCCAAAATTGTGGGAAGCCAGATCGGCCTGCATCCGGTGGTGACACTTGCCAGTATGTTCGTGGGCGTACAGCTTCTGGGCGTCATCGGGCTGTTCGGTTTTCCCATCAGCCTTTCTCTCCTCCGGCATCTGAATGAAACCGGTACGATCCATATATTTAAATAGCAAACGCAAACTTCGCAGGCGCAAAATGGCCTTCCGCCCGCTGTCTGCGGCGCACTGCCGGGATGGAAAAGGAATTTTCTTCAGCGCCTTTCAGGCCTTGGAGATGAGACTGTTCAAGTGTGTCAGCCTCATCTGACACACTTGATGTCCTCAGGCTCATCGGAATGCCCGGCCTGATGGACTGAGGAAAATCCTTTTCCATCCCGGCAGCACGCCGCAGACAGTGGCGGAAGGCCATTTCGCGCCTGCGAAGTTTGCGTGGCAAATCCGAAAAAAACCGGCGGACAGAATGGATATCTGCCGCCGGCCCTCTTATTGCCTGTACCTGCTCCATAACTTCACAGTAACAGGTTCCTGTAATTAATCATTGTCCGGAAGGAGTTTGATTCGAACAAGGATCTTTCTCACAATCTGACCCTCTTCCAGGTCCAAATCGTCCTCATGGGTCTGGGAAGGCAGTTCGCATTCCTCTTCCTCCATCTCCGCACAAATCCAGTTATATGCCGCATCCGCAGCATTATCAATAGCATCCTCCAAATCCGGCCCTTCTGCCTCGCAGCCTTCCAAATCCGGAAATACCACGTGATAGCCTGAGCCTTCTTTTTGGGGTGTAAAAACTGCCGGGTAGGTAAATGTCATTGTCAGCCTCCTGATTTAAAATATATTTTTTACTCAAACTTCCCAGGTGCCAAAAGACGCCCCGCAGACAGCGGGCGGAGGGGCTTTTGGCACCTGAAAAGTTTGAGTTTTTTATTAATATCGGTTATATACAAAACACACTATACAAGGGAACTGCTTTTATACCTTTTACAAACCCAAAATTACGTGTAGAAATCCGTATCGCATAAGTCGGTTCGTATTTTTCCATATATACCATTAAACTTTTGGCCTTCACATGTTCTCCTGCCTTGCATTCCACCGGTATCACATGGCTGTCCTTCTGAATCAGGAAATCCACCTCAGCAGTACTGTCCGACTCCCAATAGTGCAAATCGTATCCATTCGTTTTCAATGCAATTGAAACATAATTTTCCGTTAGAATACCACGGAAATGCTCTGTTTCTTTATTTGTCATAGCTTCCAGCGACATTCCGATTCTTGCAGACATAATTCCCATATCACTATAATACAGCTTGAAAGCTGTAAGATCCTGATATGCTGCGATTGGAAAAAAGCCCTGCTTGCTTTTCACACACTTATGGACAATTCCAGACCGTATCAGCCAGTCGATTGCATCGCCATATTGTGATGTCCTTGCTCCCGACTTAATTAATTTATATTGAAACTTTTTTGTATCTTTTGCCAACTGCGCAGGCAACGAATCGTATGCTTCAAAAATACGGATTGTATTCGATTTATCTGCATATTTTGTCATATCCGCAATATAAGAATTTAGAAGCATTTGTCTTATTTCACTTTGATCAATTGGGCTATTCGCCAAAATGTCCGCTTTCACCGCTGCCGGCATCCCGCCAACGATACAATAATGGTAAAATTCCTGCATTGCTTCCTCATGAAGCAATTCATCCATCGGTTCGTTTTTTTGAAAATGATCCCGGATTGTATCTGCCAAAAGCTGCTTTCCCTTTGCCCACAAAATTTCTTCCAGATCCATGGGATACATTGTCACCATTTGAACCTTTCCAACCGGGAATGAATATTTATCACGATTTATCGCTACACCCAGAAGACTTCCGGCTGCGATTACATGATATTCCGGTGACTCCTCCTGAAAATACTTTAACGAAGTCAATGCTCTTTCACATGCCTGAATTTCATCAAAAATGATAAGCGTATCTTCTGGAATGATTTTTGTTTGATAATATTTTTCCAAAATAGACACTAAATAATCCGGGTGAATATCTGTCTCAAAATAGATTCCAATTTTCTCATCTATCTCGAAATTCACATATACCGTATTCTTATAATAAACAGCTCCAAATTCCTGCATCTCAAACGTTTTTCCAACCTGTCTCGCCCCATAAATAAGCAAAGGCATTCGTCCTGTTTTTTTCTTTTTCCATTCATGAAGCTTTTCTGTTATTTTTCGTTTCATATATCCCCCTCATACCGCAGGCTTGCCTGCAATACTGCACCAATTAGTAGCATGAGAGAACTTCCAAGCTCATCCTCTATTAGGTAACATATCATAATACACCAGATTCGTCAATATTTATGCATTTTATTACACATATAAGTACGAATCCGTGTAACAACGTAACAGGCCGGATGGTGCACTAGTCCCGGCTGAAATAAGAATCCAGGACAGAATTTGTCTTATTCACAACGTAGCCGCTTCCGCCTCTTCCTTTCACATCTTCCGTCATGCTGAGCAGAAGAATCGGGGTACCGGTATCTTTTTGCGTGGTAAAAACACAGAACCAGCCCAGCTCGGTACCGCTTGTATCCTCTTTGGACAGTTTGATTTCCGCTGTCCCGGTCTTACCGGCCAGGGGAATATCCTCCCGATAAGCCTCATGCCCGGTTCCGTGCGGGGAACGCAGCACCTGCTCCAGCCCCTGTTCCACCAGAGCCGCCGTATCCGGCGTATAGGCCTTTTCCAGCCATATTTCCGGTTCCGCTTCCCCCTTATAGAGCAGATAGGGGCGGATAATATCCCCTCCGTTGGCGAAGCCGGTATAGAGGGCTGCCAGATGAAGCGGGTTTACCAATACTTCCCCCTGCCCGTAGCCGCTGTCCGCCAGCTGGATTTCGGAATCGATTCCTTCGCTGTTGGAATACTGAGAAGCCGCCATGGATATTTCAAAGGGCATCGGTTCCCCGAAGCCCAGCTTTTTCAGGGATTCTATCAGGTTATCGCTGCCGATCCGCAGGGCCGCCTTCGCAAAATAAATATTATCGGAGTAAATGAGGGCATTTTCCAAGGTGACCGGCTCGTAAGCGTGAAGTGTGGTCACATAATAATTTCCCCAACCCGCGTCCTTCTGCCACTGCAGCCCTTCGTTTCCATAATCCATATCCGGATCAATCGCTCCGGTTTCAAGGCCGATAGCCGCTATCACCGGCTTAAAGGAAGAGCCGGGACTCAGTTTCTGACGGAACCGGTTGTAAAGAGGAAGCCTCTCATCCTCATTCAGACTGTCCCAGAGCGTCTGGGACATACCATATACGAAATCCCTGCTGTCAAAGGACGGCGTACTCACCAGGGCCAGTACCTCCCCGGTAAAGGGATCCATAGCCACTGAACAGCTTTTATCCTCTGCATATGCCGCATATAATTCTTTCTGAAGCCCCGCGTCAATCGTAAGCTTTATCGTCTGACCGTCCCTTTTGGGTACCTGTGCCAGAACGCTTTTCTTTTGACCCGCATCGTTGAGAATAGCAATTTCACAGCCGTCCTGGCCTTTCAGCTCTTTTTCATACAACAGCTCCATCCCGCTTCTTCCGATAACGCTGTTGGCCCGATAGCCCTCTCCCGGATGTTTTTCCAAATCCTCCGCTGTCACCTGCTGGATATAACCCGTGAGATGGGAGGCCGCCCTGCCCAAGGGATAATCCCGGATTTCCACATCGGTAATCAGCACCCCGGGAATGTCCAGCAAAGCTTCCTCCAGCTCTATTTTCCGCTGTACCTCTTCCCCCGGCGCCTCTGCCATAAGCTCCTGCTCCGTCAGCTTCTGTATGGTTTTAATGGGCACAAAGGAATCCGCCTTCACCCATTTGGCCGCCAGCTTTTTCTCTATGCTTTCCGGCGACACCTCCAAAAGCGCAGCCAAACGTTCCACCGATGCCGAGTGCTTCTTATCGCCTTCCACGGCGCTCTCCGGCAGGCCTTCCGTCTCAGAAGTATCTTCCGTCTGTGCTTCCGTATTCACTGTACCGTCTGCCGTCATTTCCATTACTTCAGCGCTTCCCTCCGATAATACCTCGTCGCCGGCCTCTGCAGCACTTTCCATTTTTCCGGGAACAAGCCCCACCGAAGACCCTGTACCTTTTCCTGCCAGAAGCTTACCGTTCCGGTCCACGATTTCTCCTCTTGCCGCCTCTTCCCTGGTTACCTTGACTTTATCTGTCGCCGTCAGATCGGGAAAAATCAAACCGTCATCCCAAACAAGCACATACGGATATCCTTCTTCCTCTTTTTCCAGCTTATTCTTCAGAAATACGGCCTTATTGGAAAACGATATCTCTCCCGCCGCCGTATCCATCCTGGTTTCATAAAAAACTGTCACCGCCTGGCTGCCGCTTTCCTGCGTCTCCGTGATTTCCACCTGCACTCCCGAAGCCTCAATCCCTTCATATATGTTCCGGTTACGCTCTACAAAAGCCTCAGGGGAAATCGCCCCACGGCTTTGCTCATCCAGCATTCCATACATCGCTTCATAGCTTTCCGTTTCGATCCCCGCCATATAATAAACCAGCAGTTCCCCGGGAGTCCTCGGCTCCGCCGGCTTATCCCCTGCTGCCGGCAGAATTTTTTTCACTCCCAGATACCCCAGAACACCAAGCCCGGCAACCACAAGAACCGATACCGCCGCCAACAGCAGCCTTCTCCCATATCTCCGGCTTCTCCGCCCTTTTCTCCTGCGTCTTCGTCTCGCGGACATAACAAGTACCTCCCTTATACGGTAAACGTTCAGACAAGCAGGAACTGTTCCTGTTCCTGCTCTTCCAATCTTTTTATATCCTACAGCCGTAATACTTGCATGTCAACTTTTTTCTTTCTCCTGCCGTCCCTTACAGCTGATACAACAAAGCATTGCAGATCGCCGCCGCTACATTGCTTCCCCCTTTACGGCCCCTCGCCACAATAACAGGCACTCCCGCCGTAAGAATCAGCTCTTTGGCCTCCACCACATTAACAAACCCCACCGGAACGCCGATAATCAGCCGGGGACGGATCCTTCCCTCCCGGATCAGCTCATACAGGCGGATAAGTGCCGTGGGCGCATTGCCGATGGCAAAAATAAAATCTTCCTGCATGGAAGCAGCCTTCTCCATGCTCACTGCCGCTCTGGTGATTTCGCGCCGGGACGCCTGCTCCGCCACATCCGCATCCGCCATGAAGCAATGGACACCTCCTCCCAGCTGTTCCAGTTTTTTCTTGTTGATTCCCGCTTTTCCCATATTGGTATCCGTAACGATGGAGACACCGCTGCGAAGGGCATCCAGCCCTTCGTCCACCGCACCTTCCGAAAAGAAAAGTGTGTCGGCATAACTGAAATCCGCCGTGGTATGAATGACCCGTTTTATGATAGGCTTCTGTACCGGATCCAGCTCCCTCCCCAGTTCTTCTTCAATGATGGCGAAGCTTCTTTTCTCGATTTCTCCGGGCGTATATTGTTCCAGATTCATTTTATTATTCCTTTCCGGTAACCGTTGTGTACCCTCACAGGTACCCTTTTCTCTTCTTTCAGCCGCCCCTTCAGGCGCGGTCAATGATCCGGTACACAGCATCCATATCGAGATGTGTCCGTATCACTTCTGCCAGCCGGTCGTACTGTTCCTGTTTATAAGCCTGTAAATCCCTGTACGTCCCGGGCTGTATTCCTTTTTCCCGGTAGAGGGGCGTAAGCAGTCCCTGCAGGAGGCCGGGGGAATCCAGGATCCCATGGATATAAGTTCCGCATACATTATTTTTTACGGCTCCATCGGCATATCGCTGTCCTGTCACACAGTCCGTAACGTCGGCAAAATAATCGCAGCCCCCATCCGCCGTGGTTTCCCCCATATGGATTTCATACCCCTCCGCGCCCGCGCCGCTCATCTGTTCAAAAACGCCGGAAAGCTTTTTCACCTTTCCCTCCACTCTGGTACGGTGCTTGCTTCCCCGGAACCGGGTCACTACAGGCAGAAGCCCAAGGCCGGCCATCTGTCCGCCATGCTCCACGCCGTCCGGATCCTCCAGCCGGTTCCCCAGCATCTGATAACCTCCGCAGATCCCCATAATCCGGCAGCCGGATACGGCCAGCTTCTGTATCCTGGCTTCCAGGCCGTTTTCCCTCATCCACAGCAGATCCGCCATCGTATTTTTGCTCCCGGGAAGCAGCAGTAAATCCGGATTTCCCAGTTCCCCTGCCGTCCTTACATACCGGACCGAAACCTCTTCACAGCCCTCCAGCATTCCGAAATCCGTAAAATTGGATATATGCGGCACCCGGATTACCGCTGCATCTATCCGGCCGGCCGCCGTATGCCGGTCCAGCTTTTCCGAGAGGCTGTCTTCTTCATCAATATCCAGCCTGACATAAGGGATGACGCCGGTAACCGGGATCCCGCATTTGTCATACAGCTGCTTAAGGCCCGGATCCAGAATGGATTTATCCCCCCGGAATTTATTGATAACCAGTCCCTTCACTCTTGCCCGTTCTTCCTCTTCCAGCAGCCATATCGTCCCGAGCAGCTGTGCAAATACACCGCCTCTGTCAATATCTCCCACCAAAAGCACCGGCGCGTCCACAAGTGCGGCAAGCCCCATATTCACAATATCATTTTCCTTCAGATTGATTTCCGCCGGGCTTCCCGCCCCTTCGATAACGATGATATCATACCGGCTGTCCAGTTCGCCGTAGGCTTTCATAATCGAAGGGATCAGACTTTTTTTCATGCGGAAATAATCCCGCGCCTCCCGGTTTCCAAACACCTCACCATTAACAATCACCTGGGAACCCATATCGCTGTTAGGCTTCAGTAAAACAGGGTTCATCCAGACGTTCGGCTCAATGCCCGCCGCCTCCGCCTGCATTACCTGGGCCCGCCCCATTTCCAGCCCGTCCCTGGTAATATAAGAATTTAATGCCATATTCTGGGATTTAAACGGGGCCACACGATAACCGTCCTGCCGCAGCACCCGCAGGATACCCGCCGTCAGTATACTTTTTCCCGCATTGGACATCGTCCCCTGGATCATCAGATTTTTTGCCATGCTGCTTCCTCCTCCATAAGCGCACGCAGCAGCGCTTCGTTTTCCGTTCTGCTGCGTACCGCGATTCTATAATCCCCTGTCCGCAGCTGCCTGTAATTCTCACAGCTTCGGATCGCTATCCCCTTATCTGCAAGCAGCCTGTCCAGTCCGGGCGCTCCTTCCAGAAAAATATAATTCGCCATGGGGGGATAGACCCGGTATACCAGCCGCGGTACTTTTGCAAGTCCTTCCCGAAGAAACGCCTGCTCCCGGGCTATATAAGCCACCGTTTCTTCCACATATGTTTTTTCCTTCAAAGCCGCAAGGCCCGCCGCCTGGGCCGGAATGGAAACATTCCAGGCAGGAAGCTGAAGAAGGATACGCCGGATCACTTCCCGGTTTTCACATATCCCATATCCCAGCCGCAGGCCCGGCATGGCATACAGCTTGGTAAAAGCATTCAGGATCAGAAGGTTTCCGTAATCCCGGAAATACCGTCTCATACTCCGCTGCCTGTATTCTCCGGAAAAAGCAAGGAACGCCTCATCCACAGCCAGCCAGATCCCTTTTTCCGCCGTCAGTTTTACAATCCGTTCCATGAGAGAAGGCTCCGTACAGCTTCCCGTCGGATTATTGGGATTGCAAAGAAACAACAGGCTGCCCGCTTCCTGCTTCTCCAGGAAAGCAAGAAACTCTTCGTCTGCCCGGAATCCGTTATCCCTTTTTAATGGATAATATCTGACCGGACAACCGGCGGATAAAAACGCCCGTTCATACTCCGAAAAGGTCGGTGCAGGAAGCAGCCCTGCCGCCGGCTGCAAAGCCCGTACCGCCGCATAGATCAATTCAGAAGCCCCGTTTGTGCACACAACATTCTCCGCCTTCGTCTCCCAGTCCCCGGCAATCGCCTCCCGCAAAGACAGACTGTCCGCCTCCGGATACCGCACAGCCCGGCACAGGCTGTCCTTCAGCGCTGCAAGCACACCGGCCGGCATACCCAGCGGATTGATATTGGCAGAAAAATCGTAGCGTATATTCCTGCTGCCCCTGCCTCCATGTTCAAATAAATCCATGTTCTTCTCTCCCCTGCCTTTTACCTGACCAATCTGTCGGAACGGATACTTTTTACAGTATCCACCGAAGCAGCAGCCCTCCTGCACACAAAGCAGCCGCAGAAACATATAAGAGCCTGTTTGCCCTGACGATATCCTCCGGTTCCACGGGCCGGTCCCCATCCCCGATAAACGGTTTTTTCACCACTTTTCCGAAATAAACCGCGTCTCCTGCCAGCGCTACACCAAGCGCTCCCGCGCAGGCGGCTTCCGTCTGTGCGGAATTCGGGCTGGCATGCTGAAACCGATCCCTGCGCCAGATGCAAAAGGCCCCTTTTCCGTCCAGCCCGCACAGCCAGGCCGCAGCAATCATGAGTAAGGCGGCCAGACGGGACGGGATCATGTTTACCACATCATCCAGACGGGCCGCCGCCCTTCCGAAATACAGATATTTTTCATTCTTGTACCCCAGCATGGAATCCATCGTATTCACCGCCTTATAGGCAAATCCGGCAACCGGCCCTCCCAGGAGCATATACAGAAGAGGGGCAATACTGCCGTCCGAGGTATTTTCCGCCACGGTTTCCACCGCCGCCTTAGTGATCCCTTCCGCAGACAGCACCGCCGTATCCCTGCCTACGATCATGGAAACCGCCTTCCTCGCTTTCTCCACATCCCCTTCCCGCAGTGCCCGGCATACTTTCATGCTCTCCGCCTTCAGACATTTAGTCGCCATGATCTGATAGCACATAAAAGTCTCCAGCACAAGCCCCACAGCCGGATGCAGCCAATAAGCCGCTAAAAGCAGAAGAGCGGGCAGCAGGGCACAGCAAAACACCATGATCCCCACAAGCAGCGCACCGGCTCTCATCTGCGCCTCCGGAGAGCTTTCGGGACGGCGGAGCTTTTTTTCCAGCACCTGAATCCCCTTCCCCATGGCACGGACGGGATGCGGCATCCAATACGGATCCCCAAACAGCAAGTCTAAGATAAATCCTGCGAAAATACTAATGGATGTATACATGAAAGCACAATCTCCCCTTTTTCATTCTCCCGGGCCAATCCTTCCGCCAGACAGCAATATCCCTCTCCGCTCCCGCACTGATAGGAATAATACCCGCCGCCTTCCGGGCCAAATCGGTCAAGCAATGCCATAATTGTCCCTCCATGGACAACAACGGCAGCCGTTGTTGAACATAAGGATGGCCCGCCGAGCGCGGCATCCGTTGTTTCTGTTCCCCTCCCGGAATCCTTCCGGCTTCTGCACACTGCCGCCAGCTCTTCAAGCCCTCGGGCACACCTGTCCTGGAAAAGCTTCCGGCTCTCCCCCTGCGGGAACGCAAGCTCCCCTCCGCTGTCAATCCAGGCCTGATACAAGGGATTTCCCGTCAGTTCCCGGTAATTCTTCCCTTCAAACAACCCGAAATCGCATTCCCGGAAATCTTTTATCACCACCGGTTCCTGCCCCGGATACAAAAGTTCCGCTGTTTCCAGGCACCGTCTCATCGGACTCGCAAACACCACATCCGCTTCCGGATATTCTCCTGCCGCCTTCCTTTTCTCCAGCACACGCCGTCCCTCCTCACACAGGGACTCATCCGTTGTGCCGATATACCTCTTTTCCCGGTTTCCTTCCGTCATTCCATGCCGGATCAGTATCAGACGCCAAACCATATTATTTCCTCCCCGGACACCTGCCGTCCTCACGTTTTTTCACGCACTTTACAGTCAAATGCCCGTACCTGCTTAAACGGTTACACCGTTTCCTCCCCTGCCGGCTTAAGCTGCTGTGCAAGCCCGCACACAAGCCGCTCCACCCGTTCCGCCCGGCTCACAACCCCGCACATGATCCGTCCCACCAGCTCCCGGTATTCCCGTTCCGCCCGCTCCATCGGAACAATGCCGCATCCAATTTCATCACATACAATAATCACACCCGGATTTTTCTCCAGAATCTGCTCCACAGCCTGCCGGGCAGCTTCCCTGTCATCCCCAAACCTTCTGATAAACAAGTGGAAATGATCTATCACATCCGCCTCCAGGCACGCTTCTATCCCGGCATCCCCGCCGGAAACAATCCGCTCTTTTTCCGGATATTTCGCCCTCACATATTCCAGCTTTCCCTGTGCCCTGCCGCCAATATAAACCTCCATGCCGGTCCTCCTTTCCGTCACTGCCAAAAACCATCCCCAATCGCCTTCGGCGATGGATTTTGGCACTCTTGAATCCCTTTCTTACGGCCACCGGGGCTGGCACGGATCCCTCATCCCAGGAACAATCCGGCCATCACCGGGACCATAGCGCTCACCCACTCGGCACACAGCAAAAACCACCCGGCCAGATCCCCGGTTATCCCCCCAAACTCCTTTTTGGAGCAATGCCCATACCAGCCATAAACCATCAGGTTTCCTACAACAGTCAGCCCTCCTGCCAAAGGAGAGACAACAAGCATGCCCAGGATCCCTGCGCCAAGCAGGACAAACAGGACAAGCCTCACATACCTTTTATGGGCAGTTGATGAAAAGGCATATAAAAGCCCTTCTTTTTTGGCTCCGGGCATATACACAATGCTCAGGCCGCTCAAAATACGGGAGAGCAGGAAACCCAGGCAGAAGCACAGAACCGCCTGCCTGCGATAGCTCCCGGTAAGGGAACCCATTTGGGAAAGGAATCCCAGATAGGTCAGGTAATAGCCCAGCAGGCAGATGACGGAAAAGGCCCCGATATGGGAGTCCTTCAGAATGCGCAGCTTCTCCTCCCGGGGAAGATACGAATGCAGCGCATCCATGGTATCCATAAAACCGTCCACATGGATCCCCCCTGTCAGGAACAGCGGAATGGCCGCCATACCTGCCGCAAACAGGAAATCCCCGGCTTTGAGATAGCCGCACAGCAGATACCAGGCATAACAAAGCCCTCCTGTTACCAGACCGACCAAAGGGAAAAAGCATATGGCATATTTCCTGTTTTCCTCCGTCCAATCCACTCTTGGCATGGGGATTTTGGAATACATGGAAAAAGCGATACAAAAGGACGCCAACAGTACTCTCATAAGATCTCCTTTCCTTTCAGACACACCGGAATCCCGTACACGACTTCATAGGCGGCGTCCGCCTTACGGCAAAGGCCGCAGTTAACCCGTTCCAGCAGACGGATATAGTTTTCCGTACCTTCCTCATAGGAAATACCGTCGGAAGCCACTTCCCCGGTCACAATTACCAGGTTCCGGCATTTGGCATACAGGCGTTCCACCGTTTCCAGGATCCGTCTTTCCGCCGCCTCCGGGCAGCCCGCGTCCTGCCCCGTCTTATCCCACGCCGGTTCCTCTTCTGCGGAAAACAGCTCATTGGCCGCCAGGTTAGTCATGCATTCCAGGAGAACCGTTGCCTCTGCCCCCGGTTCCGCCAAATCCACCCGGGTGGTACGTTCTATTGTGACAAAGCCCTTTCCGTCCCGCAGCTGCCTGTGGCGTTCCACCTTCCGCCTGCCCTCTTCTCCATAGACCTGCATGGTGGCAAGATACGCCAAAGGGCCTCCCGCGGCAAGCATTACCGCCTTTTCTTCCGCAAAGGCCGATTTACCGCTGCCGCTGCCTCCCGTGATCACCATCAGCATACCGGAACCTCCTGTGTGCCGTAATCTTCATAGGCATCCATCTCCAAATCCCCGAAGGTGGCATTTTCCCGGTAGACCTGGCAGGCCATGTCAAGAAGAGGAAAAAGGGCCACCGCGCCGGTTCCTTCTCCCAAAGCCAGGCGGGCATGAATGACGGGTACAGCCTTAAGTTCCTCATAGATAGCCGCCATGGCCGGCTCTTTTCCCAAGTGGGAGGGCAAAAGGAAATCCCGCACACCGGGAAGCAGCCGGCAGGCTGCCAGCGCCGCCACCGCGGTAATCAGGCCGTCCAGTACAACAGGGACGCGGAACATGGCTCCTCCGATACAGGCTCCCGCCAGGGCACACAGATCCAGACCGCCCACCGTACGCAGGGCACGAAGGGTCTCCTTTCTCTGCGTTTCCCCTGCCTGTTCCCCCTTCTCCTGAAGCGGGCCGGCGCTTCCCAGCCGCCAGGCGGCGATCGCCCGGTCAATCACTTCCGTTTTGTGCCGCACGCCCTCCTTATCCAGACCGGCGCCCGGCCCTGTCACCATTTCGGCAGGCACCCCCAGCATAACGGAGGCTAAAGCGCTGCTGGTCGTGGTATTCCCGATCCCCATTTCCCCCAGGGCCAGAAGCCGGTAGCCTTCGGAGGCCAGCTTCTCCACCATTTCCACGCCGGCCTGCAGCGCCGCAAGCATATCCCTGTCATCCATAGCCGGCTCCTTTAAGAAATTACGGGTTCCGTTTCTGGTCTTTTTTACCAGAAGTCCCGGAAGCTGCAGATCCTCCTTCATCCCCACATCCACCGGAAACACGTCCGCTCCGGCACAGGAGGCCATCCGGTTGACACTGGCAAGGCCTTTGGCGATATTACCGGTTACCAACGTGGTGACTTCGTATCCGCTCTGGGATACCCCCTCTTCGATGATCCCGTTATCCGCACACATGACAATCACTGCCTTTTTTTCCAGGGAAATATCCTCCGTCCCCTGGATGGCCGCGATCTGTACCAGCGCATCTTCCAGAAGCCCCAGCCCGTGCAGGGGCTTTGCTATCTTGTTCCAGTGCCGTTCACCGGCTTTCCCGGCCTGCCTGTCAGGCCTCTGCATCCGCTTCCCGCATGTTTCCAGGTACTGCATCGATTTTTCTTCGTTTTCCATAGTTTTCTGCCGCCTCCACAAATGCGTATGCCGCTTCCGGATTCCCATAAAAATAAAGATGGGGAAATCCCGCATACATCGTATCATCCGCCACGCCCGCCATCCAGCCGGGCCGGCCCCCTCCTTTTTCCACCGCAAAGGCATTCCCCGGGAAGGTACTGTCGTAATAGTGGAATTCATGGGCTTTTAATTCTTCGCCGGCCCGGCACAGCAGATTATCTTTTTCTGCTTTCATCGTAATATATCCGAAACGGGACAGCCGTGGCGTGCGGTAGCAGTCTCCCTGCAATACCCCAGCCATTTCATGATACTGTCCCCTGTCATCCTGAAGCCTCTGATGCAGATACATAAAGCCTCCGCACTCCGCAATGACAGGCATTCCGTTTTCCACCGCTTTTTTTACCGCTCTGCGCATGGGAAGGTTTTGTTCCAGCCTGTCCGCATACAGCTCCGGATATCCGCCGTTCAGTATCAGCGCATCCGTTCCCTCCGGCAGCGCTTCCCCGCGAAGCGGGCTGAAGTAAGCGATTTCACACCCCAGGCGTCTTAAAAAATCCATGTTGTCCTGGTATAAAAAGCAAAAGGCTTCATCCTTCGCCACCCCAATCTTCACGCCGGAAAAAGGAGGGCAAGAGCGTGTTTGAAAATCCAAACACGCTCTGGTCCTATCTACCGGGAAACCGGGAAGGGGCGGGGCACTTTCCGCAAGCTCCCACAGCCCGGCCCAGTCCAGCGTATCCTTCAGCCTGTCATACAAAAGGGCAAGTTTCTCCCGGAACCCTTCGATTTCCCCGGGTGTGACCAGCCCCAGCTTCCGGCTTTCAAAAGCCGCCTCCGGCACCCGCGGCACATACCCCAGCACCCGCACGCCAAGCGCCTCTGCCTCCCGGCACACAGCCGGATACAGCATGGGGGACAACTGGTTAAAAATGACGCCCTGGATTCCGGGCCAGGTCTGGCTCTCCAAAAATCCTTTCAGCACCGCCAGCACGGAACGGCTCATCCCCCTCGCATTTACGGTGAGGATGACCGGCGTTTCCGTCAAAGCCGCAATTTCACTCGCGCTGCCTTTTTCCGAAAACCCCATGCCGTCATAATAACCCATAACGCCTTCTATCACGCGGATATCCCTCCGTCCGCGGTCCTTTCCGGCACACCGGTGGGAATTGCTTTCCCCGCGGTTTCCGGCATGTTCTCCGGCAAGAAGAGCCCGGAGCGTCCGCGCATCGGTAAAAAAGCTGTCCAGATTCCCGGTTTCCATTTCCAGCACCCGGCTGTGAAACATGGAATCAATATAATCCGGCCCGCATTTATACGCAAACGGTCTGTAACCTTGTCTGGCAAGGCCATATAAAATGCCGCAGGTCAAAGTCGTTTTCCCGCATCCGCTGCCGGTGCCTGCTATGAGGATCCGGGGCGCTTCCGTCATGCTTTTTCCCGTTTTGTCAGCCGCCTCTCTCATCCTGCCATATCCCCCCACAGAAGAAAAATCGGATTCTGGGCCTGCAGCATGTGCAGCCCGCCCACCGGACGCAGCCTGGTAATTCCTATCTGGCAGCCATCCACATTCTGCAGCTTTTTCTCCTTCATACAACGTAATGCCTCCGCAGCCGTTTCCATGGTGACCGCGCTGATACAGATACGGACGGAGCCGTCCCTGTGGGGTAGCGCTTCCAGTATCTGTGCAAGCCTGCCTTTCGTCCCTCCGATAAATACCACATCCGGCGCCGGCAGACCGGCCAGTGCTTCCGGTGCCATCCCTTCCACCACCGTCAGGTTATGGCACCCGAATTTCCTTGCGTTCTGCCGGATCAGATCGATTCCCTCCGGCTCGCATTCCACGGCAAAAACCTGCCCTTTTCCTGCAGCGAGGGCCAGCTCCACGGATACGGAGCCGGTTCCCGCGCCGATATCATAGGCCACATCCTCTTCCCGTACCGCCAGCTTGCTCATGATAACCGCCCTGACCTCGCTTTTCGTCATAGGAACCTGTCCGCGGATAAAACATTCCTCCGGGATCCCTGTCATATACGAATTCCCCGCCTGTTCGTTCCGGATAAGAAGGACAGTGAGTTCGTCCGTTTCTGCAGGAAAACCGGAGGCCTGCCATTCTCCGGCCGGACATTTGACAATGCGTTCCTCCGGATAGGAAAGGCGGCTGCCCGCATAAACCGTAACGTTGCCCAGCCCGCCTCCGGTCAGCTCCCTGCAGATTTCCTCCGTTTGTCCGCCGGTAAGCAGGAAGGTCTTCCGGTTCCTTCTGACAGCGGCAAGAAGGTTATCCTTCCTTCCATGATAGCTCAGGACAGCCGCATCGTCCCAGGAAAGCCGGAGTCTGGACGCAAAATAGGAAAGGGAGGATATCCCCGGCTCCACATGGATACATACCCGGCACCTGTCTTTCATCTCCTCCCGGTACCCTTCCAGCGCATCCAGCAGCTTTTTGGCACCGCTGTAAAAACCGGTGTCCCCGGACATAAGCACGGCTGCTTCTTCTTTCCCGCATTCTCTGAGCGCCGCGCAGATCTTTTCCGGCTCATAGGCCTTGACCACGATCCGCTCCGGAGTGCTTCCCTCCTGCAGGCCGCAGGAAGCCAGCATACGGCCCGCCCCTGCCACCAGACCGGCCCGGGAAAGCAGTTCTTTCGCGTTACCGGTCATAGTCCCGGGACCTCCCATTCCGATCCCTATGATACTGATTCTCTGTTTATCCATGATCGTTTCCATCCTTTGCAAGCAGGATTCTCTTTACCTGTTCCACTGCGTATCCATCCCCGGCTTCCGGCCGTCTGATAACCACCACCGCCGCATTGGCTCGTTTTGCCGCCGCCACCTTCTCCGGGTAGCCGCCCGCCGTCCCCGATTCCTTGGTGAGCAGAAATGCTGCGTCCACCTCGCGCAGCATGGCATAATTCATTTCCTCGGAAAAAGGCCCCTGCATACAAATGATATGCTTACCGGTAAGACCCAGCTTGCAGCATTTCTCCAGCATTGCGGGAATCGGCAGTATCCTGGCAAACACACGTTCCGAAAAACCGGTAAGGCCGCACAGCTTTTGCAGCTCCTTGCTGCCCGTAGTCACCAGAATGTTTCCGCAGGTATGTTCAAGCCAGGCAGCGGCGGCACGGATATCCGCCACCTCCGTCAGCCCCTCCTGCATAAGCTGCTCACTCCCGTCCCGGCAGGAGGCGCGCAGGACACGGATATAAGGGATATGTAAGATGCTGCTTGCCTCCTTTATATTCGCCGTTGCCGCGTCCGCATACGGATGTGTGGCATCAATCACCAGCGTGGGGGCATATTGCTTCATTTGTTCTTCCATCCCCTCCCGGTCAAGGCGCCCTGTATGGATTCGGACGGCACTGTCCGGTTCTCCGGCAGGGTATGGCAGCTGTTGTTGAACATAAGGCTGGCCCGCTGTGTATGGCAGCTGTTGTTGAACATAAGGCTGGCCCGCTGTGCGTGGCAGCCGTTGTTTTTCATGGGAAAGGATCTGCTCCCCATAGGCTGTGGTGACATAAACGCCGGCGTCTATTCCTCTTTCTACCAGGAATTCATACAGCTGCCTGCCTTCCGTGGTCCCGGCAAACAGCATCACTTTCTGTTTCATCTAGCTTATCTTTCACTCCTTTGCTTCTTCAAGCCGGTATCCCCTGGGTGTTACCATTTTCCCATGGATATTCCTGGTATGGCTGTTGCCGATAAAAACCGTAGTAAACATATCCACGTTGGTATTCCGCAATTCCTCCAGTGTGGTCACCACCGCCTCTTCCCCATCTCTTCCGATATTGCGCACATAGCCGCACACCGTACGGGGGGAACGCCATTCCAGGACGATATCACAGGCCATCTGCAGATAATCACCCCGCTTCCGGCTGGAGGGATTATAAATACAAAGAACCGTATCGCTCTTTGCACCGCAGCGGATCCGTGTCCGGATAACCTCCATGGGCGTAAGCAGATCACTTAAGCTTATCGTGAGGAAATCGTGGGACAGAGGCGCTCCCAGCAAGGCTCCGCCGCTGGCGGCTGCCGTCACACCTGCAATGACACGGATCCGTTCCGTGAGGCCCTCCTCCTGTGCCGCCAGTTCATACACCAGGCTCGCCATGCCGTAGATCCCGCTGTCGCCGCTGCATACAAGGGCTACCTTTTTCCCCTTTTTTTCTTCCTCTATGGCTATAAGGCACCGTTCCTTTTCCTGCTTCATAGGCGTCACCAGGAATTCCTTTTCCGGGAACCAGGGACGGATGATGTCCACATAGGTGGTATATCCGATTATCAAATCACATCCCTGCAGCGCCCTGTCCGCTTCCACGGTCATCTGCTCATAGCTGCCCGGGCCAAATCCTACTATATATAACATTCTTTTATCCTTTCTACTTAAGTAACTTGCGTTCCGGCAAGTCCGGACTGTTACCTTTTTATTCCCGCGGGCAACGAGCCAAACGGATGCACTCGCATAGAACTGACGGTTCTATTATCCACTTAGCGACTACCGTTCCTTTGCGTATGGCCCAAACGACACGCAATATGACGACGTGTCCTGTCTGGCAATGGCGATGGTAATGCCTCCGCCCGCCTGCTTTTCCACCAGCAGTTCTCCTGCGCCGCTCCCTAAAACAGCGGCCCGTTCACATACGTTATCCACCCCCACGGTCTGTTCCACAAACGGGGAGCCGTGGAAAGAACCGGGGGCCTGCTCCAGCTCCCGGGGTGTGAAGGTAAGAAAAGGCACTCTCCTTGCCAACGCCTCTTCCTGGATTCCCGTCTCGGCCCTTTTCAGACTGACCGACGTAAAGCGGGCAATTCTTCCTTCCCACAGCCCTTTTTCTTCCAGGATGCGGGTAAGGCAACGAGTAATTTCTTCCCTGGCTGTCCCTTTCCTGCAGCCGATCCCCACCGTCAGATCCCTGGGGACGAGATAACAGGTCAGAGGGAATACCTGCCGGTCCCCTTCCGCCGATATGACAATCCCGCACACCGGCCGCCGGTCCTCATCCGCCCCTTTTTCCCTGTCCGTCACCGGAACCAGCAGGGGCGGAAGCTCCCCTTCCCATGGGACATCGCTGTAAAACCCCACGGCTTCCCCGTTAAGGATCCTTCCGGATACCTCACGGACAGCTTCCGGGTTCCGCACTGCCAAACCGTTTTCCCTGGCAAACACATCTACGGCGAACACCCCGTTCAAATCCGTCGCTGTGGTGATAACCGGCTCTGCGCCCGTGAGAAGCGCGATCCGTCTGCACCATTCATTCGCCCCGCCCAAATGGCCCGACAACAGGGAAATGACGTGAATGCCGCATTCATCCATCACCAGGACCGCCGGATCCTTCGCTTTTCCCCGAAGGAAGGGAGCCACTGCGCGCAGCGCAATTCCGGTTGCCCCGATAAAAAGGAGAAGGTCGCAGGAAGCAAAAAGCCCCTCCGTCAGATCTTTCACATGGGTAAAAGGGGTCAGTCCCTCTCCTGCGTATTTATAAAAGCCGTATCCGGTGCTGTCGATCTCCTCCGCCCGGAGTCTGCCGGTAATCTC
The DNA here is from genome assembly GCF_003478085.1 of Eisenbergiella sp. OF01-20. Lineage (NCBI taxonomy): Bacteria > Bacillati > Bacillota > Clostridia > Lachnospirales > Lachnospiraceae > Eisenbergiella > Eisenbergiella sp. OF01-20. The sequence continues at coordinate 230,163 of NZ_QUES01000006.1, read as the reverse complement.
CCGGTTCCATCTACCGCCTTTTTCAGTGAAGGAAACCACTGCCGCTTTCATCTTTGCTTTCCATCCTCCCTCCCCCGGCGGAATTCCGTCGTAAAATCAGCCGCATACAGCCTGGACAATTCATAGTCGCTCCCCAGTACCTTCCCGACAACGATCAGCGCTGTTTTGCGGATACCGGCACGCTCCGCCAGCTCCGGAAGTTCCTCCAGCGTCCCCCGGATGATTTTTTCATCCTCCCAGGTGACTTTATAACAGACGGCGCAGGGAGTATCCGGATCCAGGCCTCCTGCCAGCAGTTCTTCCCGCACCTGGGGCAGGAGGCCCGTGCTCAGGAACAGAACCAGCGTGCTCTTATGCGCCGCCAGATTCCTCAACTGTTCGCTTTCCGGCACGGGTGTCCTTCCTTCCATCCTGGTAATAATTACGGTCTGGGAAACCCCGGGCAGGGTATATTCCGCCTGCAGGGATGCCGCCGCACCGCAGAAGCTGCTGACACCGGGGCATACCTCATAGGAAATCCCCCTCTCCTCCAGCCGATCCATCTGTTCCCGGATCGCCCCATACAGACAGGGATCCCCGGTATGGAGACGGACTGTTTTTTTCTTATCCGTTTCTCCCTGCACCATCACGTCTATCACCTCTTCCAGCGTCATCAGCGCGCTGTTGTATATCCGGCAATGGGACGAAGCCGATACAAGCAGTTCTTTGTTTACCAGAGAACCTGCATAAATAATGATATCCGCCTGTTTCAGAAGTTCCAGCCCTCTGACCGTAATCAGATCCGGCGCTCCCGGTCCTGCTCCTACAAAATGAACCATGTTTATTCTCCTATTTCTTCTAAAAGGGCATCCGCACCCTTTGTTTTTCCAAGAATCCCGTATCGGTTGGAAAATACCACCACCTCGGCCTGAAGCTTCCCGCCGGTCCTGTGTTCCAGGTGGCAGGCTATTTTTTCCATGAGTACAGCCATAGTCTTTTCCAGCCAGCCGCAGCGGATCAAAATATCCAGTGCATCTTCCGTCGTATTGGCGCCCAGCAGCGTTACCGCTGTCCCGGCGTCCCCGCCGGCCAGAATCAGACTTGCCGCCAGCGTCTCCAGCCGGGCATCCGCCCAGCGGGAATGGGTATTCATCACACCGGCTCCCAGCTTCACCAGTTTTCCGATATGTCCCACTAATAGAAGGGCATCAAATCCAATTTCAATCGCTTTATCCAGGGATTCTCCTATGTAATTGCTGCACTTTACGCTCTTGTACGGATCGATCTTCAGGGAATCCCTCAGAAAATCCATACCATAATTCCCGGGTGTGAGAAGGATTTTTTGTCTGCCCACAGCGGCCGCCTGTCTCATTTCCACCTCTATGGTATCAAGAAGGGCCGCTTCGCTCATAGGCTCCACAATTCCCGTGGTGCCCAGGACCGATATCCCGCCCTCAATACCCAGACGGGGATTGAAGGTCCGGCCGGCAAGAGCTTTGCCTTCCGGGATGGAAATGATCACAAGGATCCCTTCCTCATATCCCCGTGCGGAACAAACCGCCTTTACCGCTTCGGTTATCATGCGGCGCGGTACTGAATTAACAGCCGCTTCTCCCACCGGCTGATCCAGGCCGGGCCGGGTAACTCTTCCCACACCCTCCCCGCCGTCTATCCGGATCCCGATCTCCGTTTTTTCCACAGAAGCATAGATGAGAATCCCATTGGTCACATCCGGATCATCCCCGCTGTCCTTCCGGACGGCGCAGCATACCCTTCCCTCTTCTTCCCGGATATCCTCCACATCCAGAAAAAGCGTCTGCCCGGATGGGGTAACCAGTTCCACGGCTTCCGTCCTTCCCCCGCCCAGCAGCATCTGTACGGCGGCTTTCGCTGCGGCAGCGGCACAGGATCCGGTCGTATAACCGCAGCGCAATCGTTTCTGGTTTTTAAATACATACTGTTCCAGCAAAACCGTCTCTCCTCTCAGGAACTGTGGTGAAATCAAATACCCCGTCAGCTTGCTGCGGTGGTATTTGACCCTCGCGGCAGTCGCCAAGTGGATGCACAAGTGCATCCGTTTGGCTCGTTGCCCGCGGGAATAACCGGCACACTTTGCAGGCTATCTTATCACCACTGTGGTAAAATAACTGCTGCCCTCCGGTATTTCCTGCGTCGCAGGCAGAAAATGTTCTCCCGGAAGCCCGCAGTTTTCCGCGATGAGCGCCCTGTCCTCCAGTCCTTTTTCGGCAAGGTACTGCCGCAGCTTCCCCAGCTTTCCTCCGCTTTTCATCAATACCTTGGTACCCTCCAGGGCCATATACGGCTCCAGTTCTTCTTTTCCTGCGGGTATCACCATCAGGACCTGGGAACCGGAAACAAGAGGTTTCCCGGTTTTGGCGGCAATATCACAAAAGCAGGGGACACCGGCGCATATCCTTACCGGGTAACCGGCCTGCGCCGCCCGTTCCCCCACATAGGAAAATGTGGAATAAATGGAAATGTCCCCAATCGTAAGCATGGCCACATTTTTCCCCTGTTCCAGATATTCCGCAAGCAGCTCTGCTATTCTCTCATAATTCTTTGCCAGGATTTCCTTATCCCTGGTCATGGGGAAATCCGTATAGACGATTTCTTTTCCCCGGATATCGGCGGTCTGCATGACAATAGAAAGAGCGAGTGTGTTTTCTCCCCGGGTACGGGGCACTGCCAGTACAGGGCACTCCTTTATCAGGCGCACCGCCTTGAGCGTAATCAGTTCCGGATCGCCCGGGCCAACACTGACACCATAAAGCACACCCGTATTTTTTTCCTCCAGCTTTTGTAAATGGCGGATGTACAAACTGCGTATTTCCGGGTATTCCCCCATTCCCTTCACCACACACCGCACCCGAATCCCCTGGGACTCCAGCAGGCGTTTCCAGCTGCCCGGCCCGTTCCCCGCCATGTCCGTATGGGCATGATCCCCTGCGACCAGCATGAGCGGAGTCATTACCGCCTTCCGGTATCCGTTCTTTTGAAGGAGCGCCGTTACCTCTTCCAGATCCGGGCTGGCCTCCACAGTCCCCAGGAATACATCGGTACAGCCCATCCGGTTCCAGATATCCTGGAGCCGGGCATAAACGGCATTGTTTTCATGACGGGATCCATGCCCCATCAGCACCAGGGCTTCTCCCTCTTCCCTTGGAAAATGTTCGGCATAAAAAGCGGCAACACTTTTCAGATCCTCCTCATCGTTAAGCAGAGGCACACCGATTTCCATCCGTCTGAAACGCCCCCGGAACCCTTCCGCCTGGGCACAGAGCTTTTCGTATTCCTCCCCGGCCAGAAGATGGGTGGGCTGGATAAGAACCTCCTCGATCCCTTCCTCCGCCATTTGGGCGAGCGCCTGCATGGTATCGGGGATTTCCACCCCTCTTTCCTTCCATATGCGCATGATAATTGTACTGGTAAACGCCCTTTTTACAGGCATATGTGAAAATACCCTTTTAAAATCCGCCTCCAGCGCCCCAATGGTACACCGGCAGGAATCCTCATAGCTTGTTCCGAAGCTGACTGCCAATATGCCTGTTTTTTTCTTCTGTTTCATGCTTTCTCCTTTTCATGGCCCGGCACCGTTGCTGTTCACGGCCTTTTGTGCCTGCATAAAAAAATACCGCCTCCCGCAGCATAACGCATACGAAAGCCGGTTTAAAAAACAGATCTGTCATCTTCCCCTGGAAAAGGACCGCTTTTCGCACCCGGCCATCGCTCGTAACCGATGCGGGGAGCACTCTTCCCATGTTCCCCATCATGAAAGGCAGGTCTTCTGGCTCCGGTATCCTCATCGTATCCGTCCTTCCCGGTTTCCCAGTGGCATTCTCTGATACGACTCCTCCGTTACAGCGGCGGGACCGCAAGGGCTTTGCACCCTTTTCCCTATTATCCTGCGCGGTCTGGCCGGCAGGCACCTCTTCATTTTTTATAAAATTTTCTTTCTCGATTATATTACGGAAACAGGCCAGAGGCAATCGTTTATTTTACCTTTTGAAAGAAAACATACGTAACAGTTCGATCTTGCCTGAAGTGTTATCTTTATGCTCCCCCGTTCGCTGCACTTCTGTCCGCTCCGTCTTCCTCATAGTACCTGGCCTGTGCCTGCCACATGACAGCATATTTACCCTTATCCTCTTTCAGTAGTTCCTCATGATTTCCACGCTGCACAAGTTCTCCTTCATGAAAAACCAGTATGTAGTCGCAAAAACGGCAGGAAGAAAGGCGATGGGATATAAAAACCGCGGTTTTATCACCAATCAGCCTATGGAAACCGCTGTATATTTCATGCTCTGATATGGGATCCAGAGCGGCGGTAGGTTCATCCAGAACCACTATCGGCGCATCTTTATACAATGCTCTGGCTAATGCAATCTTCTGTGCTTCACCACCAGACACCTCCACACCCTCTTCATCCAAATCCCGGTACAGACTGGTGGCAAGTCCCTTCTTCATCCGCTCCAGGCGGGCAGCAAATCCTGCTTTCTTAAGGCATTCCCATACCCTCTCCTGCTGATATTCCTGTGCCGCAGCTACATTTTCTCCCAAAGGCTGAGCCAGAAGTTTGAAATCCTGAAACACTACCGAAAACAGCCGCATATATTCCTCATATTCATATTCCCTGATGTCCGTCCCATTCAGCAGGATGCTTCCTTCGGATGGATCGTACAAGCGGCAGAGCAGCTTTACCAGTGTGGTCTTTCCGCTGCCGTTCATTCCTACCACTGCCGTTTTTTCGCCAGGATGCAGGCGGAAGGACACATGGGACAATGCGGGTTTTCCTGCTCCGGGATAGGTAAAGGATACATCCCGGAACTCAATCTCACCTTTTCCCGCTTCCATACCTGCGGGAAGGCATCCGCCCTCCAGCAGACCGGGAAGATCAAGATAAGCAAAGGTACTCTCCATGCGTCTTGCATTCATCAGGATTTCACTACGGCTTTTAGCGAGTATTTTCAGACTTTCGGAGAAACGGTATATACTGGAAGCAAAAAGAACCACTGCCCCTGCTGAAAGAGCACCCTGCAGTGAACGCAGAACCACAAACACATAAGCCCCTCCCATAAGGATGCCAGATGCCGCACCGTCCAGCGCGCCTGCCCGCTGCTCCAGCCTGCTCTCTCCTTCCACCATCCTGTCCCGTTCTTCTTCACGCAGAGCGCTTTTAATCAACGGCTGGGCATTGTATATACGAATATCCTTACCTTCCCTGTAGGTAATTCCTCCGCGCATCAGATAGTTCGCCCTGCTGCTGGTTTTATCAAACTGTCTTTTCAGCGTTTCTTCTTCCTGAAAGGTTCTTTTTTCGACAGAAGCAGAAAAGAAGGTAACTGCAAATACATAGCCGAAAAACAGAAGCGTTGACCAATCTAACCAAAAACTGCCCTGAAAGAGAACCAAAATCAGAAATGCGGCCGAGGCCATGATCCCGATAACACCGGCACAGCAGCGTTGGAACTGCGGAATCATATAGTAAGCGCCGCAGCCCCAGTCGTAGTCATTCTGAATTCTTGCCCGCAGCCCGGCTGTCTCTGCACTGTCAAGCCGGGCATAATCCATATCCATGCTTTTGTCGTTAAACTTCCATTCCATCAGATCATTACAATATTCCGAATGGGGCAGGCCGCAGCGGAACATTTTTCCCCTCACAACATTCATGATAAATAATATCACAACTCCGATAACCGCTGCTAACGCCAGCTCTTTAAAAGAAGCTCCCTGTTCCAGGCCATCTACAAATATTGCTGAAAGAACAGGTGCTCCCAATGGGATCAACGCCTCCATCAGAGCCAGAACGAAAGCCATTGGCAATGCCCACGGCTCACACTTTTGAATCTCCCGGAGACATCGTAAAAGATGAAGCATATCCGCTCTCTTTCTCATGCATTCACCTCCGCATCTTTCTTATAATAATGACTCTGAACGCGATACATTTTGGCGTATTCCACACAGCCAGCCAAAAGTTCTTCATGACTTCCGCTCGCTGTCACCCTGCCTTTTTCCAGCAAAACCACACGATCACAAAAACGGGTGCTGGCAAGCCTATGGGAAATATAAATTGCTGTTTTCTTTCCTGCCAGGCTGTGAAACAACTCATAAGTCTCACTTTCAGCAATGGGATCCAGTGCGGCTGTGGGTTCGTCAAAAAACAGCAACATCGCATCCTTATATAATGCCCTGGCCATCAGAAGCTTCTGCTGCTGCCCTCCTGACAGGCACACTCCGCCTCCATCCTCCAGATTCATCATCATCGTTTCCATTTTTTCCGGCAGCCGGTTGATGTCTTCCCACAGCCCTGTTTTTGTCAGACATTCCCTGATCCGTTCCATGTCCATCTCTTTTTCATTAAGTGACACATTCTGTGCTACCGTAAAGGGCAGTATCGTGGCCTCCTGAAAAACCGGTGAAATCATTTGATACAAATCCTTCTTCCTGAAATGCCTGATATCCGTATTATTTATCAGTATCCTTCCTGACTCCGGCTTATAAAAACCACACAGCAGCTTTACAATAGTCGTTTTTCCGGCGCCGTTTATTCCCACCAGAGCTATTTTTTCCCCCTCTCCAATCTGCAGATTAAAATGATCCAATACCTGATATCTGCCCTCGTAAGTAAAACTTACATCCTCAAAGGTAATAGAAACCGGTGTTCCTTCTTCCGGCGGTATGGCCGCCGGATCCGGATCGGGTTCGTCTGCAGCTTCCAGGTAACTTCTCATCCTGTTTAACGGAGGTACCGCCTGGACCATCTGCCCCACGCTGTCGGATACCCGTGTGACCAGAGCCGAAAAGGAAGCCACCACGCTGCATGCCAGTACAAATTCTCCAGGCGTAAGATTACCCGAAGCCGCCTGCCATAAAAAGTACAGATAAGCCGCCCCGTCTCTGAAAAACAAACTCACTGCCTCCACCAGCGCCGCAAAATAATAATAACGCTGCACATCCTGTCTCAGGCGGAAATGGGCTTCATTGTAATTACGAAAGCAAGCTCTGATCCAACCGCCCATTTCATATAACCGTAAATCTTTTCCAAAAGTAACATCAGAGGCATAATCCTTCATATATCCCCTGCTCCGCTGCAGAATGCTGCGGCTGGCGAGCGTTTTCACCTCATGCTTTTGTGCCTTACGTAAAGCGCCGAAATTCAGAACTGACAGAAGAATAATGAAAAGCAGCATCCAGGGGCTTAAAGATGCAATTATACTTCCATACAGGATAAAACTAATCACCGCTCCACATACTTTTATGGCTCCTTCTGACATCAGTGTTGTCGCAGACCAGGGACCCCAATCCACACTCATCAGTTTTGCCTGACTGTACTGCTCCTGCCAGCGGGCACTTTCCACATGTTCATAATCGCAATCCAGTGTTTTTCCAAACAGCTGAATTCTGTAATAACTGCGCAGACGATCCAACAACCTTGTCTTCCCTCTGGCCGCCATGTTTCCCACCGTCTGGGATACCGCTATAATACAGGTTATGATGCCCAACACAAACAGTGCCTTTTTGACGGATGAGTGCTGTACCACAAGATCCACACCAATCTTCGGCAGATACATTGCTATATAAGGGGTTATTACCATACACAGGGATTCCAGAATCATAAAGACCATGAGTTTCCTGTCACTTTTCCATATCCCTTTAAGCAGATAAATAAAATTATTCCAAAGTGAATACTCATCTTTTTGTTTTTTTGTCCTCACACTTTTCCTCCGGTATTTCCCATTTTTTCCGTTCGTTGTAAAATTCTTGTTTTTTCTATCATACAAGCTTTTTCAGGATAAAACAATAAGTAGTAAAAACCAATGTATACAGTAAAAGCTGTCACATGCAGATAAGTTTTCCTCACCCATGCGGCAGCTTTTCCATATTTTTTCGTTTTTCCCTTGTATTTATGAAATTCTCTTCAAAACGTCCTTCAACATATCTTCCATAATTTCCATGATTTCCGCAATATCGGCTCCGTTTACCCCATCATAATGAATCCCTGCCGTTACCACCACAGGCAGACCGGTCTGCCTGTTTATAGCCTCCGCCCAGCTTTCGGTCAACACGGCTTCCCGGTGTCCCGGAAATACCACTGTTTCCAGTTCTTTTTCACAGGAAACGGCACTGACCGCTCCGATATGGGAAAGATCGCCCCCGTAAAGATCCACCCGTATCCCGTTATCCAGTACCAGAACAGAGGCTGTTATGGTCTTGTTTCCCCATTCTGCTTTCCTTTCAAAGGTTCTCATCCATCCCCTCCCATCTGCGGTAGCCTTCTCCCTCCAAGCCGAACATATCCAGAATTTTACCCGTAATATGCCTTATGCAGCAGTCCAGGGAATCCGGATGGTTATAAAAGCTCAGGACCGGGGGCAGGATCACCGCTCCGTACCGGCTGAGTTCATACAGATTCCGCAGATGGATGGTGCTTAACGGGCATTCCCGGGCCACAAGGACCAGCCTTCTGCGCTCCTTAAGCGTCACATCCGCAGCCCTGAGAAGCAGGTTATCGCTGTAGCCGGATGCAATTCCTGCTGCTGTTTTCATGCTGCAGGGAACTACGATCATGCCGTCCGTCCGAAAGCTCCCGCTGGCGGGAGCCGCTCCGATATTCTGGTTATCATAGACATAATCCGCCATTTTTTCCAACACCTGCGGCGTCTGTCCTGTCTCCTGAAGCAAGGTCCGCGCAGCTCCTTCGGTATATATCAAATGGGTTTCTGCCTGATCCCGGCGTGCTCTCAGCTGCCGAAGCAGTTCCCATGCAAGAGGCATACCGGAAGCGCCGCTGATTCCGACTATTATTCTTTTTTTATCCATTTTGACGGATCCACCTCCATAAATGCAGCACGCCGGAACCGTTCTTTCATGGAAAACGGAACCGTACAATCATAGATGGTCTTGCAGGATATTCCCACATCCGGTATGGATGGGCTGTAGTCCGGCCGCTGGCTGGGATCCAGGGGATGGCACCGCACGCCGGGGATGAATACCGTATCCACATCTCCCTGATACCGGGTATTCAGCGCCCACAGCACGTCATCCGTATCAAAAAGATCCACATCCTCATCCACCAGAATGATATGCTTCAATTCCGAAAAGGCGCTGAAGGCCAGCAGGGCGGCCTGGCGCTGCCTGCCCTCATCACTGGGCACCTTTTTGGCAATCTGAAGGATAACCATATATTTCCCGCCTCCCGACGGATGGGCATAGACATTCTTCAGCCGGCCCGGCATGGCTTTTTCCACCATGGCATAAATGCTGGCTTCCGTACAGATACCCGCCATATTCACATGTTCCATGCCCGGCCCGATACAGGTCTGCATGATCGGATTTTTCCGATGTGTCACCGCTTTCACCCGGATCAGCCTGCATTCGTCGCTGGCCGGTCCCGTGTAACCCGGAAATTCCGGCATGGCATAACCGGTATTGCTGCCCTGATCCTCCCGGATTCTTACGCCGGGAAGGATTTCCCCTTCAATCACATATTCAGCATTGGCAATGGCATTCTCCTGTATGGTCAGGCAGGGACACAGCCTGACAGGCTGCCTGCGCAATGCGCCGGCTATGGACAGTTCATTAAATCCAAGCGGGGTTGTGGGCGGTTCAAAACAGGAGGTGACCGCAATTGCGGGATCCACACCGATGCTTATGGAAATGGGCAGCGGCTGTCCCAGCTCCTGGGCACGCTCCGCCATGGCTCCGATATGTCTGGCTCCCGGGGTAAAGAAAATGGACAGTTCCGCGTTTCCCTGAAGGCACATACGGTGTATGGTCACATCGCTGACACCGGTATCCGGATGGCTGGCATAGCACATTCCCAGTGTAATATAGGGGCCTGCATCCACCGGTGTGTTTGTAGGCGCGGGAAGCAGCTTTCGCAGATCAAAACCCTCCTCCTGTGCATAATGTACCACCTCCTGGCAGGGCGCAGGCTCACGGGATAGTTCCGGGGGAACCGGACTCCGGGCACACTCGCATAAAAGCCGGCCCAAAGACTCCGGAGGACAGCCAAGCAGAAGGCCCACCCGTTTCCTGCTTCCCAGGATCCCAATCGCTGCCGACGCATCCGGAAACCCTTTCAGATTATGAAATATCATAGCCGGCCCGTTTACTCCTGCCGGCCGTTTTACGGTGCCGCCGGCCCCTACATAACGGTAAACCCCAGCCAGTTCGGCCATGGTATCCACCGGCACATCCGTTTCCACCAACTGGCCTTCCTCGTTTTGCAGCACCTGCAGGGCGGTCCGCAAATCCAAAATTTCTGTCCTGTAATCCATAGCGGCTCCTTTCATACATCACAAATACGGTCAATCCAGGCAAACAGCTCCGGTAAATCGTAATCTCCCGCATGGGGCAGTCCCCAGGGAAGATGGTAGTCCACCTGTATGCCCTGTTTTTTCAGGGCGGCGGCCAGCAGGGCGGAAACCGCCAGGGAAGTATCCCGGTCGGAAGCGCCGTGACGGATACGGAAACAGGGTGCCGTATCGCAATGGCTGTCGCCTATATAGTTCATCGGATTCATCCGCCGGATCTGGCCTTCTTCTGCCATCTCCCCCTCCGCTTTGGTATGTTCCAGGCTGAAGCGGGTAAAATGCCGGGAAACGATGCCATCGGTTCCGAACAACTCATTTTCCGGTGTTTGCAACCATACGTCATCAAAGGCAGGCGTGGTTTTCATCCTGGTACGGAATGCCGTAAATTGTGCAAAATCCACATCCACCGCTTTCCCGTCCCGTACTTGAATCCAGGGACAGCCGGTAAAATCCATTCCTCCTTCCATTGCCTTTTGTATGGATTCCATGACACGGTCTTTGATATATTGTTGAAAGCTTCCATTCCCATCCTCTTCTAAAATAAGGTCATTTCCCCGTTCATCCGTCAAATGTAAACTGTTCACATAGGATGGGAATAATTTTTTAAGTTCAGCGGAAAGCTTTTTCTGTTCCTCCGTCTGTGTCCCCGTCACGGGCTGCCTCTTCATCTCTCCGGTTTCCGCATCCTTTTCAAACCGCATGTACCGGTAATCATGCAGACCGTTGAATTCCCATTCATAGGCCATATCCCCATGCTCCAGATTAGTAATAGGACAATAGCAGGATGCGGCATAAATATCGTCCCCCGCCTCGGCGGCTCCTGCCGCTTCCAGAAAGCTTTCATAGTCCGGATGATTTCCCGTCACTCCCAGCAGCGCGGAAAGCGCTCCGCCGGCGCTCGTTCCATTGGATATAATCCGTGACATATTACCGCAGATCCGTTCCCGGTTATACTTCAGGTATCGCACAGCCGCCTTGAGATCCACGATGCAGGCCGGGGCACAGCCGATATTGCTTCCGTCAGCCCCCGTAAGCCCTCTGCCCCTGGCTCCCACAGATACCGCCACACAGCCATGCAGCAGTGCAAAGTAAAGGGCGTTGGTTTTCCCCATAAAATGATTGCCCGGCTTCTCCGGTTTCCCCGGCATATATCCGCCCACCGTATTTGCCAGAAATACAGGGGCCGTATGCCTGTCATAACGGCCTATCGTCCCTCCTTCCATAAGCAATTCCGGCACATATATATTCATCCTCTGGTATTCTTCGGCCACCGGCCTTTCCACATATACCAAATCTTCATAGGCCCTGTAAACCACAGTATGGCCTTCCGCCTCCACAGACTCCACCCGGTAATTTTCCGGATTAAAAAGCAGACTATACCCCATTTTTTTATCCTCTCTTCCTTTTTCCATAGCAGTCCGACACTTTATGTAACCGTTCAGACAGCCCTTTATGTCCTGCCTGTGGTTCATTATAGAAAATTATGGATTGGCAGGCAATTCGAAAAAGGGTATAATATATTCCAAACAAGAATAAATAGGAGTCCTTATGAATATCGATTATCTGAAAGAATTTGTGGTTCTCGCCGATACCGGCAATTTTTCCAGGGCTGCGGATGCTCTTTTCCTCTCCCAGTCCAGTCTGTCCAAACATATAAAAGCGATGGAACAGGAGCTTGCCATTCCTCTTTTCCGGCGTACCACGCGCCGTCTTGAACTCACGGAGGATGGAATGTCTTTTCTTACTTATGCCCGCCAGATATCCCGCCTTCAATATGAATATGAAACGGCGCTCTACCACTCCCGGGAGAGAAAGAAAACCACCCTCACCATAGGTTCCATTCCGGTGATGGCCCAATACGGCATAACAGATACCATCCTTCTTTTTAACCAGAGCAATTCCTCCTTTCATGTGCATGTTCTGGAGGAAGAATCCACCGTTCTGAAGCAGATGCTGCGGGACGGCAAATGTGAACTGGCTTTTATCCGGGAAGGAGAAGAAACGGAACCGGATTTTGTCCATATCCCCTATACAGCCGACCGTCTCGCCGCAGTATGCTCTCCTGCCGCTTTCCCAAAAGAGGATACCCAACTCCCTCTTTCCCGGCTAAAAAAAGAAAAGCTCCTTCTGTTGAACGAAGGAACTCTTCTTTATTCTCTCTGTATCAGGGCCTGTGAGGAAGCAGGCTTTACTCCCGGTGTCTCTTATACCAGCCACCGGATTGAAAACATAATCGATCTGGTTTCCAAAAATATGGGAATCGGCCTGCTGATGCAAAAGCAGGCCGCCTATTATGCGAACAACGCAGATATCCGGATTCTTCCCGTCGAACCGGAGCTGACTACACACATTGATCTTTGCTATAGAAAAGGCCACAATCTGTCCCCTATCGCAAAGCATTTCGTATCCTGTGTCAATCTCAGCAGAAAATGAACATTGGCAAATTGAGCATACCCAGATATACTCTATCTATTCTCTATGCGACTTTATCTGAATAATGTACCACCGCAATCTCTGTCATGGCATCTTTCATTTTATTTACAATTCTTTCTAATTGTCCTGCCACTTCATTGCTATAAGATACCTCGCCGCACTGTGAACATACCTGTGACGGAACATCTTTTACAATAATAATACATGTTCCCAGATCAGCAATGAAATTGGTCAATTTATCTTCCAATGAACCTTTACACATAAAACACTTCATAATCAGGACTCCTTTCTGGCCTTAAAATCATCTGACCACTTCTCTTTGTCTGGATAATAAACAGTAATCAACCATACTTCTCCTTCGCCAACTCCACAAACAACATGTATAGTTTCGTTACCTATTGTATGCCCTATAATCAAACAGCTTGGATATGGATAATCGTCTGGATAATCCTCTATGATTTCTCCTCCCATAATAGCATTTACCGCATCCTGCATACTAATATTTCGTTGAACCATACGGAGAAACATATGATTCGTCCAACGCAATGCTTTTTTACTACATAGCTCCTGTATCTTTTTAATATCCATATCCTTATCCTTTCCTATATATTTTTTATTATAGCAAAGATATAACCTTTTTGCAGAAATATCTGCTTAAACAGCGGACATTTAATGTATAGGAGCAACACCCGGAAGTTCCAGAATATCCCGGAGCCTGCCCACTTCAAAATCAGCCAGGGAACGGTCAAATCCGAACCGATCATCCACAAGGGCGGCGACCTGCATTCCGGCCCGATGGGCTGCGGTTATACCGGCGGTGGAATCCTCTACAACGAGGCATTCGCCGGCCCCGACACCAAGCGAGACCGCTGTATGGATGTAAATTTCCGGATCCGGTTTACTCCGGTAAAAGCTTTCTCCGCTGACCACAAGTTCAAAATAATGCCGGATTCCATTATCCGCCAATATTTTCTCCACGATTGCCAGCCCGTTGGAGGAAGCCAGCGCCAGGCGGATTCCCTTTTCCTTCAGCTTCTGAAGGACCTCCCGGGCCTCCTCCCTGAAAATGCTTGTGAAATCCAGCGACGGATAGGTAACAACCACCTTTTCCTTATACTCTGCCAGAAGCTCCTGCCAGCGCATCCCATTGTGCACCGCTTTTGCCACAATGCCCCAGCTGCCCTCGGAGGAGCGTCCCACGGTAGGCTTAAGCTCCTCCAGGGTTACCCCGGGATTCTTCTCTTTTGCAAACTGGTAGCGCAGGTTCAGATACAGCATCTCGCTGTCTACCAGAACCCCGTCCATATCAAAAATCACTGCCCTTATCATAAGTTATTTCCCCTTCACAGTTCCTGCAAAAATCCCGAATCGCCTCTTCTTTTTCTTTTCCTGGCAACACGGCTGTCAGAATTCTTCTTTAAGAATCATCTTAACTTCTTTCAGTTCCAGACCGGACTGTCCGAAGTAAAACCGTAGATATTGGTGCGGGAAACGGAATTCCCCCATATCCGCGCTGCGTGTCACCCATTCTCCGTTTGTCCCGTTGATGGTAAAGGTAATTACCACTCCATGGTTCATGAAAACAGACATGGGCACCTGGGCCAGTTCTCCCCCGCTGCATCTGGCGGTTATCTGCATAGCGTAGACACCCTTGTGAAGCAGTTTTACCCCCAGGACGGTGGAAGCCCCTTTTTCCGTGGAAAGCGATGAGATATCCAGCGCCGTATCCCTGCCAACCTCCTGATATTCCAAATCAAAGAACTGTGCATCTTCTCCGGCACTTTCCCGCTGTTCCTTCCGTTCTTCCGGGGAAATCCGATCCAGGAAACGATCCATAACAGGCAGGCGCATCAGTACGCTGCAGATATTCCGGGCGCTGCGCAGCAGCTCCCCTCTTGTCAGCCTTCCTGCCGCCAGGCCTTCCATGGTATTGTCCTCCCCGGTATTGGCCGCCGCATCGGATACCACCATATACAGGTCATTCTGTGCCCGGACCATCGCCGTCGTATTCCGGGTATCCCCATTTTCCCCTTCCTCATTCATCTTCGCCCACCAGTCTGTCATAACCAGGCCGTCAAAGCCCCATTCCTTTCTCAGGATCGTGGTGAGCAAATCGTAGCTTCCTGCCGTCCACAGGCCGTTCACAGGCCCATAGGTGCTCATGATGGAAAGCGCCTTTCCTTCCTTCACCGCTATTTCAAAACCTTTTAAATAAATTTCCCGCAGCGCTCTTTCCGAAATCACCGCATCCGCCAGGTTTCTCGAGAATTCCTGGTTATTTCCCGCAAAATGCTTAATCGTACCGCTGGTACCGGCTTTGCCCATCCCCTTCAGCTGGGCGGCCGCCATCTTGCCTGTAAGATAGGGATCCTCGCTGAAATATTCAAAATTCCTTCCGTTCAGGGGATTTCTGTGGATGTTCATGCCGGGTCCCAGAAGAAGATCCACCTGGTTACGCCGCAGCTCCAGTCCTTCTTTCTCAAACAGCCTCTCCACCAGCTCCACATGAAAGGTGCAGGCCAGGGAAGTGCCGTTCGGCAGGCTGAAGGCATGCGTACCGCAATCCATCCGGATGCCGGAGGGACCATCCGCACAGCAGCCCACAGGTATCCCGAAATGTTCCAGACGCTCTGTGACACCGCCGAATGCGCCGGCCGTTCCGGGTGTCACCTTCGGGGAACACATTCCCTCTCCCCGCACCATACAGGCCAGATCCTCGTCGGTCAGCTGCGCAAGGAAATCTGCCAGATCCGCCTTTTTATCATAGACATCCCCGAGACGTATGCCCTTGTCACCGGTGCAGACAGGCGATGCAGGTCTGTTTTCGAGGATTCTTTCCGCCAAATCCACACTTCTCAGAGGCACAGTCTCCTGCACCATGCGGAAGGATTCCCCCTCTCCCACCGGCCTCATGCGGTCAAACGCCGTCACAGGGGCCAAAGCTTCCTCCAGCTGCTGCGTCACGACGGTTTCCTTCTGCTCAAAGGCCCCTGCAAAGGTTGCACTGCGCACATCTGCCCCCACATAGAAGCAATAGCTTCCTTCCTCCAGCACATAGCAGGATTTATGTCCGGCAGCACCGCTGTCATCGTAAGAGGCCAGTTCTTTTTTAGGGATACGCAAGGAAAAGGACTCTTCCTCTCCCGGCCGGAGCACCCCTGTTTTCCGGAAGGCTGCCAGGCTGCGAAGCGGTTTTCCCAGCCGTCCCTGAGGCGGATTGGCATACACCTGCACCACCTCTTTGCCGGCCGCCGTCCCCGTATTTGTCACACGTACCTGCAGATGAACGGTATCCCCTTCATCAAGAAACGTTTCGGTTTTTATGGCAAACTCCGTATAAGACAGGCCGAAACCGAATGGATAAAGGACCTTGTCCTTTGCCGCCGTTTCAAAATAGCGGTAACCCACATAAATATCTTCCGCATAGATATTTCTGTCTTTATCACCGAACCCTGCCGTTGAAGGATAGTCCTCTATGGAAGCGGCAATGGTGTCACTGAGTTTTCCGCAGGGGCTGACTCTCCCTGTAAGCACATCCGCCACGCCGTTCCCGCCTTCCATACCGCCCTGCCATACATAGAGGACTGCGGACGGATCACAGCTTTCCACCCATTTCATATCAATAATATTTCCCACGTTCAGGAGAACTGCGGTTCTGGCAAAATGCCTGCTTACGGTACGGATCAGCTGTTCTTCCTTATCCGTGAGCAGGTAGCTTCCCGGCTCCGCTTTGGTATCCTGATCTTCTCCTGCCGTACGCCCGATAATTACCAGAGCCACATCGCTTACCTGTGCCGCACGGGCTGCCGTCTCCTCCTCCAGTGGCATCTCTTCCTGGGACCATGGCTCCTGTCCCCAGCCTTTTCCTTTATCAAAAGGATGATCCGAACACCACTTTTCATAGACGCCGGCCAGTTCCTCGTTCACCCGCACTTCTTTTTCCGCCCGCAGCGCATCCAGAATTCCTGTCACGTAATGGGTATTCACCAAACCGCCGGAACCGGTGCCGCTTTTATAGTAGGTAAACTGTATCCTGCCGAATACCGATACGGTTTCCCCTTCTTTTACAGGCAGCGTATTGTTTTCATTCTTCAGCAGCACACAGCCCTCCGCCACAGCCTGTCTTGCAAGCTGCCTGTATTCTTCCATATCCAGATAATACTTTCCCATGGTTCCTCCCTTTTCCTGTGCCCTCCGGCTTATGTAGGAGCCTGCTGTCCGCCGTCGCAGGACGGCTTTTCCGGAATGGGCTTTTCTTTTATTCTCTTATATTATACATAAAAAAGGCATCCGGTAAATATGATTCTTTCACCGGATGCCTTTTTTTCTCTGTGAAGGCTGTATTCCTGAAAAATCCCCTCGTTACGCTTTTCCAAACGCCGGCACCTCTATTTCCGCTCCATCCTGCATGGCGGATAAATGGGCGCAGATTCCTGCCGCCGTAATATTAGCCCCTAACGTTTCATCAATTGCCGCTTTCCTGTTTTCCAGAATGCTTGTTAAAAATTCATGCACCAGATGGGGATGGGAGCCATGATGGCCGCCCGCCGCCCCGCCGAGTAAGGATTCCTGCGGATTCAGCGGATCATAACTCCCCCCTACGGTATGCTTCTGGATTTCCTCCGGCAGCATGCGGTAATAATTGGGCATTGCCTCCTCCTTCACCACGGTAGTTCCCCCGCGCCTTCCATCTTCCGCCTTTACAGCCCTGGTAATAATCGGATTGTCACCATCTGCAAACCCCCACTCAAAGCTGGCTTCGCTTCCATAGATGAACATCCCTTCCTGATAGACCCTTGCCGTTTCAAACAGAGTTCTTGTGGCTTCTCCCTTCAGACCGTTTTCAAAGGAAAAGATGGCACTTTCCACCGGATACGGATTCTTATATTGCTCGTACAGCCAGTCCTCCATCGTCCCCGAACCGAAGCAATGAACCCTGGTGATCCGGGAACCGGCCATGGCCCTCATAGGCGCTATGGCATGGGTTCCATACCACATGGGCGGCAGCCCCATCCAATAGGAAGGCCAGTTCGCCATATCCTGATAATGCGACCCCCGCAGGAACTGGATTTTACCGAATTCTCCTTTTTCCTGCATTTCCCTGGCATAAAAGAATTGTCTGGTATAAAGGGTTGTCTCCATCATCATATAGTTTTTACCGCTCTTTTCCACCGCTTCCATAATATCCCGGATCTCATCCAGGGAGGTCGCCATGGGGACCGTACACGCACAATGCTTCCCGGCGTTCAAAACCGCTACGGTCTGCTTCGCATGCAGGGGGATCGGCGTAACCAGATGCACCGCGTCCACCGCCTCGTCTTCCAGGATTTCCTCAAAGCTGTGATACTGTTTCTCAATGCCGTGCGCCGCGGAAAACGCCTCCATTATTCCGGCATCCGTATCAAATATCCCGATACTCTCCACTGCCGGATAATCCTTATAAATTGGTACAAATGCCCCTCCGAATCCTAATCCCACAAGAACCACATTTAATTTCTTCATATTCTCTCCTATCCGCGCATCCTCGTAAAACGGGAGATGTCCGCATTTTTGCTGCCATTTTCAGCCGTTGCCGTCCGCAGACGCGGATGCATGCAGCGAGTACACGATTTGGCCCGGACCACAGCTGATAAACCCAGTATAAAGACAGGCAGCACCCATGTCCATTGACAAAAGGGAAAGAAAATGTATATTATGGAAGCAGTGAAAGAGAGGAGATATTTATGCCGTTTTATAATTTTGGATGCAGCCGGCAGATCAGCGCGGCAAATTACATTTATTATGCCGATGGATGCCCCCACCCCGACCGGGTTATGGAAGAACATGATTTTGTATATATGATAAATGGGCAATGGGAAATCCTGCAGAACGAGGATACCATACAAGCGGGAAATGATGATGTATTTATCCTGCACGCAGGGCAGCACCATTTCGGAAGAAAGAACTGTACGCCGGGAACGCGGACCATTTACTTTCATATTTCCTGTGCGTCAAAGGATTCCTACAGCTGCAATACTGCGGCGCCCGACGGTGCCCTTCTGCCATCTTTAATCCATTGCGGCAACTTCCCGAGGGTCAAGCTCTTATTCCAGGAGCTCACCTCCATCTGGCATTCTCCCTCGCCGAACAAAATGAAAAAAACGGATGCCGTCTTTACTCTCCTGCTGCTGGAGCTGGAGGACTGCTGTACCCAGAATTCCTGCGCACAGGACGGTCTGCTGACGCAGGCCCTTGCCATAACCGCACAAAACCCGCAGATGTTCTACAAAACAGCGGAGCTGGCCATTCAGCTGGGCGTATGCGGCAAAACACTGAACCAACGTTTCCGGGAAAATTACGGTAAAACCTTCTATCAATATCAAGTAGAAGAAAAAATCCACCAGGTTCAGCAGTTTCTGCTGGATTATCCGGATTCCAAGCTTCAGGCCGTTGCTCTGAATTTCGGTTTTTACGACGAATTCCACCTGAATAAAACCTTCAAAAAATATACAGGAATGCCTCCCGGCCTGTACCGGAAGGCGGTTGCCGGAAGTGCCGGCCGGGACATGTCCCCCGGAGGAACACTCACCTGCACAGAAACCGGAGCGTGATCGTCAGGCCGCCCTCCTGTACCGATGCCCGGGCACTGCCGCCCATTTTTTCCATAAGACTCTCCACGCTTGCCAGCCCCAGTCCGGCTCCCCCGGAATGCCGGGAAGAATCCGCACGGTAAAAGCGCTGGAACAGCCTTTCCGGATCCAATTCCTCCGGGTGTTCCACCGGATTGGTAAAGGAGAGCTCTTTCCCTTCCTGACGGATCTCCAGCCTGCCGCTGCCATATCGGATCGCATTCTGCACCAGATTGGCAAAAATACGCCGCAGGGCTTCCTCCGAAGCAAAGACCGTCCCTCCCTCTTCCGGCAAATCCAGTTCCGGTTCCACACCGGCGGCGGTCAGCTTATGGTAAAAACCGGCCAGCACATCACAAAGCACAGGAAACGTTTCCACTTCCCCGCACTGGATTTGGTACTCGTCATTGGACAGCTTGGTAAACAGAAAAAGCTCCTCCAGCAGACTCTCCAAATCCTCCAGTCTGCGGCGGATAACAGAAAGATACCCCTTCTGTACCGGCGTATCCGATACCTTTTCAAGCAGCTGCAGATATCCTGCCGCGCCGGTCAGAGGCGTACGGATATCATGTGACACGCAGGATATGGCGGCTTTAAGCTCCCGTCCCATGTTCTCCTGACGGATACGGGCCTGCTGCCCTTTTTCCAGCCGTTCATTCACCGCCCGGCAGCAGCGGCGGAAAGCGCGGCTGCGCACGCTGGTGCCCAGCCGGAGATTACTGTTTTCATCCGTTTCCGTAAGCTGCTTTGCCCATTCCTCCAGCTGTCTTTCACTGCTCCACAGCCGGAGGATCAGCAGAAGAAGCAAAATTCCCAACACACCCGCAACGAATCCCATATTGCCGCCTCCCACACGGATTTCTTACCTGTTACCCTAAATGTCCTTTTTATACAATGCCAGCAGACTCAGAACCGTCCAGACTGCCAGCCAGATACCGGCAATCACCGCGGCCCCGGCAGAAGGGCCTCCCTGGGTTACGCTCGCGGTTATTGCCTGCACACTGCCGTAAAGGGTTCTGTCTATAATGGAGATTCCCCAGTTTCCAAGCAGTGCTTCCAGCATAACCGTCACAATCCCTCCGGGAAGGACAATCGCTGCCGCAATCCCGGCCCCCTCACTGCGCAGCCATACGCTCAAAAATATCGCCTGGGCACAAAAGGCCGTTCCGACAAACAGATAACCCAGAAAAACCTTCAGATATTCATCAATCCCGCTCCTTACGAAATTCATTCCTCCCAGGAGAGAGCTTATCCGAAAGACGAGAAAGCTTCCCAAAATCCACAAGGCGCATACTGCGATCATGCATAAAAGCTTACTAAAAAAATAACGCCACCGGCTTCCGCAGAAAGAAAAAATATTTTTGGCAAAGCCGCTGCTGTAATCCGTACAGACAAATAATACCACCACGATATACAGTGCCACATAAATGAAGCCGCCGCTGTAAATCGTTGTACACAATGCCTGCATTTCCGTCAGGGCACGAATGGCATCAAAGTCGGCCTGATCTCCCGCCGTAATATCCACCCCCGCATCGACCGCCTGCTGACGAAGCTCGGGATCCGTCACTGTACGCAGGGTGATAATGGAAATCAGAATTCCTGCCGCCAGGCAGAAAAATGCAACATACATCATTTTAGACCGGAACATCCGGCGTAAATCCATGCGCAGCATATTAAGCATTTTCCCCACCTCCCATCAGCTCCAGGAAGTATTCTTCCAAATCCCTCCGATGCAGGTAAAGCTCCTGAACCACGATTCCTCTCCCCGTAAGGGCACGGCTCACCTTGTCACTTTCACATATATCAAAAATAAGAAGCTGTCCCCCGGGCCTGACCTCATAACGGACGATACCCAGATCCTGTTCCAGACAGACGGCCGCCTCCTTCGGCTTATCCACTCTCACATGCAGATAATCCCGGCAGTTTTCCTCCAGCTCCTGTGCCGTAATTTCCGTCACCATCCTTCCGTCCCGGATCACGCCGTAACGGGTTGCCAGCTTGCTCAGCTCACCCAGGATGTGGGAGCTTAACAGGATTGTAATGCCTTTTTCCTGATTCAGTTTCAGAAGGAGTGTGCGTACCTCCGCCATTCCTTCAGGATCCAGGCCGTTGATAGGCTCATCGAGGATTAAAAGATCCGGATTTCCCAGAAGGGCCATGGCAATCCCCAGACGCTGCTTCATTCCCATGGAAAACTGCTTGGTTTTCTTCTTGCCGGTATCCGAAAGACCCGTCAGCAGAAGCAGCTCCTGCACCTTCTGCAGAACATAAGGATGGCCCGCCAAGCGTGGCGTACGTTGTTTTTCATCCACCAGCCCCAGACAGGTGGCCTTCAGCATCATATTTTCCCGGGCGCTCAGATTCGGGTAAATTCCGGGGCTTTCCACCAGAATTCCTGTCCTTTTCCTGGAAACGCTGTCGGAAACCGGTTTTCCAAAAATCGATATCTGCCCCGAGGTAGGTGCCGCCAGGGCACACAGCATTTTCAGCGCTGTGGATTTTCCCGCCCCGTTCTTCCCTATAAATCCGTAAATATCGCCCTCATGAACGGACATGGACAGATTGTCCACCGCACGTTTCTGTCCGTAGGATTTGCAGAGCGCTTTTGTCTGTACTACTTCCATTATGTGAGTACCTCCTTGCTTTGATATCTCTACTATCGCAGAAAGAAGTGGAGAAATCGCAAAGAAAAGATAAAGAAAAAGTTAAATGTTATTCCGCCATCTTAAATCCGATTCCCCACACAGTCTGAATATAGTCCTGCGCCCCTGCCGCGCGCAGCTTTGCACGGATATTGCTCACATGCACATTTATCGTCTTATCTTCTATAAAAGCATCCTGCTGCCACACGGCTTCGTATATTTCCTGCCTTGTAAAAACCTTTTTGGGATGACGCATCATAAGCTCCACAATACCCAGCTCATGGGCCGTTAACTCCACCAACGTTCCTCCCGCCTTCAATGACCTGCCCTCCCGGTCAATCGTCCAGTCTTTAAAAACAAGCTCCTTTTCTCCCCTTATGCTGCCTCTGTGGCGGAGCTGCACCTGGATGCGTACCCACAACTCTTCCAGTTCAAAAGGCTTGGTGAGGTAATCGTCCGCCCCTCCGCCAAGAAGCTCCACCTTGTCCTCCAGCGCATTTTTGGCGGTGAGCACTATCACCGGAATCCGGCTGACCGCGCGGATCTGTCTGATCAGCTCCTCACCGGAAAGCCCGGGCAGCATCAAATCCAGAAGAAGCAGATCAAACTCCTTCATCTGCCAAAGCAGCCGTCCCTCCGTCCCGGAAAAAGCCTGTTCCGCTTCACAGCCCTTTTCCCGCAGGAATTCCGCAGTCATATTGTTGATATCCGTATCGTCCTCGATGAGTAGAATCCGTGTCATTTCTGCTATCTGTCTCCTTTCCTGCTTCTTTACCGAATATGCCCCATGGAAAACGAACAGCCATAGAAACGATTACCAGCATTAGCTCCTTTTTTGGCAACACGCAGTATCAGGGTCCCTCCACAACAGGGACAGTGCTTTGCCATTTTCAAAACCGTCCCGAACTAATACAATAATATAAAAAATTCTACCGTTTTGCAATGAAAGAATAGAAATCTGAATACACCGGCTTTAAGCTAAACATGCCATTTCCTTCACAAATTAGGAAAATCTTAATATTTTGTGAGGAAAACCATTACAAACCCCGTTCCTTTTTCTGTTATGATAGGATATGTTAACAGGAGGCAGCCATTATGAGGGAAAAAATACTTGTTGTAGACGACGAACAGGAAATTGCAGATCTGGTGACCCTGTTTCTGCAAAGTGAAAATTATGAAGTTTTTAAATATTACACCGCCCGGGAGGCGCTGGAATGCATCCGCGGGGAAGTGCTGGATATGGCCATACTGGATGTGATGATGCCGGAAACAAACGGGTTTCAGTTATGCCGGACAATCAGGGAACAGCATACGTATCCTGTTATCATGCTCACGGCCAGGGGCGAGGAAATTGATAAAATAAACGGACTTACCCTGGGTGCCGACGATTATATCACCAAGCCCTTCCGGCCGCTGGAGCTGATTGCCCGGGTAAAAGCCCAGCTTCGCCGGTATAAGCACTACAATACCGGTACGGAGCAGACAGAGGAGCTTATCTCCCATTCAGGCCTGGTGCTGAATACCAGAACCCATGAATGCACCCTGAATGAGAAACCGCTTACCCTGACACCCACGGAATTCTCCATTCTGTCTATCCTGTGTCGGCAAAAGGGCAGCGTGGTGAGTGCGGAGGATCTTTTCCATCAGGTCTGGGGCGATGAATATTTCAACAAGAGCAATAACACAATTACCGTCCATATCCGTCATCTGCGGGAAAAGATGGACGATTCCTTTGAGGATCCGAAATACATTAAGACAGTCTGGGGGTGCGGTTATAAAATTGAAACGTAAATTCTCTTTTTATGGAAAACTTGCCGTATCCATAGGCGCAGGCATTTTTTTCTGCCTGTTCCTGTATTACCTGGTGGATAATATATCGAATGGAGCCGTGCTGGACTGGTTTGATACCAATTATATGATTACGCAAGCATCCTTTCCTGATGATTCCGGGCTGGAACGAATCACCCGCATGCCGAACTGGGTCAAGCTGAAAAATCTTCTGCTGCGCACCCTTAGCATCACGGTAAGTCTTTGGATCGCTTCCGTTTATTTCATCTCCCGCTTGTCTTCCTCACGCAGTGAGCGCAACGCCCTGCGCAAAGCGGGCGAAATAATCCATAGCTGTATGACACAGGACAGGGATGTTTCCGATAGGTTCCCGGAGGAATACGCGGGGATTTCCGCCCAAATCGTACAGATCAAATCCAAAATGCTCCGTCACGAACAGATTCTGAAGGAAGAGGCCGCCCGGAAAAACGACCTGATCACTTACCTTGCCCACGATCTGAAAACTCCGCTGACCTCTGTTATCGGCTACCTCAGCCTTCTGGATGAAGCGCCGGACATGCCTGCAAAGCAAAAAGCGAGATATACGCATATTGCACTGGATAAGGCCAACCGTCTGGAAAAGCTCATTAATGAATTCTTTGAAATCACCCGGTATAACCTCCAGCAGATTGTTCTGGAAAAAGAACGGGTTGATTTGTATTATCTCCTGGTACAGCTGACGGATGAATTCTATCCGGTACTCTCTGCCCATGGCAATACGATAGAACTGTCGGCGGATGAAAAATGTACCCTTTACGGAGATCCGGAAAAACTGGCAAGAGTATTCAATAACCTGCTGAAAAACGCGATCCATTACAGTTATCCGGGCACTCCTATCGATATCCTTGTAGAAGAGGAAGCCGATCAGATCATCCTCCTTTTCCGCAACCGGGGGAAAACCATTTCCCGGCAGCAGCTTACTTCTATTTTTGATAAATTTTTCCGTCTGGACGATGCCCGTAATTCCCATACCGGAGGCGCGGGCCTGGGGTTGGCTATTGCCCGGGAGATCATCACCCTGCACGGCGGAACCATTTCGGCAGACAGCGAGAAGGAACTCACCACATTCCGCGTGAGCCTGCCCTTATAAACGATATCTTCCGGCAGGGCCGTCACCCGGAAAACAGCGGCGGCATTCTCTTCAGTCATTCAGGAAAGGCAGGTCTACTTATGAAATCGGAAGCTACTATACAAAGACGAAAAAGACAGCGCAGAAGAAGGCGCAGGCGCATCCGGCGGTTTTGCACCCTATTGGTGATTATTATGATAGCCGGCCTCACCGTGTTTATCTCCGGCCAAATAATTCTCCGGCAGGAAAATGCAGGAAATGTGTCCGGCTATTCCGTTTCCCCGGAATACACAGGTCCGGAGGAAGAATCCGAAGAGCCTCTTCTTACGGTGGATGTGGAGCGGCTTTACAGCCCTGTATGTATTTTGGAGGAGCTGGACAGCGGTGAAATCCTGGCGTCCCGGCAGAAGTCGGAACGGATTTATCCGGCATCCCTGACCAAAATCATGACGGCTATACTCGCTATTGAAAATACACCGGATTTGGATCAGATGATTCCCCTGCCGGACTCCCTTTTTTCCACGCTATACATCCAGAACGCTTCCATGGCCGGCTTTCAGCCCGGGGAGGAAGCGAGCGCCAGGGATCTGCTTTACGGCATACTGCTGCCTTCCGGTGCGGAATGCTGCCTGGCTTTTGCCGATCATATCGCCGGGTCGGAACGGGATTTTGTGGGGATGATGAATCGGAAAGCCGATCAGCTGGGCATGGAAAATACACATTTCTGCAATTCCACCGGCCTGCATGAGGAAGATCATTACTCCACGGCGGAGGATATCGCCATTTTGCTCCGCTATGCCCTGGCGAATGAGGAATTCCGGAAGGCTTTTACCACAAGCCGTTACAGCACATCTCCCACCGACCTGCACCCGGACGGCTTTACCTTTTCCAGCTCCATGTTTCAGTATATGGATACCCCACAGATTCCCGGCGGGGAAATCCTTGGCGGCAAAACCGGTTATACCAGCGAGGCGGGGCTGTGCCTGGCAAGTCTGGCCCGGATAGGGGATACCGAATATATTCTTGTCACCGCCGGAGCCGCCGGCGACCATCAGACGAAAGCCTATCATATCCTGGACGCGGAATCGGTTTACGGCCAGATTGGGAAGAACCTGCGATAGCCGTACGCATAAAAAGGACCGCTTCCGGCAGATAACTGCCGGGAAGCGGCCCTTCCTGGTTACGCGTAAGTTTTTCTTTTCCTAACCCGATGTCTTAAATATAAGGCACGATATTTCTGATATTCTTCATTCTCTTGGCAAGCAGCAGGACAACGAAAGGTGTCAAAGCAATCGGCACAACATCCGCAATACCAATCCAGATCACGCAATACGCATATTCCAGCCCTGCAAAGTAGGAAAGGGATATACTGGTTGTCAGGATCATCAGCACGCCGAACAGAATGCTCCAGAACAGGCTGACTGCGATGAATTTTCCTTTATTCTCAATCAGCTTCAGCAGATCCTTCTTACCGCCCTGCAGATGGATCAGGGAAGGCAGCGCTGCGGAAAGCCCTACGGAAATACCGTCCGCAAGGGGGGAATGCAGGGGAATAAAGTTCCCGGAAAGCAAAGCCCATACTATGGTTCCGATATATCCGGCAAAGAAGCCGGTTACGGGTCCGAAAAGGTAGCCGATAACTACAATGATAAATGCAAATGTCCGGAAATGAACGGCGCCCGGGATCAACGGGATGGGGCACAGATAAGCCCAAAGGACACCTGTCAGAACACCAAATACAACAAAGAAAATGATGTTAACAAATGAAAATTTTTTAGTCACTTTTTTCTCCTCCTCATTCGTGGCTGGTTAATAGCTGATTCCAGCTATTTCATTTACTATATCAAGAAGCTTCCTGCACGCGTAATCAAAAAGCTTATGACCTTTTTCAGCTGTGGCATAGGTAGGTGCGCCGATAACACCGCTTTGGGTAACATCCTTCGTCTTCCAGCCCGCATTGACAGGCCCGAATACGGTCACATATTTCTCACCCTTGAAACAGTCTGCAGGCTCTTCGTCCACGGCAAGCTCCATATGTACGGTTTCCGGCCTTGCTGCAAGCATCAGTGATGTTTCCAGCTCACAGGCATGGAACACCCCATATTTGCCGGACTGCTGCAGCCCCTCCAGCCCTTCATTCCAGAACGGCGTGAACCACCAGTCAAATACAAACACATCCAGTCCCAGGTCAATACGCAGATCACGGCTGATCATGTTCAGCATATCCGTATTGCCCCCATGGCTGTTGAAAAGCACCAGTTTTTTGAATCCGCTGGCGGAAATGGCGGCGGCAATGTCATGAAGCAGGGAATAATAGGTCTGCGTCCCGAAGGTAATCGTCCCCGCGAAGCCCATATGCTCATTGCTTTTCCCTACATTCAGCTGCGGGGCAAAAATAAGGTTTCCCGCGTCGAATTCACACTCCTTTACCATTTTATCCACCAGGGTGGAAAGGATAATAGCAT
Source organism: Eisenbergiella sp. OF01-20 (assembly GCF_003478085.1). Taxonomy (NCBI): domain Bacteria; kingdom Bacillati; phylum Bacillota; class Clostridia; order Lachnospirales; family Lachnospiraceae; genus Eisenbergiella; species Eisenbergiella sp. OF01-20. The sequence continues at coordinate 202,806 of NZ_QUES01000006.1, read as the reverse complement.
CCGTTCCTACCGGCAGATGGGCGCCGTGCTGCTCCGTAGCGGAAGTCGGCAGCAGGACAATGGACTTGTCCTTATCCAGCGCCGCGATTTCATCTCTTGTCAGGTTCTCCCATTTCTTAATCATACATCCTCCGTTCTGCTGCCTCCGGCAGCGTGCTTTTGTTGAATAAACGGCAGTGCAGCCGTGGCCGTACAGCCGTGGCAGTGCAGCCGTATTTATACGGGAATATAGAATTTAATACGAAGTACAATCGTTATCGCAATTGCAACTGCATTGGCAGCTACAAACCAGGCGTCATAAGCCGTCGCCTTAATCCCCTTATAGGCGGTGCGGCGGATGGAAAAATTCAGCTGGTAATAGTGCATCGCCAGGGATATCGCCTGTCCTTTGCTGATAACACGGAATAAAAGAGGCAGGGAAAAGGTTACGTAGTTCTTAACCTTGGTCACCCATCCGCAATCCTCGATCTCAAGTCCTCTGGAGCTTTGGGCTTCCATTATCGCGTTCAGTTCCGTGATGATCATGGGGATGATCTGGAAAATCAAACCGATACCGAACGCGAGCGCATAAGAAATTTTCCATTTCTGAAGCCCCAGGATGATTTCACTGAAATTCGTGGTGAGAAGCACCGTGTAAAAGGAGGAAATCATCAGGAAAATACGCAGGGCATATACGCCGCCCTTATAAAGGTCATACCAGTCAAAACAGATATGCATGCTCTGTCCGTTAAAAAAAGGTATCATGGTTTCAAAGAAAATGGGGCCTCCCTGTACCGCAGGGGTTTCAAACAGTCCCAGAATCAGCCACAGCAGAAAAATGAATATGAGAAGCACCTTCAGCTTGCCTGCCAGGACAAGGATATATTTCTGAATCCGGCAGGTACACCACATGGCAATAAAAAAAGCAAACAAAAAAAGCAGCGCCACTCCCGACTTGACAACACTGGTCAGGATTGCCATTACCAGGAAAAAGACAAACTTCGTTCTGGGATCCAGCCTGTGCAGCAGGGAGTCCGCGTCTACATACTGTAAATAATCCATTTATACACTCCTTCTCTCCACTATCTTCGCCGCAAACGATTCCACGCTGTAACAGATTTCATCCAGGCCCAATTCCTTGGAAAGCCGTACCACAGGCGGCAGCTGGATATTGATGTGTTCAAAGATGTCATCCCTGCGGGCCAGCGCTTCCTTGGAGCCTTCGAAGATTTTTTCACCCTGGTTTAAGATAATGGCTTCATCCACCGTTTTAAATACCAATGGAATTTCATGGCTGATCATGATAACGGTCTTTCCTTCTTCGGAAAGCTTTTGGATCATATCGGCCAGCTCTTTTATCAGGAAGCCGTCCATACCCAGGGTAGGCTCATCCAGAATGATTACATCTGCGCTGGAGAATAATACGGAAAGGATGGTGAGCATGTGCTTTTTCCCCATGGACAGGTTCAGCGGGAAGGTTTCCCGTTCCTCTTCCAGATGGTAGGCCTTCAGCACCTGTATCAGCTGCTCCTCCGAAAAAGGCACCTGCTGCATACGGGCACAGAAGGTAAGCTCCCTCTCCACCGTTTCTTCAAAGAGCATATGCTCCGGATGCTGGAATACCAGGATAATATTCTTGGAAACCTGCGCAACCGTCTTTTTGATGATGGATTCCCCTTTGTAGCGCACATCCCCTTCCGTGGGCTTGTGCAGGCCGTTCAGATGCTTGACAAAGGTGGTTTTGCCGGAGCCGTTCTGGCCTAAAACAGCAACTACCTTCCCCTTCGCCACATTGGCATTTACATCAATCAGGGCATGGAAGCCGTCATTAAAGGTTTTTCCAAGATTATGCACGGTAACCACCGGCTCTTTTTCCTCTTCCTGCACCTGTGTATTGGTAAACTCTTTTACAGGGATCAGCTGTTCCAGCTGCTTCTTTGCCTCTTCCACCGTGTAAAAAAGCTCCAGCTGCGGGAAGCTTTTCGACAATTCCCTGTATATCTCCACTTCCTGGGGAATAATGACCCCCAGCTTTTCCTGCAATGCAAAATCCCTGAAAAAATCATCCCTGGTACCGTCAAAAACCACTTCCCCGTCCAGGAGACCAATAACATGATCGACGATTCCTGCGGACCATACCAGATTATTATCCACTAGTACTGTGGTGTTGCCGTTGATGCTCAGCTGCCCCAGGATATTCTGTACCATCTTTTTTCCATTGGGATCCAGAGAACTGACCGGTTCGTCCATAATCAGGATATCCGGCTCCATGGCAAGCACCGAGGCAATACATACCGACTGCCTCTGCCCGCCGGAAAGGTTTGCCACACTCCGGTTTCTCAGATACTGGAGATTCAGCAGATCCAGCACATACTCCATCCGCTCCATAATCTCTTCCTGGGGAATTCCCAGATTTTCCATTCCAAACGCAATGGCGTCTTCCACGCCATAGCCGAACAGCTGGTTTTCCGGCGACTGGCTGACCACGCTGACAAAAGTACCTTCCGGCACGTCAAAGCTGCCCTGAAGCTCACCGTTGCCGATGAGCTTGGGGATGACCTGGCTGAAAATCTGTACCAGCGTCGATTTTCCGCAGCCGCTGGGGCCGACAATAGCCGTAACCTTTCCTTTCTCAATGGAAAAGCTGACATGTTTCAGAACCTCTTTTCCATCGGAGGTATATTTATAACTGATATCTTTAACTACGTAATCCACTTAATTTTCTCCTCAATTTTCCGATTCCGCCGGCAGACATAACCTTTATCTGGATGTGGTGACCGGGAATACCGGGAATGATTCCAGATAGACGATGTCCTTACGCTTTGCGGCATCCCCTTCCGCCAATACGGCGGCCTTGCCCGCAATCTTTCCGCCGGCTTTTTCCACCAGGGATTCCATAGCTTTTAAGGACTCTCCCGTGCTGATGACGTCATCCACAATGAGGATTCTCTTCCCCCTAATCAGGTTGCTCTCTTCCTTATCCAGGCAGAGGATCTGCTTTTTCTGTGTGGTAATGGAATAAACCTCCGTTACAAACGGATCTATCATGTAAGGCTTAACGCTCTTTCTTGCAACAAAATAGCGTTTCATATCCAGAATACGTGCCATTTCCTGAACGAGGGGAATTCCTTTGGCCTCGGCGGTGATCAGGTAATCCACCTCCGGCACTCTCTTTACCAGCTCCGCAGCCGCTTTCACAACAAGCTCCGCATCTCCCAAAAGGACAAAGCTGGCGATTTCCATATTGTCGGTGATACGGATGCGGGGCAGTTTTCTGATACAGCCGGCGATATTCATCTCATAGTACTTATTCTCCATAATGATCCCTCCATATAATTTATTCCTGCAGGCGTACAGCGTTATCCGGCGCATGGTATTTCTGTGCTTTACGCCGTATTGTCCGCCTTTTTCACAATCAGACAATAGTTACTCACAATACAATTTCATTCAAATTATGCACCAATTCCATGAGCTTGTCACTAAAAAATTAATAAATTTTTAAGAATTGTTTATTTCCATATATGAATTTCGCTTTACAGCATTTTTGTTGTTCAACTTTCTTTTTGTCAATGCCTGTGCCCTTCCCTTTCTGTTTCTTTCCACGTAAATGTTGTATAATTTATGGCGGCTGTTTATGGCAATGCGGCAAAAAAAAGCAGGCCGCCCCATTTCCCTGTCGGGAATGAATGGGTATGGCCCGCCTGATGCGGTACTGTTTACCATAATTTTTCAGATCGTAACTGTATAGATATTATCCGTTTATCCAAAATCATGAACCCCGCCCGATAAATCAAACTGGCGGATCCGGAGCCGCGGCCTTTCCTTATAAGGAAAATGTTTTACCGCCGCTCCCTCTCTGGCAGATAGAAGCCCTTTTCTGCCGCAAAAATCAAAATTCCATTTTTGCATTTTCTCAATGATATGAGGCTGACCCGCATTATACAATATCCTTTCGTCAGGATCCTCACCGAGATGAAACAGCTGTTCCCTTCCCCCATTAGCCATATAAATATATTTCCAGTCTCCCCATCGTATCATGGTCTTGAATTGAGGTGTTCCCGGACGGCCATAACAGGCAAACAGGATTTCCCTCGCATTTTCCTTACCCGCCAATACCTCCATAATGGGATGCCCGTCTCTGATCTGAAGATTTCCGGCCGCATATGTTGCTATGCCGAATAAATCGGTGAGACAGACAAGCTGGTTATCCCTTCTGCCGGCCGCCTTATGCAGCACTCCAGGTCCCCCGGGCCAGCTTAAAAGGAAAGGGATATGGCAGGCTTGTTCAAAGTAACTTTCTTTCTGCCATGCATGATGATCCCCCAAATGATCTCCATGATCCGAAAAAAAGCAAATCAACGTATCATCCCTGTCTTCCCTGGTCTCCACAGCATCCAGTATTCTGCCGATACAAGTATCTATATAAGTTATCTCTCCGTAATACCTGGATTTTATATTTCTGGCGGCAAAATCATTCATTTCTTCAGCCCATATTACATGATTCATCCAGGGGATCTGCTCATCCATAAAATCGATTTCCTTGTTTCCCCGCAGGGGATTCGAAAGGCTGTCCGGGTTGTACATCCGGTTAAAGGGAACCGGCGGCGCGCAGGGAGGATGAGGACCGATAAAAGATACAAATCCGAAGTATGGCTTATCCTTAACCATATGCAGCTGCTCAACCACTCTGTCCGCTACAAAGCTTTCCACAGTCAGCCCGGATGGCAGAGGACTGACCTGGGGCACATAATACATATTCGTTCTTTCCCCATGAAGCTGTTCAATATGGTTATATTCCGGATGTTCCTGCCTGATAAAGCTATAATAGGCATCGTTTTTCCGATCCTGTACACAATCCCATAATTCCTCTGTATTCATCTGAAGATCATATCCTAAATCCTCTTTAAAATCAGGCGATGTATGAAATTTACCAATACCAAAGGTATAGTATCCTTCTTTTCTCATAACAGAAGCCAGATAGTCCCCGCATCGTTCTTTCATATTGTCCGGCAGTCCGTCCATAGCCTCCGGCGCTTCATTCTGATAGCAGCCCGTCACAGCCGGTTCGCAGCCGGTTCTTAGCGTATACCTTGCAGGAACACATACCGGACAGGTTGAATAGGCATTTTCAAACGCAATCCCTCTCCTGACCAGACGATCTATATTGGGTGTACGCACCTCTTTATTCCCCAACGAAGCTATGCAGTCATAGCGGAACTGATCACACATAATATATAGAATATTTGGTTTACTCATCATTCTTATTCCACAATACCATAATTGTTTTCTTCACTCCAGCCATTCGTTTCCTTCAGCCGCACCGCCATATCTTTCAGAGAATTCTGGAGTTCCTTCAGGTATTCCTCCAGACTGATGTTATCCCCGATATAAAGCTGTCCAAATAGGACACTGTCCTCAAAAAAAGTCTGATCCACCGCCGGTCCGTAGAGATTCAGCTTTACAGTCCTACCCTCCGGCGCCCAGCCATTCAGGCTTTCGGTAACCGGTTCGGCTGATGTTGGCATTTTGTACATCAGATCCGCCATCATTTCCATTACCTTTGGAGAACCCAGAAAACGCAGGAAATCCTGTGCAGCCGCCAGTTCATCCCCTTCAATATTGGATGGAATACAATAAACCTCTGTTACAGCCGCCCCCATCTCATAGTTGGCTTCACAGGCATAGGGAGTATCTTCTTTTGTTAAATAAGGGAATGTAAAAACTCCATATTCGAAATCTGCTCCCATATCTGTCATATTTTTGGCCGTCCCGGGCATGCCCAGCATCATTGCAGCATCCTGTCTGATAAACATCTGTTCTGCCGTTGTAAAGTCAATGGCATTATACCCTTCCGCCCAATACTGGCTCCACTCTTTCAGAATCGGAAATACATCAGAGAAGGGAGACTTCTCAATATTAATAATATCCAAATCGATACCACGGACAATTTCACTGGTTTCAATACTGCCGCTGCCGTTTACATCCAGTTCCGGAAGCAGCTCCTCCACCACCTGGTAAGTAAGCAGCCTCTCCGTCCAATTATAAATGTTGTCGGCCGGCTTGGAATTTGGTACGGCAAAAGGAGCAAATCCGGTCTCCTTAAGCTTCTTCTGCACATCCAGGAATTCCCCCCAGGTTTCCGGTATATCCGTCACCCCTGCCCGGGTAAACATATCTTTGTTATAAAAAACCTTAACTATATCCATATAATTACAGGTACTGTAATAATCTTTGGAAATAGCCTGCATCTGGCTGATTACCGAGGGCGCATAAAATTCTTTCCAGGTAGGTGTGTCCGTGTAGGGATTCGGAGATTCCATCAAATCATTAATATTCCTGATTAAACCTTTATTATAGTCATCTGTGGCCCAGGACAGCTTGGACTGGAATACCTCCGGGGCTGTACCACCGGTCAACTGCATGGTAAGCCAGGTTCTCTGGTTAGCCCAGTCAAGCGGCACCGGCTCAATTTCCACATTGGGCTGAACCTCTTTATAAGCTGCAAAGATCGCTTCCCACGCTGCCTTATTATCATCCGAATCCATTGTCCCTGTAGCAAATCTGATTTTGATCGTATGATCCGGGGCAAACGGATCCGTTCCGGCTGCCTGACTGCCCTCTGTGCCATTTTCCGATGCAGCAGACGTCCGCGCCGCTTCTTCTGTTTCCGCCGCACCCGTAGTTTTAATTGTATCCGTATCTTCCTTTGCAGCACATCCATTCAGAAGAATTGTTAAGGCCAGCAGCGTTCCTGCCAGACCAGCCAGTTTACTTTTTCTGTTTTTCATAAAAACCTCTCCTTCTTCTTCAAGCGGTCACATTTTTACCGCACCTGCAGTGACACCTTGTATAAAGGGTTTCGTCGCTGCCATAAACAAAATGACTATTGGAATGGATGCTATCACATATCCTGCCAGAACAGGTCCCATTCCTTCCTTTGCATTCTGGGAAATATACTGCAACTGCAAAATTACCGGCATGATTTTTCTGTTATTTGCAGCTACCAGAGGCCAGATATAATTGTTCCAGGCCATAAGCCCTGTCATTATGGCAACCGTTCCAAACATGGATTTGGACAACGGCACCACAATGGAAAGAAAAATCCGCAGATCTCCGGCCCCTTCCACCTGCGCTGCTTCAAACAGTTCCCTTGGAAGCCCTTCGAAGTAATTCCGGAAAAACATAACCGGCATCACGGAGGCTGTGGCAATTACCGGCAGTATCAGCCCTGCTCTCGTATTCAGCAGCCGCATGTCCTTAACCAGCATAAACTGAGGGATTAATGTGACAAATCCCGGTATCATCAGAAACATGATAATAGCAAAATACAGCACATCACGCCCCGGATAATTAAATATGGCAAAGGAATAGCCGGCAAGGGAAGCTAACACAAGTGTCGCCGTCAGAATCACTGCCGTATAAAAAATGGAATTGAATATTCCTCCCATAATTTCCTTTGCTGCACGGATATAGTTGTCAAAGTGAAGCGGCATATCAAAAAACCAGATACTTTCTATTATCTGCAGGTTATACTTCAGTGAATTAACAATAGTCAGATAAAAAGGGAAAACAGTCAGTATTCCCATAAGAATAAGTACAACAATAAGTCCAATCTGCTTTTTTTTCAACTCCCGTCCCCCCTTAATCCTGCGTGTTTACATATTTATAGTTTATTATGGTAAACACAAGCACCAGCAGAAACAGCAGCACCCCCACAGCCGAGGCATATCCCATATTACTGTAGGTAAAAGCCTGTTTATACATATAAAGCGCCGGTACGATTGTACTTTTACCAGGCCCCCCGTCCGTCAGCACCAGAATATTCTCAAAGGACTGCATGGAATTAATTATGGCAAGCATAACAAACATTTTCATCTGGGGCTTCAGCAGCGGCAATTCTATATAAATAATGTTCTGCCACCACCTGATTCCGTCCAGTCTTGCCGATTCACAGATATCCATCGAAATATTCAGCAGTGCTCCCAAATACACCAGAAACTGCAGTCCGAAGGAACCTATAAATGGAAACCCTATCATAATAATTGCTGCCAGCGCGGTTCCCGGTTCCCCTAACCAGGAATGCACCAGATTATCCAGGCCGCAAAGTCTTAAAAACTGATTGATGGCTCCTGTATCAAACGCATAAATCCACTTCCACATAAGAAACACCACCAGGCTTGGAACTACCATAGGAATTATGTACAAAACTTTAAAAAAATTGGAAATGCGTTTATTTTTGCAGGAATACACCATTATTGCTGCAAGCATGGGAAAGGTGACACATATTATCACATTGCAGATGGTTATAATCCCTACATTTTTCATGGATATCCAGAATGTATTTTCCGTCAGTATCTTCCTGTAATTATCTAATCCCACCCAATCATTCACATTGGCCCCATTCCATTGAAAGAAGGATTCTTTGATTGCGGTAAAAAAAGTATAATATTTGAAGGTACATAGAAAAACAAGGATAGGTGCCAGGAATAAATACGCATTCCTGTTTTTTCGTATCTGTTCCCATATTTCTCGACACTTTTGGTGTACAGGTTTCATTTCTATCTCCTCCTTGCTGCGGGTCTTTGAATGAAATTGCAATTTCTATCATGATAGTACCGTTTTAAGCCCCCGCATACAAGGATCCTAATTTCAGTCTTTTGGTGCACTTTCTTTGGAATAAGGAATCTGAAATCCTATTTTTGTAAAATGTCCTTCCTCACTCTCAATCTGAAGCCCGGATATCTCTCCATACTGATAAATAAGACGGCTGTTTACATTTACTATACCGATGTGGGCGTTCTTCTCCAGAGCACCCGGATGATCTCCTGCTCGCATACTCCTGAACAGTTCTCTTTGTTTTTCTGCACTGATACCAGATCCATTATCCTCGATTCTGAAAACAATATCGTCCTCTTCCTGCATAATACTGATAACAATATCTACCGGAACCATTTTTACCTCAACCCCATATTTTATGGAATTTTCCACTAATGGCTGTAAAATCAATGGAATAATCTTTTCCTGCAGTATCTCCGGCTGTATGCGATAATCAATATTAACTTTTTTCCCGAACCGGACTTTCTGTATCTTCATATAATTTCTGATATGGTTTAATTCATCTTCTATTGTCACAAGGGTTCCTGACCTGCGTATGCTGTAACGGAACATATCTGCAAGCGCCCTGGACATCACACTGATTTCTGCCACTTCATGCACATAAGCGATACAGCTCATAGATTCCAGCGTATTATAAAGGAAATGCGGATTAATCTGCAGCTGCAGGGCTTCTATCTGTGCGTCCTTTTCCCGCAGACGAATCAGATAATTATCCTCTATTAACTTTTTTATCCGCCGTACCATATGGTTAAAGGTTTTCGTCAGATATCCGATTTCGTCCTCACTTTGTACATCTACGCAGATATCCAGTTTTCCCTCCTGAACCTCCTTCATCGCTCCTGCCAAAGCTTTAACAGGGCGGAAAAAACGCCGGGAAAAACTGACTGCCATGAATACAGCCAGAACAAAAGCCGCAGCCGACACAAACAGAATATTTCTCCTTAACAGGGCAATATCGGAAATTACCACCTGTGTCGGTTTTGCACTCACCAGATACCAGCCTGTTTTTGAGGAACGTTTATACGAAACAAGTTTTTCCACACCATCCGCCACAAACGTAAAATTTCCGCTCTCTGCCTTGGAATCTTTCCTGTTTTCCCCAAAGGAAAACGGAAGGGGCCTGCCAATCTCCTCCCGTTCCTTGCTGTATACACATACCCCATCGGAATCTGCAAACCAGCTCTCCGATTCTTTTCCTATGTATAATGGATTCAGCATTTCATCCAGTTTTTTTATATTGATATCCATAAAGAGGACACCCATCATTTCCATTCCGTTTAAACTATTAATCCTTTTCGCCACCGATATATAATAGTTTCCATTAAAAGCGCCCTGCGTATGATATTTTCCGCTCAGATTATATTCCTGCCTGTGTGTATTTACTATAATTGTCTGTTCCTGATTCTTTTCTGCTTTTTTGTACCACTCTTCCTTCGTAAAATCATAGGTCACATCATATATTCCATCCCCCTGGTGCAACACCTCCCCGTCAGGATAAATGAAATAAATATCGGAAATTTCTCCTTCAAAATTCAAGGAGACCAGCCGTTTATAATAAAACTGCTGAAAACTGCGCAGCCTTCTCATCCTAGTGATTGCAGATTCTTCTTCCACTCTTGACAGAAGCTCCTGCAGCTGTGTTTCATATGTAAAAGCAGAAACGAGATCCAGCATTTCAAGATAAGAATCTATTTTTTCAGATATAACATACAATTCCTTGTCATTGTTTTCAAAGGCATGTTTTTTTAATATTTCTACATTTCCATAGTATGTAAAAGCAGAAATAATCACCATTGCCGACAACATAATAGAGACAAAGGTTAAAACCATCTTTACCAAAAGACTTCTTTTTATATTCATCTTACTTCTCCTTCTGCATCTCCCTGTATTGGGACGGGGACATATGCATCGTTCTGGAAAAGATGCGGGAAAAATATTTTACATTCTCATATCCCACCATACCGGCAATTTCTCCAATGCCTAAACCGGTATTTCGTATCAGTTCCGAGGCTTTTTCCATTCGTTTCTTCATTATATAGTCAGAAAAAGTAACTCCTGTTACTTTTTTAAAGGAACTGCTCAGATAAGAGGTATTCAGCCAAACCATTTCGGCCATATCTCCAAGAGAAAATTCTTCCATATAATGTCGGTCAATATAAGAGGCAACCTGTTCCACTGCAACCTGGACGCTTTTAGCCTGTTCTCTTTTTAAGCCGCCGTACATATCCTCCAACAGTTTCTCCAGCCACAGCTTTACCTCCTGTGCATTTTTTACTTGAAATCTCTTTCCGGAAAGTTCCTGGCAGCGTGCGTAATATAAGGTGGTTCCCACCCCTCTTTTCTGAATTCTTCCTGCAAAATCCAGTGCCATATAAAAAATAACGTCAACAAGGCCCTGTATCCCCAACCCCTCCGTTTCCCCTAATTTACAAAACAGATGATCCAGTTCCTGCTGCACCCGCTGTACATCACCATTTTCCAGTCCGATCCATATTTTCTCCGTTTCCTCAGAAAAAGGAAGTATAAAAATACCCGCCAGTTCCATTTCTTCATAATAAATAATACCTTCCGTATATTTCAATGGCCTGTGTACATAGGCCTGCCATGCCTGATTGTAGGACACAGGGATATCTGTCATTCTGTCGACTGTTTTTCCCACCGTCCATACAACATTTGCCAGGGATTCTGCCTTCAGAGAAGCCAGGCAGTGTTTCAAATGAAGATCAAACGCCTGTTTCCCGGATGCAGAAAAAATAATTACATGTTCGTCTCTCGATTTTCTGTGAAGTTCCCCCTTCATCCCCTTATTCCGGTAACTGTCCAGAACAGCAAGAAACTTTATCCGGGTGTCCTCCGTAAACCAGCCGGCACTTCCTGGCATCAGTAAAACCGTAAAATATCTCTGCTCTTTTTCCTCCGGAATAATCTGCTCCTCCAATACCCTTAAAAGGTAATCCTGCCCGCCTGCTGACCGGTTCTTCTGTCTGTCTTTCATGATCTCTTCTGTTGCCGCATGAAGCACTTCATTCAGTTCTTCCGGATCGACAGGTTTTAAAAGATAACTAACTGCATTGAGTTCTATTGCCTTTCTCGCATATTCAAACTCTTTGTAGCCGCTGATAAATATATATTTCGCATCTGTATCCAGTTTCAATCTGCTTACCAGTTCCAGTCCGTCCAATCCGGGCATGCGTATATCTGCCAGCACAATATCCGGCTTACACTTCCGTATTTCCTCAGCTGCCGATATGCCGTTATCCGCCTCTCCTGCAAGTTCCAGGGACAGTTCCTTCCAGCGAATCATTTTTTTAATTCCCCGTCTTATCCATTCTTCATCTTCTGCAATAAAAAGTTTCATAGTGCTTCCCCCTGTGGCGGTCAAACCGGGCCTTGAGAAAAAATCTCTGTAGGAGAGCTTCCTGCCCAATCACCGGACTTAACCCGATTATATTTTACTATATCATAACTTTAAAAGAGGGAAGGTGCACTATTATTTGTATAAAGGTGCAGTATTATAAAAGTTCAGTCATGTCTGAGCCGTTACCCGGAGATATCCATATTCCTGTTAATCCGTGTATTACAGGCTATGATTAGACATAGGGAAAGGCGAAGAAAACAGATTGTCTTTCTCCGCCTTTCGTAACATTTCCTTACCTCTTATTTCTTTTTTGTATCCATCCGAACGGCAATCAGTGTTTTCACATCCTGCAGAATAGCAGGATCCGTGACTTCGATCATCAGCCATCTTCCTCCATTATAGGGCGGGGCCTGCGCATACAATTCTCTCACATAAGGAGTGCATGCCAGGAGTGCGGGTTCCGCCTTATCCGCCGCTTTGCTTCCGATAGATACAAGGCAGGTAAAATAGCCCTCATCCGGGTACAGGGTGCAGATCCCCCTGCTGCCTTTTCTGTATTTCACATTCCATCCCGGTTTGCCGGAGCAGCGGCTGTATTCCGTCCGTCCGGCAGCACCATAGGTCAGCTCCAGATAAGTGATCAGTTCGTTCCAGTAAGGGCATCCGACATACCTGCTGATAGCTTCGCTGTCCGGCTGGCTGCCCGGGCCATAGGTTTCGTTCCAGTTCATCAGTATTCCTCTTTTCTCTGTGGATGCTTCCAGTATAGCAAAGAAATGCTGACAGCAGTATGTCATGTTTTTCCACCATGCTTCTTACAGCTTACCGCACAGATAAGCATATGCATTCAGAATAGTGGCCGGTTTTTTCCCTCCGATGAAATAATAGTCCTGCTGCGTTTCCTTTTCCGTATACAGATAGGTGCCGTAAACCGGTATATCACAGGTGAAAACCGGATTTTCGGTTGCCAGCAGGAGGCCATAGCCTTTATCGGAAAGAAGCAGAGGCAGTTCCCCGGCGCCGCAGTGGGATATATATCTGGCACAGCCCCGCAGCTTTAGTCCGCTGTTAACTCCCGCTCCCATTCCATATACCATTTCTTCCTTCGGCCAGTCCAGGTAGAGCCAGCTTTTGTCAACAGGACCTGCCCCGGTTTCTATCTGACGGCTTTCCCTGGAGCGCTCGGATAGAAGCAGTTTTTTGTCCCGTGTCATATAACGGATAGATCCGGTCGCTTTATCCACCCGCAGACAGAGTTCGTCTGTAGTAAGCTCCACACCGTTTCCCACCTCTTTGTACATCCAGGCCTTCTCGGTCCTGTCCACCGTGATAAGCCGGCCGGAGCCTTCCGTGATCTGCTGCCCCTTCGCAAAGGTCACACGTACGATGGCGCTTCCCACCGGGCTCAGGCGCAGGATGCCGTACCTGCTCTGGATATAAAGGCCGTCCGGCTGCTTCGTAACCCACCGCACTGCCAAATCAAGCTTTCCATGGCCGGCCGGACGCAGCTTTTCCGTGGCGGGCAGATCCCCGAATGCGGGGGCGGTATTGCCTTTCCCGGCAGAAGCCATCTCTTTTGAAACGGGCCGGTTTCCCGCCGCCGGGACATTTCCCCGCGGCCGGGCTTCCGTTGTCGCGGCGGCCGGAACGATGACGGGCCTTCTGCTTCCTGTACCTGAAACGGAGGGTTTTCCCACACCGGAAGGGATTCCTACACCAGAAGAGTTTCCCACACCGGCAGAACTTCCCACACCGGGACGGCTGCCCACGGAGAATGCGGCTGCCTGTCGTCCGGCGGGAACAGCAGAAGGCTTCTTCACCGGAAGTACCGCTTTTTCGGCTGCGGAATGTGTCTGGACGCCCTTATCGGGCGATGGATTGCAGACTATGGAGATCCGCTTTTTGGATACGGTGCCGTTATCCGTGTTCGGTATCTTCCTTTTTTCGTTCTTTTTAGTTTCCTCTTTTCCCTTTTCCTCCATGGGTCTGGCCGGAGCCGGCCTTTTCGGAAGGGGATCGGCTATCAGTCCGGTGAGGTTTCCGGTATGCAGCACATGAAGTTCGTGTAAGGCCCTGGTTGCCGCCACATATAACAGCTTGGCATGTCCGTCCTCCACCGGGTATTCGTCCAACGTGGGATCCAGGATTAGTACGGCGTCAAATTCCAGGCCTTTGGTATATTCCACAGGAAGCACCATGATCCCTTTGTCAAAAACGGCCTTTTCCAAATCACTTTCCTGGACGGTGATGTATTTATCCAGCTCGGCGGCTGTCTTTGCCGCATTTTCTCTGTCTCTGCATACCACGGCGATGGTGTCGTAACCATTTTCCTGCCAGCTTTGGCACACTGCCGCCGCTTTCCGGATCAGAGCATCCCTGTCCCCGGTTTTCTGCACCTGTACTTTTTTTCCATGACGGATAATCGGTTCCACCGGATAGCTGGAAAACTGCCCGTGATGAAGGATATCCGTAGCAAAATCCGATATTTCCACCGTATTCCGGTAGCTCTTTTTCAGCACCCCGAAGCTGTCCCTTTCCCCGGAAAGAAGCAGTTCCTTCAGTTCCTCCCAGTCATTCAGGCCATATCCGAAATGAATATTCTGGGAAACATCACCCATGATGGTATAGGTACATTCCCGGATGCAGAAATCCAGTACCGCATAAGCCATCATCCCAAAATCCTGTGCCTCATCGATCACTACGTGATGAGCCTCGCTGATTACCTCCGTTTCCTTGATACGCTTATAAATATAGGCCAGCGCCGCCAGATCATACACATCAAATTCCGTGCCGGGGATATCCACATCACACCCCTTACGTATCTGTCCTGTTAGGAAATCCTCATAGATATCGAATATGGAGCGCTTCCATGTCTTCCCCCCATACCGGCCCCGGAAAGCCCTTTGTATGGCTTTACGTTCCGCTTCCGTATATTTTACGCCTTTTCCCAGGAACTCATCTTTTACTTTACTAAGGATCCTTTCATTAAGCATATCAATTTTACTCTGGACAGATACGGAAGGGTTCTGCAGGATATAGCGTTCCACGGCGTCCCGGGGCATAAGCTCCACGAGATCCCCCGGCTTCGCCGGTTTCCCTTGCGTTTCATCAAAAACACCGGTTTTCCCGTCCCGGAACCCTTCCACAAACTGCCTGGGGTTCAAATAGATGGATTCTCTGGGAATAACACGCCATTCCAGATTGCGGCAATAAGCTTCCAGATCCTTAAACCATCCCAAGGTTCCCCGGACACAGCCTTTCTTCCCCACCCTGTCGGTTGCCCGAATCCGGTACTTTGCATCGTCCCAGTCCTCATATAACAGCCGTACAAACAGCTGTTCCATTGTCATCTGGCGGACGCCGTAAACATCCAGATCCGGCAGTACCCCCGTAATGTAATTCAACAGGATCCGGTTGCTTCCCACAATGTAAAAATCATCCGGCTTAAACCGTTCCGGGTAGTTGTAAAGGATGTAGGAAATCCGGTGCATGGCTACCGTGGTTTTTCCGGAACCGGCAACACCCTGGACAATCATATTGTGGTACGGGGATTTACGGATGATATCATTCTGCTCCTTCTGTATGGTGGCAATGATTTCCCCCAGCACCGCCTGTTTGTTTTTCGCCAGGTATTTGGTCAGAAGCTCATCGTTGGTCACCACCTCGGAATCATAATAATCCAGAAGCTTTCCGTTCTCGATTTCATAGGTACGCTTCCTTTTCAGGTCTATTTTACGCTGTTTATCCCCCGGTGCAGGATAGGTGCATTTCCCGAGGCCGTTTTCATAGTACGCGTTGGCTACCGGGGCCCTCCAATCCACTACCATCCAGTGGGTGGTATCCCTGGAAATACCTCCCTTGCCGATATATAGGGATTCTTCCCTTTTCAGCTCCTCATCCCGGAACACGATCCTTCCGAAGTAGGGCTTCTTCAGCGCCTTTTCATTCCGGGCAAGCGCACGCTTCATATGAGCGTGCATGGTAACCGTGTTATTCAGGAGCGTAAGGACTTCCACGTTGTTGTCATGGTAATGTTCCAGCATTTCATCAATGTCCGCCTGCATCCGGGACACTTCACTGCCGTAATTTTTCACATTATCCCGGACTACTGCCAACGTTTTGGCAAGATATGCTTCTTCCTCCTGCTGGAATGCTCCGGGGACCGTTCTATTCTCTTCCGGCTTCATGTTCTGCTCCTTTCATGCGCTGTTTCTGGCTCTTGCATATGTAATCGATCAGACGCCCACAAGACACAAGAGGCCGTCTGAACGGTTACCTTCCATATAGAACATTTTACTCAAAACAAAAAATATTACTAGACTTTATTTTTGCAGTGTGCTAGAATGGAAAATGAAGTATGGATAAAAATAAAGGATGTCTTTCCCGGTGGGAAACGGCATCCTTTTTTATCTTGTTTTTTCCGTCCGGATAAATGCCGGCGGCATTTATCCATTGAGTTTTCTCTTCATATAGTCAATCATATACTGCTGCCCGGCTATTCCCGCTTCGTCCTCCGCCATTGTAAAGCCATGGGCGGCTTTCATAAACCGTTTTCCGGTAACCTCTACTCCGGCCTGCATAAGCTTCTTGGCATATTCTTCCCCTTCTTCCCGGAGAGAGTCAATCTCACAGGTAATCACAAGGGCATCGGGAAGTCCCTCCAAATCCTGCGGCTGTGCCCAATAAGGGGAACACAGGATGTTTTTGGCATCCTCTTCCTTCCGGTAGCAGGCATTAAAGACTTCGGCTACCTGAGGGGGAATAGCTCCCTCGGTATAGAATTTCTGCCCGGCGGGAGTATAAATATCCAGCGGCGGGTAATCCAGTATCTGAGCCGCGAAACAGAATTCCCGGGATTTTTTCGCCATCAGGCAGACCGTTGCGGATATATTCGCCCCTGCACTGTGCCCGCCGATAATCATTTTGGTTCTGTCCGCCGGATATTCTTCCGGGTGGGCACATATATAGGAAACCACGTCGTATACATCTTCCTTATCCCCGGGAAACATGCACTCCGGCGCAAGCCTGTATTCCACGTTCACCACATGGATCTTCAGCTGTTCATTCACTCTCCGGCAGAACAGGTCATCCCCTTCGGGAGTTCCCGCTACAAAACCGCCTCCGTGTACGTTGAAGAAAACAGGGGCTCCTGCTTCTGCGGGGTAGTAAAGGATCCTTGCTTTTCCTCCCCTTACCGGTACGAAGCGTTCTTCTCCTGCCGCGGGGACCCCTGAGGCCTCCCGCCTTTTCCTGTCATCCTCCCTCATTTCCCTAACGAGCGCCAGCAGCTCTTCCCTTTCCATTTACCGTTTCCTCCTGTTTCTATTCTATCTTTTCTATCTTGTTTCAGCAATACCAATTGATTTTAGCAGGGTTTGGTTCATCCTCTACCGCCACCGCGCGCAGCGCCGCTTCCATTTTTTCACATTCCTGTGCTGCAATCCCGTCATATACCTCCGGCTTTTCTTCCAGCCCCACACGGTCATAGGCGATAGCTGCCGCGCCATAAAATGCCAGCCCAAGGGAATGGGTGGGCGTATAGATGGATGCGGCGGCCTGTCCCACCGCTCTGGCCGCCGCCTGGGCTGCCGGATTTGCATCCGCTTCCTTCGCCGCGTCATTTGCCCGGGCTACCGCCTTTTTCAACTCCGGCACCTTTATTCCCGCGGAGACTTTGTCTTCCCCCTGACGGAACTGCCGGTAAGCAGCAAGCACCCGGGGGACTCTCTCATCCTGCGGATATGCTTTTTGATAAATTTCCAGGATGTGGGCCTTAGCATAATCGACGCACCAATCCGCAATTGTTGTCTTACTCTGTGTTTCTATCAGCCGCATCAGCGACAATATATAGGGAGAGTCAGCCGCTCCCAGCATTTTTCGTAATTTTGCCACAATTCTTCCTCCTGTTTTCCGTTGCTGTTATCTATACGGATTATATGACAGATTTGTATGGCTGGTCAATGTGAAACAGAATTACGGCGAAACGCTCCCTATACCCGCCTGTGCATCAGAAGCGTAGTGCAAAAGAAGGTAAAGGCCCCCGCGCACAATACCCCTCCGAAGCAGGCAACAGTAACTCCTGCAAGGGGGTATCCCTGCAGCAGCAATACAAGAAGCATTGCCAGAAGGAATAACAGAAACAAGCCGCAAATGCCGCCGCACAAAGCCGCCGCAATCACAACAATGTTCCGGCACCATCTGACGCACCATAAAAAGAACTGCGAAAAAACAATGCCGATTTCCCCAAACATATTCCCAAGGCCGTTGCTTCCCCTATCAAAACCGGCCCTGTCCGTCTCCGGCCTCGCATCCTCCGATCCCTGCTGCAAAAGTTCCCCGTCCCGTATGCCTCCGCCAACTTTTTCTCCCGTGATCCAGTCTCCCAGCCAACGGAACGGGGCGCCTAAAACTTCTCCGATTATTTCCATAATCTCTCCGGCTGTCACCAGAAACTGTTTCCCCATGTTTTTTATTGCCCTGCCGGTATCCACCGTATAATCCGCAATATGTCCGGCAGTCTCCTCCAGGGTATCAGCTATTTCGTTAAACACCGAACTTTTTTCCGGTTCAGAGGCAGTCATTCCTCCGTCCGCCCCTAAATCCCGGTATCCCGGATTCACATGGTAGGCTTCAAGAATCCTGGCTGCAAGCTCCCGTACATTTCCAAAATAACGGACAGCCTCCGCCTCACTGAGCCCCGCACTGATTTTCATATCGATATGCTGGGCATATTCTTCCAGAATATCCGCCTGTTCCCCCTCCTCCAAAACAGAGAGGTACGATTGCAGCTCCTTCAAAAATTCATCTTTATCCATTTTCCTGCTCCCTTAAAAATTTACCGACATGTTTCCGAAATGGTTACTTTTCCGCTTCCGGCTGGCTTTGCACCATACCCTCCGATACGGCAGCACCGGCCTGCTGAACGATTAAAAAAAGTCTCCGTCAATTACTATATTATGTATACTACTATGTATTGTCAAGTACTAAGAAAAGCAAAATACTTAAGCTTTTCTTAAAAACCGGGGAATGGCGTGAATCCTGCCTGAAATGTAAAAAAGCACGGCAGATACCATGCTTTTTACACTTTTGCAGCTGTTGTTTTTCTTTTTCCCCTTTTCTCCTAAATGGCCGGCAAAACCTTATCCTTAGAGAAAGGTTACCACATCCTCCCTTTTTCTTTTAGGTACCACGTAATCTCTGTTCTCATCCAGGTAATATTTGATATCCCCGGGTTCTTCCGCATCCGTAATGCGGCTTTTGTGGGATGGATAACCGAACGCTACCACCGTGTGCAGCTTCTGCTCCTGCGTCAGTCCGAACATCGCGGAAAGCTTTGTTTTGTCACATGCGCCGATGATACAGCTCCCCACGCCGTGGTTCCAGGCCGCCAGTGTCATATTTCCAATAGCCAGGCCGGCGTCCGTATCACAGTCCGGGCTGACAGACAGGTTCTCAACTACCGCAATGAACAGGACCGGCTTCTCCCCGTCCTTCGGCTGGCCGTCCCCGGGAGGAAGATAGCCTGCCCACCGGGTACATTGAAAAACATCTTCCACGTTTCCGGCATCCCGGATCACCACATAGCTCAAAGGCTGTTTATTGGCAGCGCTGGAGGCCAGCCTTGCCGCATAAAGAATTTCGTCAATAATATCCCTGCTTATCTCTTTTTGCAGGAATCTCCGATAGGTACGCCTTCCTGCCAGCAATTCCATAAGTTCCATTGTTATTCTCCTCCTTTTTCACGCAGTCTCTTCGCCATGTAAATGTCCGGTTTGCCATAGCCGTTCACATCCGGCAGGACTCCCACGATACGATAACCGTTTTTCTGGTAAAATTCATAGGGATGGTTTTTCTCATTCCTTATATTTTCTATTTTTTGAAAGGTATCGATAAAAAGATCCCCTCTGGAAAGGCTTGTGGCACCGTCCTCATCGTCCGTCCCCAGATACAGGACGACAGCCCCCTGCTCCAGCGCTTCTTTTTCGATTTCCTTTACAAGCAGACTGCCGATTCCCTGTTTTCTTGCTCCCGTTTTCACCACCAGCGGATGGAGTTCCCATCCATATGGCCCGTAGGTGGGTCGGGCACCCACAAAACCGAGAACCTGCTCTTCCTCCACCGCCGCCAGCACCGGGCCCGCTTCCAGGAGACAGGGAATTTCCGCCTCCGCTTCCTCCCATGTATTCCAGGCATGCGCAAAGCATTCCAGCAAAAGCCGGGCGCATTCCGACAGCTTTTCCTTATCCTCTCCCGACAGCCGTACTATTTTCATTATCCGCATCCTCCCCCTTCTTCCAATGCCGTTCACCGATTGCCTGCTCCCAGTATTTCTCCGGGATATCGGGCCAGTTACAACAGCCGCAATCCGTTTTACACAATTCCATAACCCGTCCCAGAATCGTTCCATGAGATACCTTGCCTTCCCGGAGAATCTTCTCCGTTATCAGGCTCCAGTAAGGGGCATGAAACTGCATGCCTGCCTCATACATTTCCCGGATCACCCTGTCCGTATCATAAGACAGGCTGATAAATTCTTCCCTCCATGCGCCGTTTTCCCCATGCAGTATCATATACTGCGTCTTTCCGCCGCTGCCGAGCGGGATTCCCACCGCGCCGGGGTTCAAAACGTTTTTTTCCCCATACGCTATTTTTCTCTGTACATGGGTATGCCCGCACAGAACGAGCGGTGTTTCCACACGATCCATTATCCGCATTGTCTTTTCATCCTCCGGAAGCAGCTTGTCATTCACCCGGTACGGGGATCCATGACATGCGGTAAATACGGGAAAGCCTTCAAGCTTTATTTCCCGGGATATTTCCATTTTTTCAAAAAATGACAGATCCTCCGGTGACAGGCGGCGGTATGCATACAAGAGGGAACCGCTTGTGGAAGATCCATCCTTCCACCCCTGCTCCCCGCCGTCACGGTAAGAAAACCAGTATTCTTCTTTGTTTCCCCTGATAAACCAGCATGGAAACCTTTTATTGAGTTCATATAACAGCTGCATCGAACGTTCCGGATATCCCAGTTCGCCGACATAATCCCCTAAGAAAAGAAAGGTGTCAATATGCCTCGAATACACATGGGACAGACAGCGTTCCAGCGCCACATAGTTGCCGTGTATATCTGACAGAACCGCAATATTCATATCCTTGTTTCCTCCTTGCCCACAGCCCCAGTGTCACACTTTTCCCACGCAAAGCGGGACGGCGGGAATGCATTTTCAAACACATTTAAACCCGCTCTGTTTTCACAGACGGCATTTCCTTTTCAAACTGGATCTCCACCTTAGACAGGTACCATGATTTCCCATTGTCGTTATTTCCCTGATAAAACAGATACACGCGGCCATCCTCATCCTCAAATACATAGGGATGCCCGGACTCAGAGGCGTTCCAGCTTCCGGGAGCGCCGTTTTTCAGGACAGGCTCATCATACAGCCTCCTGAAATGAATCCCATCCTCACTGACAGCTACTCCCACCTGCTGAGGGCAATTATTATAGGCTCCCGCATAAAACAGATAGACCTTCTCATATCTGCACAGCGCTGCCGCCGCTTCAATGCAATCCTGTTCCCAGGGAAGTTCCGGCCTCAGAATCGCATCCTCACAACACTGTTTCCAGCTGTCCCGTCTGAATTCTCCGTCCAGAGGGCATTTGCTGACACCCTGCATCTGTATCTTTCCTTTCGGATCTCTGGTTGCAAAATATAAGAACAGTTCTCCCCGAAAAACACAGACATCTGCATCAATAGCTCTTCCATTGTTCCAGCCGCCCTCCGCCCGCAGAATCGGGTTTGTTGTATTTCTGGTAAAATGAATCCCATCCTCAGACCAGGCATGACAGATTGCATCCTTTTCAAAACGTCCGTACGTCTGATAAAAAAGATGCACCTTCCCTTCGTGGACAAAGGCACCGGGAGCACAGATCCCCGGAGCTTCCAGCTCGCCTTCCGGATCGATATCCGCAATTTTTTCCCAGTTCTCCAAATCTGTGCTCCGGGCAATCCCAATCCCCCATACATTCTGCGGCATGGCCTTTCCGGGATTCAGTGTATAATACATATAATATTGATTATGGAAACGGACTACTGCCGGATCCTTTGCAAAATTCAGCCCTCTGGAGCTGTCCGTATACATCATCATTTTATTTTCCCCGTTAAATTAATTTTTCATCGTGCTGTCTAAGGACAGCAGTTCGTTACCTGCAAGCAGGACAATCCCTATACCATGATTGTCATTGGTCACCCAAAACAATTCGTCACTGTAATATTCCTTTGTGAACGAGAATCCTGAACCCTTACATACGCCGTGGACTGATCCGTCTCTGTCAATACAATATTCTGTCAATCCCTTAAATCCTCTTTCGGCCGCTTCTCTGTAAAGAGGCGCTTCCTCTCCATACCACCCGTTCTTGATGCCTTTACAAAAAGCAAACGTAAACATAGCGGTGCAGGAGGCTTCTTCATAAGACAAAGGATCCGTAAGCACCTGATGCCACAATCCTTTCTCGCCCTGCAGTTTTCGATAAGAATGGCTTAGCGTCAGGAACAGCTTCATGAGGTCGTTATAATTCTCCGCCTCTTCCGTCAAGCCATCCAGAAAATAGGCCAGCGAAAATAATACCCATCCATTTCCGCGTCCCCAGGGAATCCCCGTTGCACATTTCCTGCTCAGATCATATACATGGGAAAACACACCTGCCTCCGGCATAAATAAATAGGAAGAAAACTTCAGAAACTGTCCGGCCGCCAGTTTAAGCACCTCTATATCACCAGTAATATCATAAAGGCACCTTAAAAACGGCGTACTCATATATAAGTCGTCAGCCCAGATTGTAGCAGTGCCATGGGAACCGGCGGACGGACGGTAAAAGGTTCCATCCTCCAGCTTCGGAAGCTTATGTACAATGAATTCCCTGATGCGGTCAGCAATTTCCAAGTATCTCTCATCCGGATCCAGCTTATAGCATTCCAGCATGGCAAGACCCATAGAGCCGCAGTCATCCAGGCACTCCAGCCGCACCAGATTTTGATCAAAGGCGGGATATCCATTCAGCGATTTATCAAAAATCGCTGATTCATACAGGGATACGCATGTTTTTATATGGCTCTCAACATAATATGTAATATCCTCTTTTCCCAGGCTCACAGCGGTTCTGAGCAGGCCAAAAAGTGTTACTCCCAGCGGATAATCCCACCTTCCAAAAGCACTTCCCCCCTGACTGACCCAGTATTTATCACCATAAGAGCCTTCAAAAAATGTTCGGAGACATAAATTTTTGCTGTCAAGAAGCCATCTTTTTCCGCCGGGCATTACCAGTATATTAAACAGCTCTTCCTGTTTTGCTTCCCACTCTGATTCAAAGCATCCAGTATAGACCCAGCTTTCAAACGTTCCATTTATTTTTCCGGGGGACAGAATGCCGCATCCTTTTGTCCGTACGATAGCGCCATAAGCCATTCCGGTGCATCTGCTTATCACCTTTAAATCCGCACTGCCGTTTAAGGGAACAGGGATTTCAAAAGTTCCTGCTTCACACGCAAGCAGTAATTCTCCTCCCAGATATACTTTATTATATCCGAAACTCTCTATTACCATGGAACACGCCTTCGTCTTTTCTGCTCTCCTCTCCAGCTTACACCATGCAATGCAGTATCCTCTGCCTTCAGGAAATAACCTCTGCTGCGGAGTGACTGCACCAATCGCTTCTTTTTCCGCGTCCGGATTCCAATGGATAAGATCGAGCTCTTCCGAATTCCAATCCAGACCGTCTCCCGCCTCGCTCTTCCACACAGGTTTTGTCTCCAGCAAATCCGACCATACCCATCCTGCCTGTCCTTCTCTTCCTTCCAGCGGTGACAAAACGGTTGTCTGGGGCAGGGAAATCTGACAGCCAAAACCGGCAGCTGTCCTTCTGCATAGCAAAGTGAGCGTGTTCCTTCCCTGTTTCAGTTCAGCATCGATCGAATGCCACAGATTCTGGTTGATTTCATCCGTAAACGTCGAACGAAATATCAGATTATCGTTTAAATAAAGTTCTACCGGAGAAAAACAGGTTATTCCTATGGTAACCGTCTTTTCCAGGCCGCTCATCAAAATACCGCCAATTATGGAATATCCATCTGTACCGGCTCCTAATTTAGAAGTCAAATCAAGCTTCCAGCTTCCATCAGAAGATTGTACAAACTGATCCCTGCCGACCGCACGCACCCGGAAGGTTGTAGGCGGATTTGCTCCCACGTATCGGTCTGCTATTACCAAAAGCTGAGACTTGAGCGTTCCCATATCCTTTGCAATACTCCACTCCGGTTCGAAAAGGGTAAGTTTCTTCATACCAAATCTCCCATATCCTTAAAATCCACGGTAAGCGTCTTCCCATGATATGATATTTCATACATATTCGTATCAAACTCTGCCTGACAATAAGGATTATCATACCTTTTATAATGATCCACTTCAATTTCACATCCGTCCACTATAAAAGGCTTATCCCATCCGGAAGTAACGAGTCCCAGTGACGGTGACTGATAACTGATACCAAAGGTATCTCCTTCCACGCGTGCCGCCGATACCGCTTCTGCAAATTTTTCAAAGCCTCCATAGGTTTTCTGATCCCCCATTTCACAGATCCAAGCATTTGCGTGGCCTGGAACCCAATAATCATAGGGAAGGGCCCTCTCGTACTCTTCCTCCCAATTATCCTTATAAACAGAGCGGAATAATTCGGGGTTTTTATCGTTCCACCAACCCTTTTTCAGAGAGTAAAGCGCTGCATATCCCTCGCCTTTCCTTCCGAAAATCCATCCATCTTTCATTACTACCTCATCAAACTCTCTCTGCGGGAAATAAGCATGCGTACAAAGACCATGTGCACTGTCCGCCGGAATACGGTGAATAGAGATCAGTACATTCTTGTATGCGGTTGCTTTGGGCATACAGCCGTTTCCCACAAAGTAATTCGGCCTTCCTTTATATTCACCGGAACCGGGATGCGTTGCAAACACAATAGCCCGTCCCCCCAAAGAAGCCTGCCAGATATGCTGCTGGAAATTACCTCTTCCTTTTCTGTAGTTCTGAGCACAGCTTAACATATAATCCTGCGTTTGATAAGAATAAATCTCCACCTGTGTCAATGCGGATGCATTGGGATCGGGATCCGTGTACACACCTGCCGCATCACACATCTCAAACTTCTCCAGGTTCGCTGCAACCGCCGCATCTATATTATACCACGCCGGGCAGAATTTTCTGGAATTTTTTATAACGGAACGATGATAAAATGTATGCATACTCCAGTACAGCATAATGTTATCAAAAGCAGACGGATCAATGCCGTATCGTTCGGAATCTTCCACATTCAGGCTCATTCTCTGTTTATTTTCTGATTCTTCTGGCGGATTAACCGCAATCTCACAGATAACGTCACTGCACTGGTAATCATAAACTGCCAGTAAAATAGCGGCAGGCTCCAGACCTCCGTCCACATATCCTGTTCCCCACTGCTCTGCAGCCATAGCATTCGCAGAAGAAAATTCCGGATTCATAGTGGGGGCATTGTACATTCTTCCATTTGTCGGGCAGAAATTTCCTTTAAAGGAATGTACGGCAATATCAAAGAACAGAAGCTCCATCAGGCCCTCTGCCGCACTGCGTATTTCCTCTTCTTCAGCAAGCTGCGCCAGGATCAGAAGCCCCAGCATATCCTCGGCATAATATCCGTTTGAAAGCCACTCCGAAAAACCGAAACGTTTCCGCCATGTCAGCCATCGTTTTAAATAGGTGCGTCCATGCTCTCTATGCCACGCTCCTTTTTCCCCGTTATTAGTAAATACTCTGTCCGGATAGAGCTGTCCTGCCAGATATTCAACAGAGTGAAACAGGATCTGATGATTTTCCGTAAAATAGCAGGGAAGGTGAATGTCCACACCAGGCTCATCAATCCAATATTTAAAATTGAGGACAGAATCCTCCAACTCTTTTACTATTTCCTTTGTCAAAAGCGGCGAATCGCTGTAACGGTATAATATGGTCAAAAAGGCCGGAATTACGAAGTCACCGCAGTCCAGTCTTTCATTTACCCTGTAGAGAGAGCGTTGAATATAAGGAATATGAACCGGACCGGTTTCCATTCCTCTGTTAAAAAGTTCAAGTCTTGCCAGCTCAAAATAAACCGTCTGAAAATTATTTAATAGATCATATTTCAGATATTTATTTGACTCCTCGCTATCTATAACATATTCCAGATAGGCTGTCGATCTTTTCTTTCCGTTCCGAATATCTTCAAAAAAATCTGTTTTCATAATATAGTCCGCCTTTTGGCATCATCGGTTAGACAGAGTGCCCGGCAGCTGACCGGGCGCTCAATCATCTTCATTATTTATTACGTAAACTGTAGCTGTTCAGTACCCTCTCAGATACCTTCCACTTTACATCCGTTTATCTGCTTTCAAAATAGGCAGTACGCTCTTCGTGTATCGTTTCAACACCGGCTTCCTTCAATGCTGCCATGTAAGAATCCCAGTTGGCGTCAAAATCTGCTTCCGGACATGTGATGACTTTAACAAGCCACTCTTCTTTGGCAAGGTTAATGTCTGCTGCAAGTTCAGCCTGGGAAGGAGATGTATAAAGAGAATCATCGATATCCCCGATATGATCTCCCATTAATGCATATTCCTGGCCCTGAATAAAGTGATCTTCATATCCCGGATACTGGTATGCAGTTGCCTTATTGTAATCTTCTACGGTTTCAAAATAGCCTCCGTTACCTGTAATAAACAGATCGGCATTAATCCAGTTTTTATCCGCTGTATTGTACTCGGCATCGATAATAACGGGGACACCTTCCTCATCATACTCAAAATGTTCCCCTTCAAATCCGTGGGAAACAGCAAAGCCTCCCTCTTTGGTGCACATCCAGTCAAGATAGGTAACACATGCTTCCACCGTTTCTTCATCTGCAGTCTTGGGAATGAATGCGATCAGACCACCCTCCGAGTAGGTTGTGGTATACTGCTTGTCGTCCCAGACATTCTTAAGAGGCGGGATAGCCACAAGATCAGCCTCAGGGTAATTGGTTCTCAGCGTCTGCAGGGCATAGCCGTTTCTGCCGTCAATATTAGCGTTGACATGATCCTCAAAGGTTGCCATGTTGCCATTTACAATATAACTGATATAGTCATCTGTCGGAATCGCATAATACTCAGGATGTACCAGTCCATTATTATAAAGCTTATTTCTAAAACGATAGAACTCTTTCATTCCCTCATCAACGTAATCCCTTGTAAGCTTACAGGAAACGAGAGACTGCACAGGATCGGATGCCAGCTTTGAAAACGCTGCAAGGAAGTATCCGTCATCCCAGGGCGTAGTTCCGATTACATCCGTCTTTCCTTCCGGATTATTCTTAACCATCTGTTCCAGAAAATCGTATAACTCATCAACAGTGGCCGGCACTTCAAGACCAAGTGCATCCATCCAGTCCTTTCTGACATAGAAGTTACTGCGGGAAGTGGTTGCACGTCTGGCCACGATACCATACAGCTCATCCCCGTTGATTCTTCCCATATCAATAACACTTTCTCCAAGGTACTTCTTTAAGTTTTCAGCCTGTCCTTCACCGTCAATAAACTCTGACAGATCCCAGACACCGCCCTGATCATAGTACTCTTTGGCTTTCGAGTAGGTATAAGTCAGTACGATATCAGGAGCTATTCCTCCTGCCATCATACTGGTCATCTTATCAATCTCGTCAGCTCTGGGAACAATAACGAATTCAACGTTAATACCAACCTTCTTCATTTCCTCCTGAATATACTTTGTCCATTTGTTATCCGTAATAGTTGACCCTTCGGGAGCATTTTCTCTGTCAAACAATTCAACCTGAATCGTCACGTCATCAAACTGTTTAGAACCGTATGTAGTCTGATATCCGCCGGAAGACGCCTGTTCCTCCCCTCCCGCTTCACTTGCAGCCACGGCTTCGCTGCCGCTGGTGTCCGCAGCAGGACTGCCTCCATTGTTGGTTTCGGCGGCATTTCCGCATCCGGCAAATAATGATGCTGTCATTGCCAATGCGAGAAGACCTGTAAGAACTTTTTTCTTTTTCATTAAATTTTCCCCTTTCTACTTTTTCATAAAGCTTTATATCATGACCTTTTCGGCCAGACTTACCCTTTCACAGAACCAAGCATAACGCCCTTAACAAAATACTTCTGAAGCCATGGATAAACAATCAGTATCGGAACCGTTGAAACCGTCACGATTGCCATTTTCAAAGACTGAGGCAATACCATGGCGCCTACAACGTTATCTGCTGAATTTGCGCTGGTCAGCTCGTTTCCAAACAATAAGGAGCGCAGCCTGAGCTGGAGCGTATACTTATCAACATCCTGTATATAAATCAATGCTTCAAAATAAGAGTTCCAGTATCCAACCGCATAAAACAGTCCTATAGTCGCAATAATCGGCAGCGACAGCGGAAGAATAATTTTGACAAGCACCTGCATATAGGAAGCTCCGTCTATCCGGGCGGCATCCTGCAGGCTTTCAGGCAATTCCCTGAAGAAAGTTCTCATTACGATAAAATTGAATACGCTTACCGCCTGCGGAATAAACAGTGCACCAAGGCTGTCATACAGTCCCACATTCTTAACTACCAGAAATGTAGGGATCATGCCCCCTCCGAAATACATCGTGAACAGAATCATACCTGTCAGCACCTTTCTTCCCGGAAGATCCGAAATGGAAAGCGCATATGCTGCGAAAGTTGTGAGCAGCAGGCTTAAAGCAGTACCTAAAAGAGTAACGATAACCGTCGTTTTCATGGCAGTCCAGATTGTGGTTCTTCCCAGTATCTGTTTATAGGCATCCAGAGTAAAACCGATCGGATAAAAGGTAACCTCTTTGGCTAGAACTGCATTATATCCGCTAAAGGAATAGGCAAGCACATTCAAAAAAGGATACAGGCATACAAATGTCAAAAGAGCGATCAGAATATAATTCAGCGCAACACCCAGCGTTATTTTTTTCTTTGTCAATTTTCTTACAGACATGTTTTCCTCCTCATAAAATTCCTTCCTCACCTATTAATTTAGCAAACCGGTCTGCAGCGAACAGGATAATAATATTTACAACCGACTGGAACAATCCGATCGCTGTCGAATCACTGTATAATGCCTTCTCAATACCGATTCTGTATGTATAAGTACTGATTACCTCCGATACTCCCATGACCTTGCTGTTTCCCAGAAGCAGAGGGGCATCCAGTCCGATTGACATCATCTTGGACAGGGAAAGGATCAGCATGGTCACTATAACCGATTTAATGCTCGGCAGGGTGATATAAATCAGGCGCTGGAACTTGCTTGCCCCATCCAGATAAGCCGCCTCATACAGGCTTTCATCAACTCCGGTAAGCGCTGCCAGATATATGATTGTCCCCCATCCTATTTCTTTCCACACATTACATGCGATATAGGTAAAGATCCACCATCCGTTATCACTCAAAAACGGTATCGAATCCAATCCCAGTCTCTGCAGAACCATATTGATCGTTCCATCCTGCAGAGCAAACATGTTCGTTGCGATTCCTGCAACAACTACCCATGATATGAAATGCGGCAGGTAAAGGATTGACTGCGTTATCTTTTTGAATTTCGCATGTCCCAGTTCATTCAGCATCAGAGATACGATAATAGTCAGCGGAAAACTGACTGCAAGCGATGCCAGATTCAGGATAAACGTATTTTTAATGGCTGACCAGAAATTCTTATTTGCGAAGATTTTTTCAAAAATCTCAAATCCAACCCAGGGACTTTCGGAAATTCCCTTAAAAATATTGTAGTTTTTAAATGCAATGGTAATGCCGTACATCGGTGCATACCGGAACACGATAAAATAAATGACTACAGGTAAAAGCATCAGATAGATCCATTTATAATTCCATGCCCGGACAAGTGTTTTTTTCGCTTTTTCCATGATACCCTCCTCTTCTCTTCGCAAACATTCTGTTCACTTTTGACATATATGCTCCTTTTTATGGCATATTCTCATAAATTTTGTTTATATTTCAGTAAAAATTCAATAAACTGTAATAGCCTTTAATTCCTTAGACTTATTTAAACGTTTATCTTTGATGAAGTATATAATTGCATCACTGTTTTGTCAACATCGTCCTCATATCTTTAAATTATTTGTTAACTTTATACAATTTATCCAGTTTAAAACTGTATAAAATTTTTAAAACGTTAAAATAATGCGCTTTCCTTGTATTAAACGTTTTATTCTGTTACAATATAGGCAGCCCAACCGTTTAAACTAATTCTTGGGGAGGTTTTACATGATTACAATTCGTGATGTTGCCGAGCGGGCCGGTGTTTCCATAGCCACAGTTTCCAATGTAATCAATCAGACGAAGAAGGTGTCTCCCGATACTGCTTCCAAAGTGCGGAAGGCTCTGAAGGAGCTGAATTATGTTCCGAACTTCATGGCTAAAAGTCTGAAAACCAACAACTACAATTCCATCGGTGTCATCGCAGAAGAAGTATCTTCTTTTAATACTCCTCCGATTATTGATGCCATATGTGCCTATTTTGACCTTCACGGCTATACCGTCACCCTCTGTAACCTGCGCTCCTACAGTCATTCCGAATACGACACGGCGCTGCTTCACTCCAGCCTGAATCTGTTGGAGGCATCCAGAGCAAGGGGCATCATATATGTAGGGGCAAACTCTGGTAATGTAAGCCATATCCGCCATGTAATCCAATCCCCCGTTGTGTTTGCCTACTGTACAGCCTCTCCCGATGATCATACGGTCACTTATGATAACTTCAGCGCCGCCAAAATGGCTGTTCAATATCTGATCCGCCACGGTCACAAACGTATCTCCACCATAACCGGAAGTCTGGATCAGGAATTTGTCCATCAGCGCATTATGGGATTTAGAGCCGCTATGGTCGATGCCAGGCTCTCTCTTCCTCCGTCCTTCATCACTGCCGGAGACTGGAGCTATGATTTGGCATACGAACAGGCCTGCCGGCTTCTTTCCATGCCGGATCGCCCCACCGCCATCTTTGCCATGAACGATCCTATGGCCTGTGCCGTCATAGCAGCGGCCCGCCGCCTTAAAATAAATGTCCCGGAAGAGCTGTCCGTTATCGGCTTCGATGACAGAAGCTGCTCTGCGTACAGCTTCCCTTCCATAACCACGCTTCATATTCCGCTCTATGATATAGGAGAACTGGCCGCACAGACCCTGCTGAGTATACTTTCCGGTGAGGATGTGGATTTGGACCAGCAGCTTTCCTGCAATCTGATCGAGAGAAATTCCGTAGGAGACGCACCGGTAAATAAGAGCAAATAAACTTCAAAAAGCTGGCTATAGAGGAATTTTTGTATGAGTAATAAGGAAAAAGAATGGAACAACATGTGGGTATGCAGTCCCCCATTTCAATCGTTAAAACCGCTTGCGCTGCTTCACAGGGAATGGGATTCTTCTTTTCGGCTTCCTGAACACCGGGAAGACTTAAAAAACAGCCACGCCATGTTCCGTAAAACCTTTAACCTCCCCAAACAAGTAAAAAAAGCTGTTCTACATATTTCAGGAGATGATCATTACATTCTTTATGTAAATGGTTTTTATATTACCCAGGGTCCTGCCAATTCTTACGCATTTTGCTATTATTATAATCAGGTGGATATCACGGACTATCTGCAAACGGGCGAAAACGTTATTGCTGTTCATGTCTATTATCAGGGACTGGTCAATCGGGCCTATAACAGCGGCGACTACAGACAGGGCATGATTGCCGATCTATGGGCGGATGGTGTACAGCTGCTGGATAATAACTGGAAATGCAGAGCTATGGAGGAATACGGCTATAGCAAGACGATAGGATATGATACGCAGTTTAATGAAATCATTGATAACCGCAAAAAGCTTTCTGCGTGGAAAATGGTTGGCTTTGATGATTCTGATTGGGATATGGCGGTTATCTGCAAGGATGATGACCATGTATTTCTTCCGCAGCCATGTGATAATGTGGTGGTGGAAGAACGGAAACCGGTTCTGATAAAAAAGCTTTCAGATGGATATCTTTTGGATTTTGGAGAGGAATTAACAGGAACTTTCCATATGAAAATTACAGGTCACGCTGGAGATGAAGTTGTCATTCGCTATGGAGAGGAACTGCTTTCCCCTGATACAAAGATAGCGATTGATAAAACTGCTGCGCATGATGCCATGGTGCGGTATCAAATGAGATGTAACTGTTGTTATGAGGATCGTCTCGTTCTGGCTGTCGGCAGCAATGAACTGGAAACCTTTGAATATAAATGCTTTCGATATGTGCAGCTTATAACAGTGGCAAAGGTTTCTATGAAGGATTTTAAAGTCCGTTTCAGACATTATCCTTTTGATGACAGTACATGCCGTTTTCACACGGAGGATCCATTGGTACAGCAAATCTGGGTGATTTGTAAAAACGCGGTAAGAAATTGTTGTCAGGAAGGTTTTTTGGACTGTCCCAGCCGCGAAAAAGGACAGTATCTGGGTGACTTGACCGTGACGGCACATGCATTATATTGCCTTACAGGTGATACGAAGCTGTTTAAAAAGGCTCTTATGGATTTCGCACATTCCACAGCGATCTGCAAGGGAATGATGGCTGTGGCACCAGGAAGTTTCATGCAGGAAATTGCAGATTATTCCTTGCTCTATCCGTATCAGCTTCTTATGTATTACCATTTTACAAAGGACATGGATTTTCTGAAAAACCTTTATCCGGCAGCGGAAGGTGTCGAAAGGTATTTTGAACCGTTTAAAAACGATCTTGGCATGCTGGAACAGGTTAACACTAAATGGAACCTTGTAGACTGGCCGGAGAATCTGCGCGATAATTATGATTTCGCTTTGCCCCAGGCCCCTATCGGAAAGGGCTGTCATAATGTCATAAATGCTTTATATATAGGAATGAAACAGTGCATGGAAGAATTACGGAAACTTTTACGACTGCCTGGTAGTTCAGATATCCCCGATTCAGAACCCCCGGAAACAGAACGGTTAAAACAGCAATTTATAGAAAGCTTCTTTGATGAAAAAACCGGGCTATTTGTAGATTCTACAATAAGTAAACACAGTTCCCTCCATGCGAATGCCTTTGCGGCCTTTTTCGATTTAGCGCCAAGGGAAAATAAGATTGCAGAATTTATCATGAAAAGAGGCTTACGCTGTGGTGTGTATGTATCTTATTTTGTGCTCTATGGACTGATTCGATTGGGATATCCAAAAGCTGCTTATGATCTGATCGTAAATAAAAGCGGGTATTCCTGGTTTCAAATGCTGTCGGAGGGCGCCACTACAGCTTATGAAGCATGGGGCAAGGATCAGAAGTGGAATACCAGCTTATGCCATGCATGGGCTTCAGCACCGATTCCGGTGCTGATGGAGCTGGAAAAATAAATAAATGAATGGGTGCAGAGCGCAGAGACATCTGAAATTAGGTGGTAACACGGACATGAAAGTTCGCCCTAAGTTGATATTATATCAGCTTAGGGCTTTTTGTTTTGGAGAAATGTCAGAAAGGAGAAGGAAACATGACAGCAAATGAATTGAGAACAATGTACGTAAACTTTTTTAAAGAAAGGGGGCATAAGGAAATCGCATCAGCGTCTCTTCTCCCGGAGAATGACCCGACTGTGTTATTTACCACCGCAGGAATGCATCCGTTGGTACCCTATTTACTGGGCGAGAAACATCCTAGCGGAAAGCGGCTTACAAATATACAGAAGTGTGTCAGAACAGAGGATATCGACGAAGTAGGAGACGATACTCATTGTACTTTCTTTGAAATGTTGGGAAACTGGTCATTAGGAGATTATTTTAAACAGGAAGCTATTACCATGAGCTTTGAGTTTCTGACTGCTTATCTTCATATCCCTGTAGAACGATTGGCTGTAACGGTGTTTGAAGGAGATGAATTGGTACCGCCAGATGTGGAGACAGAAGAAATTTGGAAGCACTTTGGTCTTACAAGTGACCAGATTTTCCGATATGGAAGAGAGGATAACTGGTGGGGACCGGCAGGTCAGACAGGACCTTGCGGACCGGACACTGAGATATTTTACGATATAGGTAAGTCTGAATGTGGTCCGAAGTGTGGTCCGTCATGTCACTGCGGAAAATATGTGGAAATATGGAATAATGTTTTCATGCAGTTTAACAAAGAGGCAGATGGTTCGTTTACGGAACTTAAACAGAAGAATGTGGATACAGGAATGGGGCTAGAGCGTGTTCTGACTATTTTTAACGGAAAAACAAATGTGTATGATACTGAGCTGTTTATCCCGGTTATGCAAAGAGTTGAAGAGATACTGGAAAAAGAAGGAAGAGATTTGTCAGAGAGGGACAAGAGAATTATTTGCGAGCATACCAGAACTATCACATTCATTCTGGGTGACCCAATGAAGATTAGTCCATCTAATACAGAACAAGGTTATATTTTAAGAAGATTGATTCGCAGAATAATCCGCTTATTTAAGAAGGCTGACATTAATACAAATTATTTGTGTGAACTGTCAGATGGAATTATTCAGCAATATAAAACAGCCTATCCGGAATTGGGTGACAATAGAGCGTTTATTTTAGAGCAACTGCAAAAAGAGTTTACTTTATTTACAAAGACTCTGGATGATGGATTGAAAAAGGCAAACAAATATCTTGATAATATCGGGCACGATGGAGTTCTTTCTGGTGAACTTGCCTTTAAATTATATGATACCTATGGCTTCCCAATTGCGCTCACATCTGAGCTTGCTTCAGAAAGAGGACACCGGATAGATATGGATGAATTTCGTAAGAAATTTGAGGAGCACCAAAATAAATCCAGGCAAGGAGCTGCAGGAAAGTTTGCAGGAGGCTTAGCTGACAATAATAAACAGACAGCCAGACTTCATACGGCAACACATTTGTTGAACGCAGCACTAAGAAAGGTTCTTGGTGAAGAAGTATCCCAAAGAGGCAGTAATATCACTTCTGAACGTTTGCGATTCGATTTTTCCTATGGAAGAAAGGTGACAAAGGAGGAGCTTACGCAGGTAGAAGCTATTGTAAACGAAGCTATTGTACAAAATATAGATGTGATTTTAGAGGAAATGACACCAGAGAAAGCATACGAAGAAGGAGCTGTTGGTGTGTTCTCCTGCAAATATGGAGAAATCGTAAAGGTATACACGATTCCGGGATATTCCAAGGAAATTTGCGGCGGTCCTCATGCTAAAAACACTGGGGAACTTGGTTCTTTTAAAATCCTGAAGGAGGAAGCTTCTTCTGCCGGCGTTAGAAGAATAAAGGCTGTAATTGCTTCCAAAGTAATTATTGGCGGAGGGGATAATCCGCTATGCGGAAAATAACAGTCTGCAATACAACGGCGTACACACTTGGCTGCGTCTGAAGGATATCCTGGAACGGGAACAGGAAAACTGCAGTATCGCTGATACGCTGAACGACGGTTTCAACTGTCGGTAGAGTCCGGATCACGCAAGCGGCTATTGTCCTGTTTCCCCGCCCGCGCTATACTGTATCACAGAAAGAGCATTCCCGTTAACAAGAAAAGAGGAAAACGAATGAAGCTGTCTATCGGAAAAAAATCAGAGATTTACGCAGGGAACGCGGCATCACTCAGGAGCAGCTTGCAGACCGCATTGGCGTATCCTTCCAGGCGGTGAGTAAATGGGAAAACGGCATTGCCCTTCCCGATATCACCCTGGTTCCCGCCCTGGCCGGTTATTTCCAGATCTCCATTGACGAGCTCTTCACCTTCCGTCAGGAGGAGATCCGGCAGAATATAGATGAAATATGCCGGGAAGCCTGTAAATATCGGGAAACCGATCCCATAAAAAGCCGGAAGCTTCTTGAAGAAGGATTGCAAAAATATCCGTATCATGATACTTTGCTGCACCACCTTCTATATGTCATGAATTATACGGAAAACCCGGAGGAAACAATTTCTGTGGCAGGCAGGCTGGCGGAACGGACGGATAATCCTGCCATAAAATATGATGCCCTCCGTTTTCTGGCCTACGCCTGCCACGCAAAAGGGGATGACATAAGCGCTTTGGCCGCCATTGAGCAGCTTCCGGAAATCACTTTCACAAAACTGACGGAAATGGCGTTTCTTCTGACCGGAAAACCCAAACGGGAAGCGGCGGAGAAGCAGAAATGGATTTCGTTTGAAAATATGTTGCAAATGATGGTAAAAACCGCAGAATGCCGGGAGGAAGCAGGTGATATTCCGGCGGCGCTGTCCGAAATGGATCGGGCCCTTCAGCTGCTTTCTGTGATGGAAAAGGAAGAAAAAACAGCTGATTTAACAGTCTATCAGGATTATCTGCACCGGCAGATGGAAAGGCTGCGGTCAGCCCGGTCAAATACCCCGCCGCAGGCAACGGGGCATCAACCTTGAAACGCCGTAACCGCAAAGGAAATGACAATCCGGAAGCATTTGAGCTGCTCTCCGCTTTGCCCCCTCACGGCAGCCGGGCCGAGATATCATACTCCCCGGCCGCCAAATCCACCGTCACACAGGTCCCGTCCGAAAACAGGGTCCGCTGTTTCTTTCCTTCCCTATCCAGAAGCTCGTGCCGGGTCATTTCACAAAATGCCACCTTTTCATGAACGGCCTGTACCACCTTACAGCGGGCTATCATTTCTTCAATCCCCATGCCGGAACTGTCGGTAAACGAGCCGTCCGTATTTTCATATGCACCGTCCCGGATCAGATAGGGCATCCCGCCATTGAGAAGCGCGTAGCCCATCAGATCCTCCCCGGATTCCGGCCGGTCCATCATCCACGGCTCCAGCACACAGTCATGATATACCAGGTTGAACAAGGGCACCGGAATTCCTTCCCGGGGCGTACCCGGCTTTTTAAGCATAAAAGAATAGGGCGCGTAATGGCAGAAAACCAGGCTCTGCATGCTCCAGTCGGATACCTCCTCCGAGCTGGTTAGAATCCCTCTTGCCAGCAGCCAGTCAAAACAGTGTTTTCTAAATTCATAGCATTCCTGTCTTGTCATCCGGTGCCTGGGATTGCTGCATTCATCCCCTTCATTGCAGGTAAACACATCCAGATAGGCTCCGTCCAGCCCGATGCCATGGCGGAACAGATCCTGAAAATTACGTTTGACATAATAAGGTGCCTGGGTGCCGCACAGATAGGTCTGCGGGCCTCCCGCCCATCTCTTATGTACCGGGATCGAGCCGTCCGGCAGCCGGGTGGCATATTCCTCGTCATAGGTTTTAGCATCCAGATAATAATCCCTGTACTGATCATGGATACCGAATAAAAATCCGCAGCGATGCGCGGTATCTGCCAGGCTCTTCATCCCCTCCCAGCCGCCGGCTTCCCGGCAGGCACCCCGGTAGTCCGGGTGCTTATTATCGTATCCGGGCTGTGCCCAGCCGTCCAGATGCAGGTAAAGCTTTTCCACTCCCATCCTGTGCAGGCTTTCCAGCTGTTTTTCCCGCACGGAAAAAGGGGTGATATGGTTGTTTTTATCCGGATCCTCTTTGTCAAAGAAATCCGATTCCGGATTCACATTGGTCTTGATGCCGCAGTGCATGATGCTGCAGCCCGCCAATTCCTTTACGGAAGGGACCCTTGCCGCTTTTTCCTCAAGGGTCACAAGAAGCCCGGTATCCTTCCCATAGCTTCTATATATCTTGCAAAGGTCGTTATAATCACAGTTTTCTGCAAACACATATTCCATGCAGCGTTTATAATCCATTTTTCCAAGGCTCGGCTCCCACCAGGTTCCGATATGGGTATAAGGACCTCCCGCCGGATGTTCCAGCCAGGCGCCCCCATTCCACGGCGTGGCCGCAATGGCAATATAGCCGGAACGCTCCCTGATTTGCCCGTACCAGGGCATGTAGCCTCCGGCGGTGAGAAACCTTCCGTTAAAGGAAAGCTCACCCGTCTGCGTGTCCCAGTTATTGGGTATCAGCAGGCCCTGCCCCTCATTGACAAGTGTCTGCCAGCCGGAAAGAGGTTCTTCAAAGTCCATACAGCCGGGCCATCTCACTTCCTTAACGGACAGCCCTTTTTCGCAGACGGGAATCCATTCAAAATGAACCCTTCCATACAGCTTTGCCCCGCCTTCGGAACAGCGGCCGCCATCCTCTTCCATCGTTTCCACCCAGACAGCGGTTTCAAAGGAATAGGAATCTTCCTTTCCATCCAGCCTCCGGTAAGAGGAGCGGATTCCTTTCCCCACTCCGGAAACAAACGGCTCATGCACCGTTTCCTGCCAGCGTGTAAAATCCAGTGCTTCCTCCCCCGTAACAATGACGGGGCGGAAGCTATCCGCCCATTTCCAATCCGCAGCCCCGGCCCTGACGCCCATATGCAGCGTCCTTTCATCCAAATACAGTGTAATCCCGGATGCTTCTGCTGTTATCATCCCCAAATCCTCCTTGTTTTGCGGAGCAAAATGCAATTTCTTTAGAAATTTGTCCTCTGACGAGCAGAGGATTTTCCTCCTTGGTCCACCTCTTATTCTTTGACGGCTCCGATCATCACGCCCTTGGTAAAATATTTCTGCAGGAACGGATACACGAAAAGGATCGGCACGGTAGCCACCATGATCGTGGCATATTTGATACTCTGCGCAATTGCTTCGGCGTCCCCGCCCGCACCTCCGTTCATCGCCTGGATATCGTTGGATATCAGGATTTCCCGCAGGATGACCTGCAGCGGATACAGCTCCCTGTCCCGCAGAATCGTGGATGCCCAGAACCATCCGTTCCATATGGACACGCCATAGTAAAGAACCATAACCGCCATGATCGCCTTAGACAGCGGCAGAATGATGCGGAACAGAATCGTCATATGCCCCGCTCCGTCGATTTTCGCCGCTTCCGTCAGACTGTCGGGGATGGACTCAAAGGAGGTTCTCAGGATGATCATGTTATATGTACTGATCATAAACGGAATAATCAGCCCCCACCTGCTGTTAATCATATGCATATCCTTCAAGGTAAGGTAAAACGGGATCATACCTCCTGAGAAAAACATGGTGAACAGGATTAACAGCATCAGCGGTTTTTTAAACATCACATCTTTTCTGGAAAAGAAATAGGCAGCAAGAGCCGTCATAATCAAATCCAGTATAACACCTACGATCAGGATAAACAATGTATTTGCATAGCCTTTCAGAATCATTGGATTCTGGAACACTTTGACATAGGCCTGCAGGTTGAATCCCATCGGTTTCAACAAAAAACCGGAATGGGCCATCAGCTCTGTGCTGTTGCTGAAGGAGGCCATAGCCACATGCCACATGGGGTAAAGGCATACCAGTACTATGAGCGACAGGATAAAATAATTCACAACCTGGAATAGTTTCTCACCGCGAGATATTTTAACTTTCATTTTATTCCCCCCTTACCACAAGCTGCTTTCTGTTGTTCTTTTGGATATCTGGTTGGTGACAAACAACAGGACACAGTTAATTACAGAGTTAAACAGACCGATTGCCGTGGAATAGCTCCAGTCCTGTTCAATCAGACCTGCCCGGTATACATAGGAAGAAATAATATCCGCAGTCTCGTAGGTAGACGGATTGTACAGCAGGATTGTCTTTTCATAGCCCATGCTCATCAGGGACCCCATCCGCAGAATCAGCATAATGATGATGGTGGGCGCAATTCCGGGCAGTGTTACATGAAGCAGCTGTTTCCATTTTCCGGCGCCGTCGATGGAAGCGGCTTCATACAGCTGGCTGTCCACGCCGGACAGGGCGGAAAGATAGATGATGGAGCCCCAGCCAACCTCCTGCCAAATGCTGGAAATCGTATAAATGGAACGAAAATAAGCCGGATCCTGCAAAAGCGGGACCCTGGTTCCTCCAAATAATGCGATGATATCATTAAAAAGCCCTGTCGTCAGACAGAAATCCTTAATCATACCACAGGCCACTACCAGGGAGATAAAATGAGGAAGGTAAGTGATTGTCTGTGATACCTTCTTAAATTTTCTGCCCTTTACCTCATTCAGAAGCAGCGCCAGTATAATAGGCGCCGGAAAACCGAAAATAATGCTGTATATACTCAGCAGCAATGTATTTCTCAAAAGCCTTCCGAAATAAGGGCTGCTGAAAAATCTGGTGAAGTTTTCCAGTCCCACCCACTCGCTTCCGAACACGCCTTTTGCAGGTGTATAGTCCTTAAATGCGATAATCGCGCCATACATGGGTTTATACATGAAAATCGCATAGAATATAATAACAGGCAGAACCAGCAGATATAAAGACCAGTTCCGCTGGAAGTCTTTTTTTATTCTGTAGCCCAACGAATTCCCCTTCATTTTTCCTATCCTTTCCCTCGGTTTGAAAACAGCCGGGGACTGTTTGCACAACCGCCCCCGGCCGTATATTTTCCGGTATCAACCGGTGCTATCTTGCATTGTAGCGTTCCAGTGCCGCGTTTTCTATTTCCAGCGCTCTGTCCAGCTTCATTCCCTGCAGGGTCTCGATATAGGTATCCCAGTTATCGAAACTTTCCGTACCGAAGATGAATTTTAAGGACATTTCAGATACATAGGTACCAAGCTCGTTGGTAATGGTAGCCAGTTCTTTGGATTCCTCCTGTGTGGGGGTGATATTGGGAACGGTATGCTTTCTGGCATCCGGCACCGCCCATACGCTGGGGCATTCTTTTACGGTAGGAAGCTGCAAATACTGCTCAAGGTAATTCAGATCCTGGATAAAAGGTCCGTTATAGTTGGCGCGGATATATTTGGCCAGAGACTGTGCGAGCGGCCATCCGTCGGGATTATTGGTAACGATATCCGTATATACCGCTTTTCCGTCCTTCATTTCATAGGAAAAGCCTTCCGTACCGAAGTTAAACAGGTTATGGCCGGCCTCGGAATAGCCGTAATCCAGGAATTTCGCAGCCAGCTCTACATTCTCACAGCTGGAGGTAATTGCCGCTGCAACATCGGGGAACTGGTTCTCCACATAGCCATATTCCGGTGTGGCTCCTTTTTCCGTCGTGGGGGTAGGGGTTGCAACCAGAGTATAATCGGGATTGCTCTGCTGCGCGCTCGTCATGAACAGCTGCATACGGCTGGCAGCCCAGCCTACGGACGCACCGGCTTTATCACTTGTCATTTTTGCAGTCACCTGATCACCGTTTAGGGTAGCAATATCCCTGTCAATCAGCCCTTCTTCATACCACTGGTTCAGCGTCATCAGATAATCTCTGTAACCCTCCTGGGCGGGTGCAAAGGCAACCTTTCCTTCATCATCCAGAATGAACTGTGTCCCGTTTGCCGTGCCTACTTCAAAGGCGAAAGCGATGGGATTGGAATCCTTAAAGTTCGTCCAGTCAAAGCAAAGCGGAGCTTCCGCACCTTTTTTCTCCTTAAATGCGGTCAGCACTTCATGCCACTCGTCGACAGTTGTGGGAACTTCCAGCCCCAGCTCTTCCAGCCAATCCTGGCGGATAAAGCCGCCCACGGTATAGCACAGCTTATCCTCGCCGCGGATGAAGGGGAATGCAAAATAGTTGCCGTCGTCTGTTTTAATCATCTTATCCACATCGGGATTTTCCGCCAGATATTTTTTGATATTCGGACAGTATTTGTCAAAAATATCATTTAAAGGAATAATCACACCATCTTTAATGGCTTTTTCCGGTCCGCCCGGATACTGCTTCACCCATTGCCACTCCATAATATCAGGAAGGCTTCCGTCCGCCACAATCAGGTTGAACTGTTCCTTTTCCTGCCCGGATGCAGGATGCTGGAATTCCACGGTAACACCGGTCTGCTCCTGCCATGCTTTTCCTAATTCCGTTTCTCCTAAATTAGTAAAGTTGGCGGATACATTGGGATTGAGCTGCAGCCAATAGGTAAGTGTCCCGCCGTCTGCCAGAGGATAAGATACCTCTTCTGCCGAAGCGCCCCCTTCTGCCTCCGAACCGCCCGTTGTTGTCTCGGCCGCATCATTGCCTGTTTCCTTTACCTGTGCATCCGCATTGGCGCTTTCCCCCGCAGATCCTCCGCATCCTGCCAGCAGGGATGCTGCCGTCAGTGCCGCCGTGAGCAATGCAACCGGCTTTTTCAGATTCCTTCTCATAAATCTTCCTCCTTCATGATTTTTAAGGTATTCGTTATCTTGCTTATTAAAAGGCATGCTGTTATCTGCATTTTATACAATTTGCATGTCTTTTTAGTTATTTTATAGGCAATATTTTATTTTTTATATAGGCAAAACATGAAAAAGGTTGACAAAATCGAATGATTTTATCAACCTTTTTTGATGATTTATTAAATGAATATACTTTTTTATGGAAAGTTATCTGCCGCTTTTCAGCTGGCCGGGCGTCGCCCCCGTAAACTTTTTGAAAATACGGATGAAGGTGGAGCTGTCTCGGAAGCCGACGCGCTCCGCCACCTCCACAACACTGATTCCATCCGCCAAAAGCTTCTCCGCCTCGTCAATTCGGGTCTGGTTTATGAACTTCAAAAGGCTTTCCCCGGTATCTTTTTTGTAAATGGAAGACAGGTAGGCAGGGGTCATGTGAAAATAAAGGCCGGTCTGGGATATATTCAGATCCGGATTCGTGAAGTTCTCCTGAATATATTCCCTTACTTTTTGGCACAGCTGCTGATTCTGTCCGCCGGCTCCCGCCTGGATTTCTGGTATCCTGCAAAGGTTTTCCACGGAACGGGCGAATTTTTCCCTTATTTTTTCAAGCGGCAGCTTCATGGAGATACCATCCGGCCCCGGATTCTCACCGGAAGCA
The DNA here is from genome assembly GCF_003478085.1 of Eisenbergiella sp. OF01-20. Classification (NCBI taxonomy): domain Bacteria; kingdom Bacillati; phylum Bacillota; class Clostridia; order Lachnospirales; family Lachnospiraceae; genus Eisenbergiella; species Eisenbergiella sp. OF01-20. Next base: position 160,039 of record NZ_QUES01000006.1, on the reverse strand, counting down.
TCCCCTACCTCCCAGGCCGCTTTTATGACGGTTCCCATCAGATCAAATAAAAGACATTTAAGCATTTCCGGTGACGCCTTGATCTCCAGGAAATTTACATCCAGGATTTTGTTGATATAAGAAATGGCAAGGGGTGCGTTATGATTTTTCACAGCGGCAATAATTCGTTCCTCCTGCTCTGTGGAATAATCATATTTTTTGTGGGAGCTGTTGCGGATTTCCCGATAGCTGATATAATCCGGATCGAGGACAGACACGAATTCCTCCGCTTCCCGCGCTTCCATATAAGACAGATGAACCCCCTCAAGCCCTCTGTGCGCTTCCCCTGCCAGAACGGCCACACGGAAATTGAAGTTTTCGGCGATAAACTTCTGCATGGTATCCGCGATCCCGGCCAGCTGCTCTTCGTAAGGCCCCTCTTCCATTCCGATATGTATGATCATGGCAACCATATCCCCCAGCTCCACCTTTTCCAGGAAAAAGCGCTCCCCCAGGCCCTCGCCGAACACATTGCCGATAATAAATTTCCGCAGACTGTTTTTCTGGATATATTCCTCCTGGCTGTCCTCCCGGTCAGGTATATCCTTGACCATAAAAAGCAGAACCAGGTTCCTGCCCTCCCGGAACTTCCGGCAGATCATCTCCCTGTCCGGGGTGTCGTCGCTTTCATCATAGGAATTCAGCAGCAGATCGGTGAGGTAGTACTGCTTTACCACCTCCTGGCTCCTGCTCACCATCTGTTTAAAATCGGACCGTTCCTCCAGAAGTGACATGGCCTTTTCCTTCAGATACAGATATTCATTGTCCACATCCGGGCTTTCCTCGTCGTGTTTACGGAATACCTCCAGCAGTACCTTCAACGGATTATAGTTGATTTGTGTCATCCGCGACGCCGTCCAGAAGCCGGTCAGCAGACATATCATAATACCCGCCAGGAATATATTCTTCATCCTGCTGGCAGAACCGCTGATCATTTTTTCCGGCATCAAAAGGACATATTTCCAGTCAAAAACGGTAGAAAATACAGTACGCATGATATACGTCTCCCCATTCCAATCCGTTTTCTGATCCCTATCCTCCGCCAGCTCCTCATAATGCACTTCCATCCCGGGATACCCCTCCGGGCGGTTCATAATCTGGTCTTCTCTGTTGATAATGACCCAGTCCAGTCCCGATTCCCAGGATGCCAGCTCAATACTGCTGTTGAGCACATCCAAATCCAGCCACAGACCAATCATGGCGGAGGATTCCCCGAAATCCCCTTTCAGGTTGGTCATGGTCAGAAGCAGGGCCGGCCGGCCGCCTGTCCACTTGGCATTCATGCGGATGGAATCACGGAAATGATACTCCGACAAATGTGTTTTCAGCTTCTCCGCCGAAGCTTCATCCCCTTCAAAGCAATACAATTCACAATACATGGGAAAATCCATATTTCCAAAGGAAGAGACCACCTTGTTGCTGTTTTTAAAGTACACCATGATATCCTTGCAGAAATTTCCCTTTTTATTAATGGATACCTGAAGATCTGAGATCTCATTCTGCAGCTGATAAAGCTGGTACGAATTTTCCGATCGGAATTCCCCCCGCACCGCGGACAGCTGCTGGACATTTTTATTAAGTGCCAGCTGGATCAGCGCATTTTCATAATATTCCAGTTCCCTGTCACACGTATTTTTAACCGTCTGGATCAGGCTGTAATTCGAAGCATCCGCCTGCTCCTTTGCCACCCGGTACGCATAAAAATAAAACAGAATCCCCATAGTAATAGGAATCAAAAAAATGAATGCATAAGATAGATAAAGCTTTCGGTACGCCCTGCCGTTCTTTCTCATAATGCTTTCTTCCTTCCGCCCGCCTCCGTCTTACTGTACCGGCACCTCCCAAGGCCCGGAACAAGCCACATATAATTGATTTTATCACAATACCCTTACTAAAAATAGTATAAATTTCCAATTTTTGATTACCTGAAAGGCCTGGGTTCCTGCCGCCACCCGTAAAACGGGTGCTCGATACATGGGCTGTAAGCCGATACTGCCGGACCGCGACCCAAGGCGCCCGGACTTTGGGGATAAGGGGAATTATACCCGTTTAGAGCAAAAAAACAGAAAGAAAAGAGGACCCACGTCCCAGCATTGCTGAGACGATAGTCCCTCTTTCATATTCAGGCTGTTTTTTCACAGCATATTTTCCGCCATTCTGCCGGTTCATACATGGAGTACTTCGCCGCCGTACAGCCGTTCGCCCTCTTTTGCCCCGGCCACATCGAAAACACAGACATTTCCGGTACCGAAGCACGATCCGGCAATGACGGCATCTGAACTGTGGAATACCTCGTCATGGCAGAGTATTACCACATAACTCCTTCCGCCTGCCGTAATCTTTACGGCCTGTGCCTCCTCCCCGCTCAATGTTACATGCCGTGTATGGCTCCGGGTTTCCAGAAGCTGCACCTGCGCCGGTTCCGTAAGCGGATCCCCGCCGTTGATAACGGTAATCATGCTGGCAAAGACGGTATGCGGCATTCTGTTTTCCCCGGAAGGTTATCAGGCTGTCCGTTACCGAAACGCGGCCTTCCGGCACAAAATAACAGGAATCCGGCCTGTCAAAATTTTGTTCCAGCGTCATGTTTCTTCTCCTTTTTCTTTATCGGAAAACTTGCATCAATACCAGTAAGGTTTCCAGTCCATGGAAAGCCTTGTGAGCGCTTCCATATAAAAGTAATCGCCCCAGATGACACATTCGTCCACGCCGTTGTTAGGGCAGGTATTATAAGGAGAACTCTTTGCGTAGGTTCCATGGAAAAGCAGGCCGTTGGACTGGGACGGATCAGTAACCGCACATTCCGTCACCAGCGCATACAGAAGCCGTTTTGCCATTCCCGTATAATAAGCCGCCTTCTCTTCAGGAAGGTATTTGCTCATCTCAAGCATACCGCAGGCCGCGATGGCCGCTGCCGAAGAATCCCTCGGCTCCCCGCTGCCGTCACTGAAATCAAAATCCCAATAGGGTACCATATCCCCCGGCAGATGCTCCAGGAAATAGTCCGTTACCTTGCAGAAAATATCGGCATATTCTTCCTCCCGAAGGAATTTATAAGCAAGGGCGGATCCATATATGCCCCATGCCTGTCCCCTGGCCCAGGCGGAACCGTCGCGGTAGCCCTGATGGGTAACCCCCTTCTTGGGTTCTCCCGTATTCACATCAAAGAAAAAGGTATGGTAGGTGGAATGATCCTCCCGGATAATATTTTTCATTGCTGTCTTGATATGTGCTTCCGCTTTTCCGGCATATTCCGTATTCCCGGTCACCTCTCCGGCCCAGAACAGCAGCGGCATATTCAACAGACAATCGATGATCAGGCGGTAGTTGTTTTCCTCCCCCAGCTTCCCCCATGCCTGGAAAAACTGTCCCTTTTCATGGAACCGTGTCATGAGATTATCCGCAGCCATGATCGCCGCTTCCTTTCCGATCTCATTCCCTGTCAGCTTATAAGCCGCAACGCAGGAGGGACAGTATAAAAAGCCCATGTCATGATGATCCACGCCGTCTTTTTCCTTAATCCTCCTGTAAAAGTCCGCCACTTCAATCTCCGCTGTTTTCTTAAGCGTTTCCTCCCCGGTCTTTTCATAGGCCAGCCACACCTCGCCTGTCCAGAATCCCGGCGTCCACTCATAATTGCTTCCCGGCCGGTAAAAATGGTTTACGCTGGCGGACGGCGGAAATTTGTCCGTAAATTCGGCAGTTGCCGCTTGAATCAGTTCTGCCGCCTTTTCATAGGCCGATTTCAGCATCTCCCCGTCAATTTCTTTGTGCTGCAGCAGTGCTTCTCTTGTCTGCATATCCCTCTCCTCCTCTTATTTATGTATCTGCCCAACCAAAGCCGTGAGGCAGCTTTCTCTTTTATTATAATGAATATACGCCGTAAAGTATATTGGCAAAACTGAAGATAACATTTACATTATTTCGGTTTTCAGGCGATGGCCGCACTATTGCGGTTTACCGCCACACCGATACGGTTCTTCTGGATTTCCTCTTCTGTTTCCTGTAAAATAAGAAAGAACGGTTCCTCGTCATACGTTTCAGGGAAAGGACTATGGGATGAAAAAAGCTTCCCGCACAAACAGCCTGGAAACAGCTTCGGTGCCAAGGCTGATGCTCGCCATGTGCTCGCAGACCACATTCTCCATTCTGCTTTATAATTTTTATGTCATGACGGATACTTTTTTTGTATCCAGAACAGCCGGAAGCCTGGCCAGCGGGGCAATCGGGATATTTTCCCCCGTACTGGTACTGGTGGGCGGAATCAGTTCCACCCTGGGAACCGGCACCGGATCTGTGATTTCCAGGAAACTGGGAGAAGGATCTTCCCGGGAAGGGAAAGCCGTTGCAGGCTGTATGATCTGGATGTGGCTGGCCGGCTCCGTCGTCATCACCGCCGCCGGCCTGCTGTTCCTGAAGCCTTTGCTGACGGCCCTGGGCTGCACGCCGCAAATACTGCCCTATGCGGTGGATTACGGTGCTGTCCTGCTGCTCGGGACCGTATTCAGCACCGGATTTTCAGGCGTGATGCGGGCGGAGGGGGATATCGGCTACAGTATGCTGCAATGGGCAGTCCCGGTAACGGTGAATTTAGCGCTGGATCCCCTCTTTATCCTCGTTTTTTCCATGGGGATCCGGGGCGCCGCCTGGGCTACCTTCCTTGCACAGGTGGTATCCGCAGGAAGCAGTATGTACTATTTTTTCTTCCGGAAATCCACTCCCTGCCGGCTCGGATTCAGGGAGATCCGGTGGAACCGGCTAATCGGGAAAGAAATCCTGTCCATCGGGCTTCCCTCCTTTCTCAACAACCTGGGAAACAGCCTGGCAGTGGTTGTCTGTAACCATGTGCTCGGTCAGGCCGGAGGAAATCAGGCCATCGGCAGCTTTGCCGTTATAGAACGGCTGCAATCCTTTTTCCTCACTCCCTTTTCCGGGATTATGCAGGGCATACAGCCGGTTATCGGCTTTGACTGGGGGCGCAGGCGTAAGGACCGGATCCGGAAAACCATGACGTATGCGCTGGTCACAGGCGTTGTCTACGGCCTCCTTCTTACATGCCTCTGCTATCCCGGTTCCCAATGGCTGATCCGCCTTTTTACCGATGAAGCGGGTATCAAACGTACCGGCGGGCAGGCCCTGCGTATCCTGTGCCTTTCCTTCTGTCTCAAGGGTATCCTGCCTGTGGTGCAGGCCTTTTACCAGGCCCTTGGCATGGGGAAAAAGGTACTTTTCCTGTCACTTGGCAGCATCTTTGCTATACGGATTCCCCTGCTTTTCCTTCTGGGGATGGCCGGAAGCATACATGTTGTCTGGTACGCCTTTATTCTCAGCGATATACTGACTGCAGCGTGGTCGGTATACAGCTGCCACAAATTTCAAGGAGATAAACTATGGAAAGCTTAACGAAAAACCGGCAGAGCGACGACATGATCCGGAAAATGACCGCAAAATTTTTTGCCCCGGATGAGCTTGCCGGCTGCCGGGAACTGACAGAAGGGTATTTTAATGTAGCCTATGAAATCACCTTAGAGAGCGGCCGGCAGACTATCCTGAAGGTAGCCCCTCCCAGGGACGTTCCGGTTATGTCTTATGAGAAGAATATCATGTGGACGGAGGTGGAGGCCATGAAGCTGGCGGCTTCCCGTCCCGGAATCCCGGCCGCACAGATTTTGGGCTTTGATGACAGTCTTACGCTCTGTCCTTCCCCTTATTTCTTCATGGAAAAGCTGGAAGGTTCCAGCCTGTTTTCCCTGAAAGAAAGCCTTACAGAACAGGAAATCCGGGATATCTATATCCAGACGGGTGCGATCCTGCACCGGATCAATGAAATCACCTGCCCCTGCTTCGGTTATCCCGGCCAGCCCGCGTTTCAGGGTCCGGAATGGTACCCTGTTTTCTGCAGCATGCTGAAGCTGGGCGCGGAGGATGCGCGCGCCAGGAATATTGATTTGAAAATTCCGGCGGATAAACTGTGGGATTATCTGGAAAGGGATAAGGAGGTATTCCGGGAGGTAACCGTTCCCCGGCTGGTCCACTGGGATTGCTGGGACGGCAATATTTTTGTAAAAGACGGCAGGGTCAGCGGGATCATTGACTGGGAAAGGTGTCTCTGGGCGGATCCCCTCATGGAGGTAGGCTTCCGTACCTATGGAGACAATTCCGATTTCCGTAAGGGCTACGGCCTGGAACACCTTACCGCCTCCCAGCAGCGCAGGGCGCTGTGGTATGACATCTATCTTTCTCTGCTGGTAGCCCTGGAATGCGAATACCGGAAATACGAGACTATGGAAATGTATGACTGGTCAACGGGAATTCTGACCGAAAAATTCAGGGAAGCGGCAGACGGATTGCAGGAATGTGTTTTGAAAACACGCTAACGCAGGCTGGCCTCTTCCGCCAGATCCTGCTGCGTGATTTCCCGGTCCTTATAATAATACAGCCTGTCCCTCTCATTGATTTCCCGCAGCACCCGGCAGGGATTCCCCACTGCCACAGAATTCGCCGGAATATCCCTGGTCACCACGCTGCCGGCGCCGATCACGCTGTTGTCACCTATGGTTACACCAGGGCAGATCACGGCTCCCGCCCCGATCCAGCAGTTATCCCCAATGGTCACAGGATCCGTATACATATACTCCCTCATATCCGGACAGATAGGATGCCCCACCGCAGCAATGGTGACAGCAGGCCCGAACATAACCCGCCTTCCGATGGTAATTCTGCCGTCGTCTGCAAAATTGCAGTTGAAATTCAGATAACTTCCCTCTCCTATCGTGATGTGGGTCCCATAGCAGCAATAAAACGGCGGTTCCACCCACGCATTGGTCACCCTGCCGAACAGTTCCGTCATTGCCGCCATCCGTCCGTCCAAATCCTCCATAGCGGACGCATTGAAAGCATTCATCCGCTTCTTGCACAGCTTTCTTTCTTCCGGAAGCCCTTCGCAATAATCCGTGTATAATTTTCCGTTTGCGATTCTTTCTTTCATTGTCATACTTTTTCCCCTCCATTTTCTACCGGCATAAGGTTCCTATTTTATATCTCATCCCTGGTCAGGTTCCTGACCCAACCGTATTTTTTGTAATGCAGGTATACCCCAGGCAGCTTTACAAACTCATCCAGATTCAGCAGAAAATATACTGCCAGAACAGGCAGCTTCAGCACAAACGCCGCAACCATGCCGAGCGGGACTATGATAACCCACATCGTGATCAGATCGCACAGGAAACCAAATCTGGTATCCCCGCCCGCACAGAAGATTCCGGCTATCGCAGTGGAATTGACGGATTTTCCTATCATATAGTAAGAGCACATGATAAGCATACCTTTCAGATATCCCTGGGCCTGCGGGCTCAGGTTTCCGGAGGCCATCAAAATCAGGGGACTGCAAAGGAGCAGCAGCGCGCCGGACGCTGCTCCGGCGAGTACCGCCAGCCTGCACAGCCTTCCCCCGTATTCCTTTGCCCTCTCCAGCGCGCCGGCCCCCAGTTCATTTCCCACAAGGATACCGCTTCCGGATCCGATGCCCAGGCAGAGACAGGCCACCAGGTTTTTCACAATATTGGCAATGGAATTGGCTGCTACCGCATCGCTTCCCAAATGGCCCATAATAACAGAAAACATGGTAAATCCGCATCCCCACACCAATTCATTTGCCAGAACCGGCGAGGTATAGTGCCAAAAATCTTTTTGCAATACGCAATTGGAGTCCTTCAGATATTTCCACCGTATGCGCACAACGTCCTTCTTTGCGCTTTCCGCGCAGACAAGAAGCAGCTCCAGTCCTCTTGCGATGACCGTAGCAACAGCCGCACCCCGGATTCCCATTTTCGGAGCACCCAGAAGCCCGAAAATAAAGACCGCATTCAACAGGATATTTGTTACCATGGATATGGAACCAAAAACCGTACTTTTCCCCGTCCTGCCGCTGTTTTTCATAATGCACAGATACATCTGGGAAACACCGGCAAATAAATAGGACCAGCTTACCGCCTTCAGATATATGGTTCCAAGTGTAACCAGCGTATCGTCATTTGTAAATATCCGCATCAGCAGCCGCGGGAAACCGATTGCTCCCACAAAAAACAGAGCGGACAGCAAAACGGATAACTTCAGCACAATTGCCAGTATCCGCTCTACCGACTGGATATCCTTCTTCCCCCAATACTGTGCCGCCAGAATGGTGCCCCCAATCGTAAGCGCCGCCCAGAAAAGACTCAGCACAAACTGTACCTGGGTCGCCAGGGAAACCGCTGAAAGGGAATCCTGATCCAGCAGGCTGAGCATGATCGCATCCGACGCACTTACCATAGCAGACATCAGATTCTGCAGTGCGATAGGCACTACAAGAATAAGAAGTTTCTTATAAAATACCTTGTTTTCTTTTTTCATATCTTCTCCCGGCAGTTGTAGTGTGTTACCGTACAGACCTGTCTGAACGGTTTCGGAAAGCAGTTACCGTTCACTCCGTGATCAGTAACGGACAGCAGCCCCGCCGCCATCTTTTTCAGTATAGTATTTGATTTTTTGAAATAATAGCAATATAATAGCTTTTTAGTATAACAATCGTATTTTTATTCGGTAAACCAGTCCTCCATCCAGCTGGAAACGCTACTGACAAGATGGAGTACCAGCAGTACGTAAGAGGGTGCCATGGAAAAAATTGATGTTGATATTATGCAGGACACTTCAGAAATCGTTCATTACGACGCGACAGGAATCCCCCTTTATATCCGAGTCGGGGAGTTATCCTTTTATCCCGGCAAAAAGGCCCTGTGCCACTGGCATGAGGATATAGAATTCATACGGATACTGAAGGGAGAAATGAATTATTATATAAACGGGCGGAATGTGCTGCTGAAAGAAAAGGACGGAATTATGGTGAATGCCAGACAGCTGCATTACGGCTATTCCGTCAGCCAGCGAAACTGTACGTTTATCTGCGTCCTGTTCCACCCTTCCTTATTATCCGCAAACAAGCCGCTGTACCGCAAATATGTGCAGCCGGTATTGGAAAACAGACGGCTGGAATATCTGTATCTGGATTCCTCCCAAAAAGAGGCTTCCCTTATCCTGTCCTATTTGGATCAAATCTGCGCACTTAAGGACAAAGGGGAGGCCGGCTATGAACTGGAAATTGCGGGACTGCTGCATCTGCTGTGGCGGAATGTCTTTCTTCCTGCCCAGGGCTGTCTGCCGGAGGAGGAAGACCCCAAAGCCTCCGATATCCGTCTGCAGAAAGATATGGTATCCTATATTTACCAGCATTTTTCCGAAAAGATAACCCTGGAGGATATCGCCGCTTCCGGCGGGGTATGCCGCAGCAAATGCTGCCGCATATTCAGGCATTATCTCCGGCAGTCGCCGGTTGATTTTGTGAACACCTATCGCCTGGAGGTGAGCTCCTATCTTCTCAAAAACACGGATAAGACGATTACGCAGATTGCCGTTGACTGCGGATTTAACCACCTGAGCTATTTTTCGGAGCTGTTTGCCAGACATTTTAAATGTACGCCCAGGGAATACAGACAGCGGGCTTCTATTTCCTCTTCCGTATTACCACCACATTTGCCGAACCAATCATAACGCCGTTCCTTTCCCCGGTACAAAAAACCGGGACATATCCACTTTCTCCAGGGTAAGCAGCTGCACCTTTTTATTTATGCCCCCCGCATAGCCTGTGAGGCTTCCGTTCGCCCCCACCACACGGTGGCAGGGAATCATCAGCGAAATGGAATTGTGCCCTACTGCGCCGCCCACAGCCTGTGCGGACATTTTAGGCAGCCCTTTTTGCTTTGCAAGCCTGTCTGCAATTTCCCCGTAGGTCATTGTTTCCCCATAAGGAATTGTCAGCATTATTTCCCAAACTGCCTTACGGAATGGGGTTGTATTCATACACAGCGGCGGTGTAAAACCGGGGTCCTTACCGCTGAAATAAATGGCAAGCCAGCGGGCCGCCTCCTCAAATATGGGCAGATTCTTTTCCTCATGTTTCTCCGGAAGTGTATCGCCAAAGTATTTCTGTCCGTCAAACCATAAGCCCGTAAGCTCTGTCCCATTGCTTGAAAGCGTGATACCGCCCAAGGGTGAATGATAATGATATATATAGGTCATCAGCCTGTACCTCCATTCCTGTAAATAATACGATAACACTGTTCCTAATCGCCTTGTCTCCTGTCTTGACTTACTTGTCGCCATATATTATGATATTATCATAATTTAAGGAGATATCATACTAAAATATCGTCGGATATATAGAATTCAAGTAACTGTGAGGGTACTGAACAGTTACGAATTCAATTCATCAGCCAAACAGCATCCTGCTGCTTGGCGTTATTACAATCCGGTATAGCAAAAAACAGAGAGGTTTGGAAATTATGACAGAACTGGCATCCATGCGTAACATAGGAAAAGAAATAGAAAAAAAGCTGAAAACCGTCGGCATCTGTTCCGCGGAGGAACTGATACAGACAGGGAGCAAGGAGGCTTTCCTGCGAATGAAGCTGCGTTTTCCGAATGTCTGCCTGGTTCATCTGTATACCCTTCAGGGTGCAGTTGATAATATCGATTACAACCAGCTGACGGATGAAGTCAGGCAGGATTTAAAAAACTTCAGCGACGGTCTGAAATAGAAAAATTCCGGCACAGCGGAAGAAGGCTCTCCTTCTCCCGCTGCGCCGGAATTGTGATCGGCCTGCTTTTATTTTCGTATTTTACCAGGGAAATTGGATGCCGTTATGATCCATAAAGACAGCGTCGTTACGTCCTTCCCTCACATCCTCCAGCAATTCCGTCAAACGGCAAGCGGTTTCGTAAGGATCCTGGGTCGCCGCCTGTCCCCCCATATCCGTACGCATCCAGCCGGGGTGGACGGCGATGACCCTTATGCCCTTATCCTTCAGATAGTTGTGAAGCAGCTTGGTTCCCATATTCAGGGCCGCTTTGGACATACAGTAATCAAATTCCTTAATCCTTCCTGCCGTACCGATACTTCCGCTTTCGGAGGAAATATTGGCTGCCAGGCCGGAATTGCCCTTCAGCAGAAGGGGAAGAAACGCCTTCACCACCCGGAGAGGCCCCACCGCATTTACATTATAAACCGGCAGGCAGTCATCCAGATCGGTATCCTCCAGTTCCAGAAAAGAAGTATCTGAATGGATTCCCGCATTGTTTATAATAATATCCAGATGATCCGTACAATCTGATGCCGCGGCGGCAGCGTTTATTACCGACCGGGTATCGGATACATCCATCCGCAGGGGTATCAGCAGGTCACCGTACCTTGCCTTCAGCTCCTGAAGCCCTGGAGCCGCTTCCTCCCTGACACCGGCGAAAACCGTACATTCCTCCTCCAGATATTTTCTCGTGAGGCATAACCCCAGCCCCCTTGAAGCCCCTGCAATCAAAACATTCTTATTCATATCTTTCCTTTATCCTTTCTTTTCTTTAATGGCGTAAAAGCGCAAGTATTTTGTCGGCCTGTTCTTTCGGCACCGTGCTTTGATCCAGCAGGGATTGTAAATACGCTTCCGAATTCTTTCCCATGCCATTTTCCGCCGATAAATCCGCACCTGCTTGCAGGAAACGTTCCCTCCGCTGCGGAATCGATCCGGGCGCTTTCTGCTTTTCAGATACAAAACTGCGAAAATAATGCTTACGAGAAAAGCCGCCGCTCCTATGACAAAAATCCCCGGCAGAATCCAAAAAATAAAATTAAGCAGAATAACACTGAAAAAAGCCATCGTCCCTCTCCTCTCCAAAACAGCTGCCGTTATGTATCATTATACATCCCTCCGCCGTCACTGTCACCTGTTTTACCTGAAGCGGACTTATGCTATCCGGCGGCCGTTCAACAGAGAATGGGACGGCTGTCCCTGCCCTGCAGGCACGCTTCACAGGACGGGATTAACGCTTTCTGAGTTTCTCAAAGATTTCGTTATAATACAGGCAGTTTTCCACCGGTGTATTGGGCGGAATATGGTTTCCCACCGCCATGAAAAAGCCGGGACAGGACTTTCCGATATCCATACAACGCTTCACCTCATTGTAGATATCCTCCCTGCTGCCGCTCAGGAGAATCCTGGTGTCCGCATTCCCGATAAAGGAATGGGTTTTTCCATATTTCTCCGCAACATACTTCATATCCGTAGTAGGTTCCATCACAAAACCGTTTACCCCGCAGGCGGCAATATCATCAATAAACTCCGTATAATTCCCGTCGGAAGTGAAAATAATCTTCTTCCCGGCTTCCCGCAGAGGCGCAAAAAGCCGTTTATAATTAGGAAAAATATACTCCCGGTACCAGTCAGGTCGTGCAAAGGCACCCGATGTCCAGGTAATATCGTCGTGCACCTTTACCACCGGCGCATCACACAGGGCAAGCGCATTGAAATACTGCTGTATCCATTTTCCATACCGGTTTGCGGTTTCCCCGAAAGCCTTTGCATCAATCCCCATGGCCATCAGCAGGATATCCCAGCCGAAGATTTCCAGAAGGCCGGAAACCATGGTGATATACACCCCCGTCGTATTGACGGCATCCGGCGTCATCTCCATTTTACTGCGGTAATCCTCATTATACATGGCAACCAGCTTTGCTTCCTCCAGACTGCCGTATACTTCCTCCGGTGAAAACGTAAATGCCTCTTCCGGATCCTCAAAGGGACATTCCACCCGGCTGCTGTAATCCGTTCCATCCGCAGCATATTCCGCATGTCCCATACGTGTCCTGCACCGTTCCAGGGCATCCGCCCCCACGCGTATATTCCAAACAAACCCATAATCCCATGCCCTGCGGAATGCACTGGCCGCACGGCACTGCACCTCGAATGGACTTTTGGAATCCACCTCCATGCCTGTGACCCGGCGTACCAGATCCCAGTGGAAATCCGCGGAATATTCCGTCCGGGGTACCTTTTCCGGCATTTCCAGACAGATAGCTTCCATTCCTTCTTTATATGACATCACTTTTTCCTCCTCATACCGCTTTATACACTGGATTTTCAACCTAGAATCTATTATAATAGCTGCTATGGAAATGTACATTGTTTTATGGAACAGAAAGATGGACTTTTGAAATGAGCAACCAATCCTTTTCCCTGCTGAACACCGACCTGAACCGGCTGGATATGCGTATCGTCGAAAACGGGATATTCCATGGCGATAAAAGCTGGCGCTTTAATGATGTGATATCCTCCTTCAACCGGCTGTATTTTATCCAAAGCGGAAATGCCTATATTGAGCGGGACGGTCTCCGCTGTCCCCTGCTGCCCAAAAGGATGTATCTGATCCCGGCAGGCACCAGGTATAATTATGTCTGCACCTCTCAGATCCAGAAATTTTATATCCATTTTGAGCTGGAGCTTTTTCCGGGAGTGGATATTTTCAACGTGCTAAGGGACTATCTGGATGCTCCCTGTCCGGACGGCTGTCCGGAGGATCTGATTACCTTTGCACAAAACGGCTCCCTCTCCTGTCTTCTGCGGCTGAAATCCCTGTTTATGGAACTGATAGCCGGGTTCCTTGCACAGGCGGTCGGAGAAAAAGGCTATGGAAATAACTATGCCGGCTTTTACCGGCAGCATGCGGTTCTGAACTATATTACCGCCCGCCTGAGCGCCGGGCTGCGCGTTTCCCAGGTAGCGCAGGCTCTCGGGATCCCCCGCCATATCCTGTCCCGCAGCTTCCGTCAGGATACCGGTATCGGGTTAAAGGATTATATGGAACAGCTTCTTCTCCAGGAAATTAAAAAACGGATGCTGACCACAAAACAGCCCCTCTGCCAGATTGCAGAAGAGCTGGATTTTTGCGACGCTTATTATCTGTCACGCTTTTTCCGGAAGTACGAACAAATATCTCCCAGAGAATACCGGCAGCGCAGGACCGGGCAGGAGTAGTGGCGGGTATTCTTTTTTATGCCGCCTTATGCATCTATTTCCATCCATTTTTTCATTCCGGAGGAACCGCAGGAAAAACCAAATTTTTCATAGAATTGCTCTTTCCCTTTTACTGCGGTTAAGCCCACTTCTATTGCAGTGCCCGGCAGCGCAGTGCTTTTAATATATTCTATTAGCCTGTTTACAATACTTTTTCCGATTCCCATTCCCTGGTATTCCGGAAGGACAATAATTTCCTGCAAATACCAATACATTGCCCCATCGCCCACAAGGCGGCCCATTCCAACCACTTTTCCCTCACTATATGCGGAAACATTGAATAATCCATTTTCCAACGCTTTTTCCGCCTGTTTGAGAGGTCTGTCCATGAATCCTGCCGCTACCTTTAATCGTATAAAATCTTCTGCACGTAACGAATTATCCAACAACACAAAATGTACCTTTTCCACGATATTATCCTCCGCATTCCTCATTTTTCCGATATAACGTAACTACGATGGCACTGTATGATCCAACAGAACCCGTTTACCGCCATGCTACAGCAGTCCGTATTCCCTATAGAGTTTTTTCCTGTATTCTCTGTCTTTCGCCGCTCTCAATAAATCTTCTGTCCGGGAAGCGGTCAGCAGTTTTTCAGTTAATGCAGCAAATTGTTTATCACCCCTTTTTTCTCCTCTGCGTTCCCCCTGTCTGTCCTGAAGTTCTGAGGCTACATCTCATTAGCCTCTATCAGATTCAACCTATAGTTCGCAAGAAAAGGACTCCTTTTAGTTATCAAACTGTCCTATCAGGCAATTCCGGGTCATCGCAGACAGCACATGCCGGCTAAATAAATTATCAGATTGTCGGAGAATGTATACAGATTTCCCTAAGCTCCCGGATCATATCCCCGATATAGCGTTGCCCCTGCCCGTCAAACAGATGGGCAAACAGTCCATCCAGATTTTCCTCAAAATGGGCGGGAAGAAGGCGGCACTGGGACAGGCAAAGGGAAACCAGCTTTTTCTCTCCCGGGTGGGTCTTTTCGTTCAGGGCAAAAATAACGTCAAAATAGCTCTCCAGGAAAGCGGCGGTACGATGGTTAACACTCACAAAATCCCCGCGCTGCCGCGCTTTCTTTATCTGCATATCATATGAAGGGAGGACTCCGCCCAGCAGCTTCAGATTCCGTTCGATAATGTTATGCTTCAGGATTTTGGGATAGGGGACTGCATATTCCTGTTGTAAGGCCGCCAGCCTCCCGTCCCGGTCATACAGGATCCGGCAGGTATTGAGATTATGCCACATACAGGTGGTATATCCATTGGATGCATTCCCTTCTTTTACCACCCATCGCAGTCCCCTTTCAAAATCGGGGAGGCTGCGGTAGATAATATCCAGATCTACCCCATTTTTCAGACGGCAGTTATCTTCCCTTTCCCAATAGCGGTTATCGATTTCCATACGGTCGCAGTAGGCTGCCAATATGGGTTCCCTTTCCCCGGCCGTAAGCTCCCCGCATACATACACATAGACGTCATAGTCCGATTTCTCATCTGCATTTCCGGCAGCCCTGGAGCCTCCCAGCGCTATGGCCTCCACACCGGGACAGGAGGCAAGCCTGTCCCACAGTTTTGTGATATCCAATGTCTGCTCCATTTCCTTATTTCTCCTGAAAATAGTTTCCGAAACTGCGGTAGCTTTCCTTTACGGTTTCATAGGCCAGCTTTGGCCTTCTGTATTCATCCACAATCCCTTTGTTGTTCATCGTCCTGGGACGCGAACCGAACCAGCTGTCGCATACGCGCACGTCACAGAACTGCCAGATGTAAAGGCCGCTGCATCCTTCCCGGGTAAGAACTGCCTGAAGCTGTTCCTTCAACGCCCGGACCTGGTATTCCTCCGACCATTTCACACAGGCAGGGGTACGGTAGCCATAGATGGCCCCCGCTCCGATTTCCGTGATCAAAAACGGCTTTCCCGCGCCCTCCGATCCGCTCTGTACCCACTGGTAAAGATCTTCCAGATAATCCGCCACAGATGTATCATGATACCATTTGGGATAAATATTATAGGACACTACCTCCGGGAATCCCAGGCAGATATCTGTCTTGAAACGGCAGCTGGAGGAGGAACGGGGACGGAAGGGATCCAGGGCGGCTATCAGCGCATATTGGGAAGCATAGCAGTCCCGGCCATATTCCGTATCGCTTGCACACTCATTTAATATCCCCCAGATATAAATGGAAGGATGGTTATAATGTGCGGTGATCATCTCCCGGATGCAATCCTCACACTGCTGTTCAAAATGAGGGTTGCGCATGTTTTCTTCAGAAAGCCCCCTGGCATGGTTTTCTTCCCATACAAGGATCCCCTGCTCGTCACACAGATCCAGAAACAGCTCGTCGTTAGGGTAATGCACGGTGCGGATGGAGTTCGCCCCCATATCCTTAGCCAGCATCAGATCATACTGCATGGCGGTAAAAGGAAGGGCACAGCCGAACTGGGGATGATCCTCATGTCGGCAGAAGCCTTTTATCCGCAGCCTGCGGCCGTTGAGCAGAATATCCTTTCCCTCTGTCCTGATCTCCCGGAACCCTGTCCGGTCAATGAGATCATCAATAGCCCGCTGTTTCGTACTGAGCACCGCGGAAACCGAATACAGCACCGGGGCTTCCGGCGACCAGCATTCCGCCCAGGGGCAGGGCACTTCCTCTGTAGTAAAACATCTTGTTTCTTCTCCCGCAAGAACTGCCGGAAGCACGGCAAACGGATATCCGCCGATTTCTACCGCAAGGGACCCTTCAAATCCTTCCCCGGAAAGGTTCCTCACACAGATTTCCGCTTTGCCGTACCAGCCGTCCTTTCTCAGGAACGGGGTCACATGGATCCAGCAGATATAAGCCTCCTCCAGTTCCTCCAAAACCACACCGCGGGAGATGCCCCCATAAGACTGGTAATCATTCGGTACATGGAGGGCGGAATCCGGCCCGAAGGAGTTATCCGCAATCACTTCCAGCCGGTGGGTCCCCGGCCTGATCCCTTTTATTACCGCGTCGAAAGGCGTATAGGCATTATAATGGGAAGCCGCCTGCTCCCCGTCCACCAGCACCGATGCCGTATGGCTCACTCCTTTAAATTCCAGCCGGATATTGCCTTTTGCTTCAAACTCCCTGGAATAAACAGCCTTTCCCCGGTATGAAACCGTGTCCGGATACGTTTCCCAGCAGCCGGGAACCGGAACCAGGCAGTCCCTGCCCTCTCCCTCTTCCCCCAACGTATGGAAATTCCATAAGGCAGAGGATAACTCCGTCGTCTTTCTGATCTTGTGGGTGTCAAAAGTACGTATCATAGCCCTTCCCTTTCTTTTTTCGCCAGTTATGATCAAATCCGGCAGACCGCTTTTTGACTGTGGCCTGCCAAATTCACTCTTTCCCTATTATAACGCTTTTTATTCCCGATTTCCATCTTTTCGATCCGACGCTTTGCGTCCCGGCGGCGGTAATTTGGCTTTCCCGTTCACCCCCCTGCCGATCTGCTTCCGTTTCACAGGAAACTGCAGCGTATTTCCTCTGCTGGACCGGATATAATCCAGAGCGCCCTCCAAATCCTTTTCTCCATGAATATGATACGCCGGATATGTCGTATCCACAAAAAGGGGAATATCCATACTTCCGGACCGGATACAGAAAAACAGGGCTTCCTCCTGCTGCGCCGGATCCCTGGCCGGAACGAAACGGATTCCTCCTTCCATGGACGCCCTGTCTATATAGGTGCAGCTGCCCAGCCCTCCGGCCTCATACACTCCGGATACCTTCAGACGATCTGCAAACTGGCGTTTCCTGCGGTCCGCTTCTTTTTTATACAAAGCTGCGTTTCTTTTATCCGAATTCGGCGCCCTCTCTTCCATAAGCCATGCATTTGGCCCGGAGGAATGCCCGGCATTGCTTTTCGCCCAAAACAGTTCTGAAATGACCCCTTTTTTAGCCGCCCTTAAATATTCCACCAGTTCGGGATGCACAATCAAATCGGAATCAACAAGAAATACGGCATCATAGTCATTCTGCATGGCATACCGGATAATCCGGTTCCGGTATCCGGCAACGCGTACAAGCTGTGTTTCTTTCCGTAAAGCCGAATCCTCCGCCGCAATTCCCTTCACAGACGGCAGAACCGTAACCGAGGAGCCATCCCTTTTAAAGTCTGCCAGAAGCTTCCCTGAAACTTCACTGTCATTGTCATCAATGAAAATATAATCTATATCAAATCCCTCATGCTCCACACTTTTCAGGGAAATCAAAAACGCCCTCAGGACACAGGCTCTCTCCCGCACCGGGCTGCCGATCAAAACTCTTTCCTTTGCCATCCATACACATCCTTTCTAAAACAAATCCGGTTTCATTTATTATCCTTTTTTCGGGATGTTATCTCCCATTTCGATACCCCTTACTCTTTCTTCTCCCTTTCGGGAAAAATAAAAAGCCACTTTTATCAAAAAAGTGACTTTTGTCAGGCTTCCATATTTTGTACGGTCAGCACCCGTTCACCAGAGACTGCCGATGTAATAAGTATAACAGCAAAGGGAAGCAATGTCAAACTTATGTTCTGATGTATGTGCGGAAGGCTGCATACATATTAAATCCTATTGGGCCACCAGCTCCATAGCTGTTTTCTCCCATTCGAACAGGCATTGCGGATTCCCATTCACCGTACTGATATCCTTCAGCACCAGTTCGACGCTGCAGCGGTTCCTCCGGCATGCGGCAAGGATATGTGACAGTTCCCGCCGTACCTCTTCCGTGTCCGGCCTTCCCAAAGACAGCCGGGAGGGATTTGGTTTGCCGGACAATACGTACCTGGATCCGATACGTTCCGCCGCCACATCCACATCTGCCCAGGGCGTGATGGATATTTTCCGCAGATTGGGAATCTGTTCCAGGATATCGATTTTCTGATCCAACGGTTCACAGCAGCCATAGTAGACATAGCCGAAAGGTTCCATGGCTTCCTTCATGTACCGGATATCGAATTCTTCATGCATCTGCGGGGAAACCGCGGCAAATATCTGGGCAAGCCCCCGCCCCCATACTTTTTTCAGATTATTATGGGCCAAATCCCCCGCTTTCTTCTGCATGCCGGAGGTCAGTGCCGAGGCACAGTGGCAGTACATGGCATCCATGTCAATCAGGTTCAGCCGCTCATACTGCTTTACCGTATTCAGGAAAATATCCGTCAGCCTGCGGGCCAGCCCATGCATGAATTCCGGCTCGTCCAGCAGGCCGAACAGCAGATCATCCGCCCCCATAAGGGTCGCAATGGTATCCCAGGTTTTGCATCCCAGGCCATAGCCGGTCGCTTCGCCCACCAGCTTCACGGGCAGGATATCCCCCACCGCTTCCCCCACCTTTTCCCATTGTCTGCCTGTTTCCTGCCTGTCGTAGGTAATGACGGGATCATGGAGCATATCCGGCCCTTTTTCCCGAAACACATTATGGTATTTGTGGGAACTGATCTGTTCCCCTTCAATTAACTCCTCTTCCACCTCCACACCGATTCCGGTGGAATGGATTACCTTTTCCACGCCAATGTAATCCGGCAGCACCATATCCGCCGGCATATGCCTCCACTGAAAAAGGATCCTGCGCAGCCGTCTCTCCAGTTTACGCAGATCCTCATCCGCACAGCGCAGGGTAAGCTCATCCCCGGTTTCCATTTCTCCCCAGGGTATTTCATCAATCAACACTATGGGACGGATCATATGCAGATCATTCACCGCTTTGTGCAGCCGGATTTTCTCCTTGTTTTTATCACTGTATGCAGCCTGTGCATATTCCGCTGCCAGCTCCCTGATTACTAAAATATCCTTCATTTCACATCCTCCCTTGCCTTCCTCAGTTATCTGGGCTGATCGGTATCCTGCATGTGTTTGTATTCCGTAATATCAAAGCAGGTCAGAAGGCTGGCATTATGCTCTCCCCACTTCATGGAAGCGGCCCGGACTCTGGTCCACACGTTATACCGGGGATTATAGATCTCTCCGTCACCTCCCGTAAGAGGGCAGTTTTCACAGGGCCTGCTATTGCAGAAAAAAGCCTGATGGCAGGTCATGCCTTTTCTGGCCGCAGGGTCCAAATCCCGGGTTTTGTGGTTCAGATACAAAAGCTCATAGCTGGTTTCATCGATCACATAGATATAGGCATCCTGTACATCCAAGATCGTATTAAGCCGGATGGCGGTCTGCCTGTCACGGTCTATGCTCCTTTTTTTCTGCAGGAAGGTGGTCAGCACCTGGGAAATCAGGGACAGCATCCCCACCTCCTCCTTGGTCCACAGTCTCACGCCAGTACATTCGTCGAATCCCACAAAACCGCGGAAGGTTTCTCCCTCCCGAACAGCACACTGCAGGGTGGAACGGATTCCCTGCTTTTCAAACAGCGCCACCTGAGCCGGCTTCAGGGAACGGATATCCCGGCAGTAAAATACGGACCCGTCCCGGAACAGATCCTTATAACCGTCCAGCCCCTCATACGGAATATGCTGCAGCTCCTCCTTCTGGGGAAGGATCCCTTCATTGCACCACTCATAGGTATTATCCGCGTATTTTCCGTCTTCGCTGTTTTCAAAAATATACGCCCGGCTCACGTCAAAACGTTTTCCCACGATTTCCAGCACCAGCTGGATAGACCGTTCCAGATCGCTGGTATCGTACAGAATCTGGAATACATAATTCACCAGATCCCCCGGGATCCCTGAAAAACGCTGATCCGAATCAATGGCAGCTCCCAGGGAGGAATAGCCGGGCCGCGCAGCGGAATCCCCGCCGTGGGATTGATACAGCCTGTACTGATCCTTTCCCCTGGTTTTTGCCTGGTACAAGGCAAGATCCGCACTACGGTACAGGGAAGGGAAATCTGTCCCATCCTCCGGATAGAATGCCACTCCCACACTGCATCGAACCGTAATCGCCTGTTTTTCCTCCAGGAACAGATTCCGGAAAATAGAAAGCAGCTCATCCGCTTTCTCCTCTCCTGTTTTCCGGGACGGGATATTCTTTAAAAAGACCGTGAACTCATCTCCGCCTATTCTTCCCACCACATCGTCCTGCCGGGCCAGCTTCTTCATGCCCGCCGCCAGTTCCGAAAGCACCGCATCCCCGAACAGATGCCCGTAACAGTCGTTGACCTGTTTGAAATTATCCGTATCGATCATGAACAGGGCACAAAGCTCCTCCGGCTCCTCTTTCAGGTACCTGCGGATCTGCTGTTCCGTTTCTTCCCTGTTATACAGCCCGGTTAAAGCATCCCTTTCCGCACGGCGGCGGAGTGTGTCGATCATCTGTTTTTCCTTATCGATATCGGTAATAACCCCGACCACTTTCAAAGGTCTGCCGGAAGCGTCATATTGATCGGTTGACCTCACCCTGCACCAGATATAGTTCCCGTCCGAATTCCGGATGCGCACTTCCTCTGTGGAATAAGCGGCGCCCTTCTTCATATTGTCGATAAGCTTCAACAAAACAGCTCTGTCCTCCGCATGGACGTGCGGAAATTCTTCTTCGCTTCCGTTTCCGTGATACACGGCTTCATATCCGAATTTCTTTTTCCAGTTTGAAGAAAATACCAGTGTGTCCGCAGGGATATTCCATTCAAAAATAATATCTGTCGTCTGATCCATAATGATCCGGTGGCGTTCCAGCGACAGACGCAGTTCCTCTCTGGCATTGCCGGATTCCGTGATATCCTGCAGCACACAAAAAACCTGACAGGAACCGCTCTCCTCCCGGAGAAGCCGCATACTGTCAGCCACCCATTTATAGCTCCCGTCTTTGCAGAGAAGACGGAAGCTGTATGATTTGTTCTCGCTCCTTTCGTCCAGGGAAAGGAGCGTATCCGTCATTTTCCCGCGGTCTGCGGGATTTATCATTTCCGCAAGACGGTTTCCGAATTTTTCTTCCAGCTCCTTCCGGCTGAATCCGGTCAGTTCCAGGAAGCTCCCGCTTATTTCCGTCATGGTACAGCCATTCTCCCGGCTGCACAGGCAGGCTCCCCCGGGAATGCTGTTAAAAAGGATCTGATAATCATGGCTGTGCTGCCCGTTTCCATTGCCCATGTCTATCTTCCTCCCTGATCATATTATATTTTATCGTAATCATAATAGATTCAGTATAGCAAACAGGATCAGAAAAGGCAACGGCTGTTATAGCTTCTCAGGCTCTTCTTTCCACCCGGTATTCCGCTTCCTCCAAAAGCTTCACTGTTTCCCGGATGCCCATCCCCCTGTTGTCCTCCGTCTTTTCACTGGTATCCCGGGGATTGATCCCCACCTCCGCATAGAGCTGGTTCACCCCTGCGAGAAGGGCCATTTTCTTAGGCTCATGTACGTTCATGCTTTTGCCCGGAGCCGCTACCAGACCGGCAACCGCCGCAATTTTGGTAAGTTCCAGGTCCGTAATTTCACCGCTGTCGGCAAACCGGGTCCCGGGGACCCCTACCCGGCCCATAACCGCCATCATATTCACCTTATAATCTCTCGCCCGGAGCATTTCATCCGCCAGCTCCTCATAGGTATGCTCCGGTCCGATAGGCTCCACGCAATAATAAAGCTCCAGCCCCGCCTTCTGTATGGCATCCAGCGTGGCAATTCTTGTTTCCCGCGGTATCCGGGTATCCGTACCCTCCCTGAGACGGACAATGTGATAGGCCCCATCAAAGCCGGCCTCCTTCAGCTGCTGCGCCCTCGTTCCGTCAAAATCCCCGATATTTGCCACCAGATGCACCCTGCGGTCCAGTACCTGACGGACCGCCCTCCCGATTTCCAGGAAACGTTCCTGGGGATAATCCGCAGTCGTCATGAGAAACAGCGCGTCAATGCTGCCCGTTTCCATCTCCCGTACCTGGGCCACCACCTCATCGCAGGATTTTTCATAGTTCTCCCCCACCACAAAATGCGTTTCCGCCAGGGAACAGAAGCTGCAGTTCCCGCTGCAGGGATATGCGTTCAAGCCGATCTGGGCAAAGACGTACCCTCTGTTACCGAACACTCTGCGGGAGCGCCCGTTAGCCGCAGCGAGCAGCTGGTAAAAGGAAGACGACGTATTCTCCGTATGCAGCAGCGCCACCGCTTCCTCCTTATTCAGAAGCGCTCCGGCTTCCGCTTTTGCAAGTATTGATGTAATATCCATTGATACCTCCTGCGTATCGCAGGCCCGCCTGCGATACCGCTTTTACAATCTTATTTTTTATGGTTCTCCATTAATGAAACGACTCAATTTTGTCCGCCGCATCCCGGCAGGCCTTTTTCACGCTTCCCGCCGTTGGCAGGCCGCTTCCCCCCAGAATGACAAGCCGGTTTACCGAAGCGGGCTGCGTTTCTCCGGGAAGGGGGTTCCAGGCATACAGCTGCCGGCTTCCGGACGTGCAGTCCGCAAGATACAGCTTTCCTTCCAGCCTTACAAACCCCTTTACCCGATAGGTATCCTTCAGGAAACGATCCAGAAAATCTTCAAATTCCTGTTTGCCGAAGCCGTCTTTTATTTCCAGCAGATAGCTTTTATTGGTAATATCCATCTGATAGATTCCCCGGCCTCCGGCCTGCGCTTCCGGCACCTCCACGGGAAGAAGCCACGGCGCCTCCACCCGTCCGAATACCGTGGTATGGATACGGCAGCCCGGCCTGGCCTCCTGCAGGATATCCAGCGTATTCTGGAGAGAGGTGCCGGATGCCAGATCCGTCTTATTCACGATGAAAACATCACTCACCGCCAGCTGCTTTTTCACCGCTACCGCCGTATGGTATACTTTTGGGAAATTCACCGCGTCCACCAGGCACCAGGCCCCTGCATAATGCAGCTCCCCGGTATCGTCCACACCGTCCAGCACCCGTTTGATGTTCATGGGATCCGACAGGCCGGAGGCCTCCACCAGGACGGCCTCCGGGTTCCTGGACAGCGAGGAGGCAAGCGCCTCCTCGAACTGATCCAGACGGCAGGTACAGAAGATGGATCCATTGACGATCTCCTTTACCTGCAGTCCTGTTTTCTGAAGCAGCGTCCCGTCGATGCCTTCCCGGCCGAATTCATTTACAATAATATCTATCGTTTCAAAGGGCAGCTCTTTTACCATGTTTTTTACGAAGCAGGTCTTGCCTGCGCCGAGGAACCCGGTAATCAGATAAACCTCCGTCATTTGGGCATAACCTCTTTCACCGCCTGCTCCAGTTCCTGCCTGGAGGGGACAAGGGAACAAAATTTTAATTCCCCGTTAATATAAAGGGAGGGAAGATTCGTCACGCCCATCTTCCGGCAGCGGGCAATGCTCTCTTTTTCCGTAAATTTATATTCCACCATGTCCAGACTGTCGCCAAAGGCCTTTTTCGCCTCCCGGGCCGCTCCCATCATATAGGTACAGGCGGCGCAGGTTGCGGAATCCAGGGTAAACACTTCCATCAGCGGTCTTTCCAAATGTTCGTAATCAGGAAGGATAACCTCCGTATCATCCTCCTGTGCCACATAATTGGAGAGCATTTCCCGCACCTTTTCAGGCTCCAGCACCGCCTGGGCAATACCTATCACGTTTTCCACCGGCACATGGTAGGGCATATCACAGCCGGGCGCCAGGATGAAATTCCTGGACACTTCCATGGAAGGCTCTGCTTCCATTTTGTCCAGCAGATCCAGTACGAATTTCATATTATCCTGCTGGGTTCCGTGAAGCATGACGGTGGTAAGGGGTATGTTCCCTCCCAGGGTGATATTGTATCTGTCGGTTATTGCCTTGGCCGCGAAAATATCCACATTTTCATCGATGGAGATGGAATCCGGCGCCGTGCGGCACATGGCTTCTATGTTCCTGGTGGCATCCCCGCATACAAAGAAGGAAGAAAAAGCGCCCAGCTCCCTGATATGGTCAAACAAGCCGGTAAAAGGCTCATGCATAAACTGTTCGAAATGATCCTCGGAAATCTGGGATATCAGCGGATCCACCACGGCGATTACATCCATTCCCGCTTCCACGTAATACTCGGCCATCCTTGCCGCCACCGCGCTGCAATAGCCGAGGAATTCCGCCACCGTATCCTCGTCATCATACATATCCATAAAAATATTGTTTCCCCGCAGATGGGCCGCCAGCGTAAACGGACCGCAGACGAGGCCGTACAGCGCCGTATTTTCCCCCACCGCCTCCTTCATCCGCCGCATAACATCCAGAACCATGGGGATACGTCCGGAATCCTTTGTGGGAATGGTGCATTTGCAGGGAACATGGATTTCATCCTCGTCCTCCAGCGGATGGCTTACCACGGAAGGCGGCGTGTCCTCCGCCCATACGAGGCCGCATCCCAGGCATTCCGCCTCTATCTGAAGGTCAAAAACCACAGGCTGCCCGAAGGGCTTATACAGCCGGTTTACTTCTATCAGTGACTGGAACAGTTTATCCCCGTCCTGCAGCACTTCTTTTGCCGTATAATTTTTTAAGAGGCCCGCGTGCACGCCGGCAAAAGGGACCCAGGGCACCTGATCCACCGGCTCATGGCGAAGTGTCTTTACTACGATTTCTTTTCTGTTCATTCGTTTTCCCTCCAATTAGTTTCCCGTTTTGATTACTATACCTTTCCTTATGGAAAAAAACTGGTAAGTTTTAAAGAAAATTTGTATTTTTTATCTGTATTCTTTTTTCATGCATTTCTTTTCATAGAGCACAAGGACCATGAATTTACCGTTAAGCCTAATAAAGACACCGTTTTTGGAGCGGATATCCTCTCTAAAAACGGTGTCTTTATATCTCCTGTTTTCCTTAGAGCCATGCTGGCCTGCCCGGATCAGCTTTCCTCTTCCCTTCCCAGCTTCGTATAAACCCTGCGGGAATAGCCTGAGGAAACCCGGACGGGAGGTTTGGTATAGCAGCCCCAGGAAAGCTCGGGATAATTGAATTCACTGTCAATGATCAGCTGCGTATCCCCGTAATCCCCTTCTCCGAAAACAAGGAAGTGATCCACAAAAACATAAGCACCCATGGATCCCGGCGCCCTTTCGCCTTTTACCGTAATGGTCAGGGTATGCTCTCCGTCAGGAAGCCCTTCCGCCGCATATACCAGCCGGCCGGGATCCCATTCATAGCCACGGGCCATTCCGGGCGTCAGCAGCCTGACACCCAGGGAAAGGGAATCCTCCATCCGTCTGCCGTCCACCATAACCTCCGCCATGCCTCCCAGAATATCGTAACTGGCGATCCAGGCGCAGCCCGTACCCGAAAAACGGCAGGTACAGGTATCTCCCTTCCGGCCGGACCAAAGCTCTGCCCCGTCCATACTGGGATATCCGGTCCTTTGCAGCTGCCAGCTGCCGCAAAACGTCACACGGGGATCCTCTCTCTTTATGACATAATCCGCCTGATGGGTCAGCCGGGCGCGGACGGAATCCGTTCCGTCCGAAAGGACGGTGAAAGCCTGCCCGCTTTTCCCGTAACCCATGGAAGCCCGGTATATATGGGATTTCATTGCTGAAAAATCCCGGGTTCCCCTCCGTCCCGTGTCACAGGGCCCAAAAAGGACCGGATCCCGTTCCTCCAGCTGCCAGTCCCCTCCGGGAGCGGCGTCCGGGACGGTACATGCCCGGGGATTATGTTTTACTGCACTGCCCTGCAGCCGGCCGATATGCCAGTCCGGGTAAGTATCCCACAGTCCCTTCCGGTTCCAGGAAAGGGTATCCATTTCTCCCGGCACCAGAAAGCGGATTCCCACTTCCTCATAGCCGCCGGAATCCGTATCATCCCCCACCCGCATAGCCAGCCTGCGCGGGCTGGCATACGGCATATCCGATACCTCATACAGGGTTTCCATGTAGCCGGCTCTGTCAATACGCAGATCAAACCGCACCCGGACCTTTCCGTAACTGCCGGCAATAGCAACCGCCGCACAGTCCTGCCGTGTTTCCCAGCGGAAGGACTCCGGTTCCCAGGGGGCAAGGGCCAGCCCCGTCAGATGCAGATACGGCCCGCCGGTCAATACCAGTTCCTTTTCCGCATAACCGGCGGTAATCAGTCCTGTTTCCGTTGAAAAATGTAACCGGAACCCATCCCCTTCCAGGATCAGGCCGTTTTCCCCTTCCCGCAAAGACGGCGCCCCAGCACAGCATGCGGGCAGCCCGGGGACCGGTATTCCCAGAGGGCGGCAGGCATCCTCCACCCTATTGCCGAAAGGATCGGTAAACGCCAGGGTAAGCGTATCGCCTTTTTTGTATGGGACCGGAATAAGCAGGCTGCCTTTCTCCCCCGGATCCAGATCCGGCCCTTTCATGCTGCCGCCTTTCCCTCCGCAGCGCCAGGTGACGTCCACCTCCTGCAGATTGGTATGGTTAAACCGGTTTTCTATGGAAAGACAGAGAACATCCCCGCAGGGTTTGGCATCTCCTTCCAGGCGGATCGGAGAATAGGCTTTACGCACATGCCAGAACTCCGGTTTTTTCCGTCTCCATCCGTCAAGGATGCCCCACGGCGCTCCCCGGTGCCCCTGTCCGCTTCCCTGCCAGACCTCGTCCACACCGGCCCAGATGGCACAGCCAAGCACACCCGGTGCGTACCACAATTTATCCCAGAACCGGCGGATCGTCTCTCCCCAGAAATCCCGTACCCCGGGATCCCTTCTCTGATCCGCACGGTCATAGCAGGGGATATGCGTGGATTCATCATGCAGCACCGGCCAGGGCACCGGCTCATGACAGCTTCTGTCAAAACTGTCCACCAGGGCGGCGGGATCCTGTTCCCAGGCCGCATAGTGCATACTCCAGACATCCGCACGGTCATCCTCCTCCCGTTGGGTGATGGGATAGCTGAAAATAGTCAGACGGCCGGGATCCTCCTGATGGGCATAGGCGTTCTCCATAGCGAGATTCCTGCCCCAGAAGCTCTCATTTGCCAGCGACCAGAGGATGACACTGGGGTGGGACCGGTCCCGTTCCAGTAACTCGGCAAACTGATTCATGAATTTGGGGGTGAACTCCGGATCATTTTCCCTGCAGTCAATTTCCTGTCCTAAAAAGGCAACCGCTGTTTCATCTTCCACATAAATACCATATTCATCGCAGAGATCCAGGAAATCAGGCCGCGGCGGATAGTGGCTGGTGCGGATAAAATTAATGTTGGCTTCCTTGAACAGACGCACATCCTTTTCCACCAGCTCATGGGTCACAGCCCGGCCGGTAACCGGGTGGATATCATGCCGGTTAATCCCCCGCAGCTTCAGCAGATCCCCATTCAGCCAGACCTGGCTGCCTTCCCTCTTTATCTGCCGGAAGCCAATGCGGCGGGAGGTGATTTCCGTACAGTTTCCTTCCTGCATCACCCTGGCGGTCAGTGTATACAGATTCGGATGTTCACTGTCCCATTTCACAGGGGCCTTTATCTCATAAACCGCAGAGAAATCCTGTCCCTCCTCCAGTTCCTCCTCCCCCAGCAGGAATTCTTTTCCCCCGGGCGCACATAAGGACAGGGAAAGCAGGCCGCTTCCTCCCTGCAGCGTGGCATAAACCGTCAGATTTGCATTTACGAATGCCTCATCAAAGGAGACATCCCCGTGCAGACGTCCCAGATATGTCCGGGGAAGGACCGCCAGGGAAACATCACGTATGATCCCGCCGAAATGGAACGGACAGATTCCGCCGGGATCATCCGTCACGCCCAGCACAAGCCGGTGCCTGCCGCCGGAACCGGTAAATTGTGTGATTTCACAATCCCAGCTCACAAATCCTCCGTAATGCTCTCCCGCCGGATTTCCATCCACAAAGACACGGGTTTGGCAGTTCACGCCGTCAAAACGCAGAAAAATCCGTTTTCCCGCCCATCCGTCCGGGATTTCCCATTCACAGGAATAGGCATATTCTTTATCACTGGCACGCTGCTGCATGGGAATGACGGTATCTTCCCAAAGATCGTCCTCCGCTTCCTCCCTCCAGAATTCCCCGCCGGGGTTTCTGCATATTTTCCAGGCTGCATCATTCAGGCTGCGCACCGGTGTTTCGATATCCATTGTCCGCCGGGGCAGCGGTATGATCTGCGGCCTTGGCCAAATACGTTTTTCATCCATTTTTATACCTCGTTTATAGGAATACCTTATCCTGACGCCGGGTTATCAATAACCTATCATCGGGACAGGCTTCGGTTTTCTGTCATATGGCTGTTTTTCTCCGTTTTTCACCTCATAGAGTACCCGTGAGGTTTCAAAAACCGCCTCCATCAGCTCCGGATAAGGCTGCATACATACATCTACCATGCCTATCTGGTAATTTTCCCCATCATACCGCCCCAGGCAGAATTGATCGTTATACTGGAACCAGTGGGCCGCCACGCCATAAGGATGGGCCGCCACCTTTTCCACAAAATATCTCCACATCACACCGCGCTCCTTCTGATCGGCAACCCCCTTGAGGCCGGTGGCAGTCAGTCCTCTGTCCAGGGCGCCGCAATGGAACTCTCCCAGAAGGATGGGCAGATCCACGCCCGCATTTTTCACAAAATCCATGTCCCTGGTGGGATCAAAATCATAGCAGTTGATGGAAAAGACGTCAAAATATTCCCAGCCCTTCATCATATCCCCATTGTATGCCTTTGACCAGCGCAGGCCCAGGTTCAGATGGTTCGGATCCACCGCCCGGCAGGCCAGGGAGGGGATGCGGATATATTCCGTGATCAGCTTTCCTGAAAATTCACGGATGTCCTTTTCCGAACCCGGATAACGCCGGGAACAGTCCGGTATCGGTTTTTCCAGATCCCCGAAGCTGACGAAGCCGGTCCCCCATACCCGGTTCAACGCTTCAACAGACGTATACTTTTCCTGCAGAAAAGTAAGCAGCCCCTTCCGGCAGCAGGTCTGTGCCGGATTTCTCAGCACTTCATCCGCAATAGCCAGGTTTTCCACAAAATTAAATTCAGGTTCGTTCCTTAAGAAATAGCCGATCAGCCACGGGTCCTCTTTCCACGCTTCCAGCTGCCTGGCATAGGCTTCCGATCGTTCCCTGTATTCCGGCGACAGCACATCGGGAAAATCCCTGAAAATCAGCGTCTGTGTGACAGGGAAACCGGGAAGCTCACGGACATAGGCCAGCCTGCCGTTCCCGCAGCCAACCCCCAGCCCCGGGAAATTCCCCTGGGAATTGATCCCGCTGCCCATCAGGATATGGCAGGAAATCTCCTCCCACTTTTCTTTCCATGCGCTGCCGTAGACCTTCTTCAGATTCATCCCTGAAAAGTTAGCCATCTTATAGTGATCCACAGGCATATAGGCGGTCCTTCTCCGGCTGCCCTCTTCCAAAAATTCCGCATAGGCGGGATCCTCCCGGGGAAGCCAGTCGCAGCAGTCCTCAAAGCTGTCGATACGTCCCCACTCCCCGGCCCTTGTTCCGCAGGGGCCAAGGGAGAAATAATCGCATCCTTCCGGATCCGTCAGATGCCATCTGCCGTCAGCCGATTTAAACGTGGAAAAATAGCCCGTCCCTTCCTTCAGCTTCCGGCGACTGTCCCCGCCCCAGATATTCCATTCCGGGAAAGGATAGGCCGCTGCGCCTTCCATCCTATGGTACGTTTCCTTCAATTCCTCTATAGAATGGATCTTTCCCGGCCACTCCCCGCCCTTCCACTGGCCGAATTCATCCACCATTTTCTTCTTCGGCACCGGGAATTCCTCCGGAAGGGTATCCGTGAGGGAAAAGTTCTCAAAACGTACCGTTACCTCATGGTACATTTCCTCCATACCCAGTTCGAACCGCTCCACGTCCTCTCGCCGGGTACGCTGGCCGTGTACCACAAGCTTCAGGGTCCCCGGCGTCCGGTTGGTAAATATGGTCCGGTTATCCAGCAAATCCAAATCCAGGCAGATTCTCGTCTTAAACCGGGGCAGGATGCCGAAACGCATAAACAGCCTTTCCTTTTCTTCCCCCGACAGGAAACACCGGAACATCATCGCCGTGGAATGATCCTCCAGCACCTCCACATCCCCTGTGAGGTAACGTTCTTCCCCTTCGTTTACCTGCGGCAGGGATATCCCGCCTCCTCCGGCTCCCAGCAGCACCGTACAGCCTTTTTCGTCCGCTTCCAGGATCCCTGCATCCCTCGCCTGTGACCGTCTGAAATCAATATTCATTCCCCTTCTCCCATCTGCCCGTATCCCGGGCTGTTTTCTCCCGCCTGCATTGCTCCGGCGGCTGTTTGGAATTTATGTCCTTCTATTTATATGATATAAAAACGAACGGGAAAAGCAATGGCGGAAACCTTGTTTTTTTATACAAAACCGTTGTCTCCGACGCATGGCCGCGTTATACTCAATATGCCCGTAATACATTTATAAGGAGAAAAGTAAGGGATGGAAGAGCTTCTTTATTATAAAATGGACAGCACCTGTATGCCTGTCGTAAAATTTACAAATAAGGTACATGTAGAGCCGCCGCACGTACATATCCGGCGGCAGCTGGAAGAATTCGTCCTGTATTTCGTTCTTTCCGGAGATATGTATCTGAGAGAAGGGGAGCGAGATTACCAACTGGGTTCCGGGGATATGCTTCTGCTGGATCCACGCCGGGAACACCGGGGGATCCGGGCGGCAGCCTGTACCTATTTTTACATCCATTTCTATCATGACCGGCTGGAAGAATGCCGTGCGTCCGCGGATGACATAAAGAACCAGGCGCTCGCCTGCCGGTTTGCCTCCCTGCAGGCGGATGAATGCGCCATACGGAAACTGCCTGCCGCCCCGATCCTTCTGCCGAAGCATATGCATGTCAGCCGGCCCGGCACCATCCTGCATCTGACGGAGCTGCTGGAACAGGTAAAGGGTTCCCATTATAACAAGCTGGAGCATTTCCAGCTGAATACCGGCTGCCTTTTCCTGGAGTTCCTGCTCGGCATGTCCCGTGAACTTACCGAATCCTTTCTGCTGGAAGGGGATGCCACACTCACCGCCCGCTCCACGCGGATTATTTATGATATCCTGACTTTTTTCCAGAGCGGCTATGCGGATGAAATTACCGGCAGTCTCATTGAGCAGAAATATGGCTGTAATTATGACTATATCAACCGGCTCTTTAAAAAGGCCACCGGGAAAACAATGCTGGCCTATCTCAACGAACTGCGTATTTCCAAAGCCAGGCAGCTGCTCTCCGACGGGACCAGCCAGATTTCCAGGGTGGCGGAACAATGCGGTTTCCATGATATTTATTATTTTTCCAGGGTATTCAAAAAATACACCGGGACTACGCCCGGTGCCTTTTCCAGAAAATGCTGCTGAAAACCGCCCTTACCTGTACCCGCCCCTGCGGGCCGCCGCTTTATTTCCGGTAGTCTCTGCAGGCCTCCACATAGGCAAAAATATTCTCCAGGGGAACCTCCGGCTCCAGCATATGGGTGGGGGCCACGAAAAGCCCTCCTCGTTCCCCGGCCGCGTCCAGATTCTCCCGGACCGCTTTTTTCACCTCTTCCGGCGTCCCATGCGGCATTACCGTCTGGGTTCCGATAGTTCCGTGGAAGGATATCCGGCCGCCATACTGCCTGCAGATCGCCTTAAAGTCCATGCATTCACTCTGGATGGGATTGAGCACATCGATCCCCGCCTCGATCAGATGCGGGATAAAAGGCTCGATGAAGCCGCAGGAATGGTAAAAAACAAGGATATCCGGATTGATGCCCTTCACCATTGCCACCAGCCTGGCAAGCCTTGGCTTCAGCCACCGGCAGTACAGCTCTTCGCTCATCATGATCGTATGCTGCATGCCGATATCGTCCCCGAAATAGATCACATCCACGCCGGCCTCGGCATAGGATCGCGCCCGCAGCATGGAGATTTCCAGCACCTTATCCAGGAGGAATTCCGCCGTATCCTCTTCCGCCATCATATCACAGAACAGGTTTTCCATCCCTCTCAGATACCATGCCGTTTCCCATATGGTCGTCTGCATGTTCCCCACCGCGATTTGATCCCGTTTCCTGATCGCTTCCACCTGCTCCTTCTGGTGGGCATTTTCCCCATGGGCAAAATCCGGAAAGGGATATTTCTGCAAATCCTGCGTATCCTCTGCATCCTCCAGCGGATGGCGCATATAGGTCATGTGCATACTGTTGGGGGATTTTTCATGCCCGATTCCCCAGATATCGATATCCGCGCCTTCCGCGAGAGGCCTTTGATAGAATCTGCGGTACTGCTGTACATCATGGCCGGGAAGCCTGATATCCTCCACCATGCGCCAGGGAAAACGGAAATACTCCTGGTAATCTTCCACACCCATCTCCTTTTTCAGCCTTTCTTCCAGATAAGGACATAAGCTGAATTCCACCGGAACCCATTCATAACCGGTACGCCTTATTAACGATAAAAAATTCTCTCTGTTTGTCATTTTTCCTTCTCCTTCCCGTAACCGTTCACTCTTTCCCCGTATTCCGGAACTCAACCGGTGTCATCCCCGTATACTTTTTAAACATACGGCAGAAATACTGGGGACTGTTAAAGCCGGTGAGGGCCGCCACCTGGGTGATTCCTTTTTCCCAGTCCCCTAACAGCTCCTTCGCCCTGGCAATGCGGAGCATGGCAATATAATGGGAACAGCTGATGCCGATGCGCTCTTCGAAGGCCTTGCGCAGGTAGCGGGAACTCACCCCCAGCTCTTTTGCCAGCTCTTCTATATTAATATCTTCCTCCAGCCTGCTGCGGATCCGCTCCAGGGCTTCTCCCAGCTTGCCCTGACGGATATCCGCCTGCAGCCGCTCCTTTTCCATATAACGGCTCAGCATGGCATACAGCTGCAGCATGGAAAAATCCAGCTGGGCCTTGCGGAAATCATCCTCCTGCCGTTTTTTGTAATACCGGCCGATTGTCTCCAGCAGGCCGCATAATTCCTCACAGTCCTGAAACACATAAAAAGGCCGGTCATACCGGAAACAGGCCAGCGTTTCCGGTATCTTTCCCGGAAGGGAAACCTGATAGATCAACTGTGTAATGGAACAGGATTTGCTCACATCCACCATAAACAGGTGCTTTTTACAGGGATTGACAACCATACAGCTCCCCCTTTTCAAAGGCACGATCACATCCTCCACCTCCATCATGCAGCAGCCTGAATTAATATAATTGATCTCCACCTGGGGATGGGCGTGGCTGTCAAATCTGTAATTTGCGGGAAAGCGTATCTTACGAATCGTCTCAATTCCAACATCATAGCTTCTGTCCGTCAAAAGTCCTGTTAAATCCTTCTCTACCGGGTTCACTGTCTGCCGTTCCTTTCTTTTTCCGCCGGAGCAAAGGGATGGTTCATGCACCGGGTTTTCTTCATCATACCTTCTTTTGGACAATCCGGCAATTGCTGTTTTTACTATAACATGCAGCATTTCCCGCTTCATTAAAGAAACGGAACGGAAATTTAATTTCATTGTACAATTCGGAATTATAACATCTTTGAAAATAAGGCTGCATTTTTTTCTTGACATTTACTTATTTTCTTTTATAATAAAATTATAAATTTAATACCATATAATAGAATTTAATTCTATTCAAAAAAGGAGAACTCCTACTATGGACAATGAAGTCTGCCTTGCCGCCATCCGTAATCATTATAACCATTTCACCAAAATTGAACGGCAGATTGCCGATTATATCCTTGCCAACAGCGAAGCGGTGGTGGATATGAATGTCGCAGGCCTGGCTGAGGCCACAGGAACCGCCGGTTCCGCCGTGATCCGCTTCTGTAAATCCACGGGTTATTCCGGTTTTTCCCAATTCCGGCTCTCTCTTGCCATGGAACTGGCACGCCGCCAGGAACCTGTTATCCCTCTGCTTTCGGCCGGTGACACCTCCAGGGAAGCAGCGCGGAAAGTATTTGACTCCAGTGTTCGTACGCTGCAAAACACCTTATCTATGCTGGATTTTTCCGTTGTGGACGCGTTAATCCATGAACTGACCAGCGCGGGCCGTATCTGTATTTTCGGTGTGGGTACCTCCTCTCCCATTGCGGAGGATGCCGAATACCGTTTTCTTCAGCTGGGATATCCCGCCTCCAGCTACAGGGATATCCTTTTTATGCCTGTAGCTGCCGGAAATATGGGAAAAGGCGATCTGGCTATAGCAATCAGCCACAGCGGGCGCACAGAGGCCACCCTGGAAGCCCTTCGGCTGGCCGGACAGCGGGGGGCGGTTACGGCAGCCATTACCAGTTACAGTACAAGCCCTCTGGCAAAGGCGGCGGATTACTCCCTCACCGCCTATCCAGACGATATGAATTACCCGGTGGAAGCCGTTTCCGCCAGGCTTTCCCACATCTGTATCCTGGATGCGATTGCCGTCATCCTCGCCCTCAAGGGCGGCGAGACTGCAGCAGGACGCATCAGAAACCGGAATGATATCCTGGAAGGGATAAGAAAGAAGGACGAATCATGAAAAAAGCATCCGGCCGGCTTCTGTTCCTTGTTTCGTATCTTGCCTATGCTTCATTGTACATAGCCCGGCTGAATCTGACGGTGGCTTCTCCTGTTATGCAGGAGGAACAGCTCATGTCCGCCTCTCAGATCGGGATTATGGGAGGAGGCTTTTTCCTTTTTTATTCCGCGGGGCAGCTTCTCAACGGCTTCCTGGGGGATATTTTCCCGCCGAAACTCATGGTAATGTCGGGGCTGTTCCTTACTGCGGCATCCAATCTGGGGATCGGTTTTCTTCCCGACAGCAGGATTATCATCCTTTTATGGGGAATCAACGGCTTTGCCCAATCCATGCTTTGGGGGCCTCTGCTGAGGAGTATTGCAGCCTGTTTCCCGCCCCGCCGCAAGTCCTTTCTTGCTTCTATCCTGGTTTCCTCGGTGGGCACCGGAAGTATCCTGGGCGTATTTCTTGCTACAGCCGCGATACATTTCGGAACCATCCGGGATGCCTTTTTATGGCCCGGATTTCTGGCCCTGCTGGTATTTTTTGTCGTGCTGTTCCTATTTTCCTCCGCCCGCCCCGTTTCTTCCCGCGGGAAGGAAAATACCTGCGTTCCTCTTTTCACACCGAACCTCTTACTGCTGCTGGCCGCGGCTATGTGCCATGGTGTCCTTAAGGACAATATCAATCTATGGGCCGCATCCTATTTCATGGAAACCTTTCATGTCGATCTGGTAACCATGTCCTTTTATGTATTCGCCATTCCTTTCCTGAGCCTTGCCGGCAGGCTGCTTTATCCCCCGTTGTACCGGCTGCTGGGAGGAAACGAACACCGGGTATCCATTTTTTCCCTTGCCCTTGCTTCCTGCTGCCTCCTCCCCCTTTGTTCCGGCAGGCTCCCTCTGGTGCCGGCTGCTGTTTGTCTCAGTATTACATCCGCCTCCATATCCCTGGCAAACACATCCTTCCTCACCATTTACCCCATGCGCTACGCATCCCGCGGCTGTGTTTCCAGGATTGTGGGCCTTATGGATTTTGCCACCTATCTGGGTGCGGGAATCAGTTCCTCCCTTTATGGAATCTGGCTGGAAAACCATACCTATTCCGGCATGTTCCTTTCCTGGGCCCTGCTGTCCTCACTCGCTGTTTTATTTGTAGGAATCGTACAGAAAAAAAAGGAGAATCCTAATGAATGAAAAAATGATACTCATATCCATTGACGGTATGCGCCCCGACGGCTTCACCGCCTGCGGTCATCCCTTTTCCCGGGAGCTGACAGAAATAAGCAGCTATACCCTGAACGGCCGCTCCGTCCTCCCTCCGGTAACCCTTCCCTGCCATACCTCCATGTTTTACGGTATCCCACCGCAGCGCCACGGAATCCTTTCCAACATGTATACTCCACCTGTACGGCCGGTCAGGGGAATTGCCGAGCAGCTGAACAGGGCAGGAAAAAAATGCGCCGCCTTTTACAACTGGGAACCCATCCGTCATATCTGGCAGTCGGAAACCATGAAATATACTGCCTATTTCAATGCCTATGAGGAAGAAAATTCCGACCGTCTGCTCACCGAGCAGCTTCTTAAGCTTCTTTCGCGCAAGGCCCCGGATTTTCTTTTCCTGCATCTTGTGGAAACCGATGAAAAAGGCGGTCATGATCATGGATGGATGTCCCCGGAATACCTGGAGCAGCTGCGCAATGCCCTCTCCTGTGCGGAACAGATTTACCGGGCGGCAGGGCAGGATTATCACCTTATCATCACTGCTGATCATGGGGGACATCAACGGACCCATGGGGAGGACTGTCCGGAGGATATGACCATTCCCATGTTCTTTTACGGCAAGTCCTTTGAACAGGGACGAAAGCTGGAAAACGCCTGCCTGCTGGATCTTGCTCCCACCATTGCCTGGCTGGCAGGTGTTCCTGCCAGCCGCGAATGGGAGGGTAACATTATTCCCCACCTGTAAGGGGATCAGCGAACATGCCCCGGCATTCCGGGCACCATGGATCCCATCTGTTTCCTCAACCTTGAAGTGATACCGGAAACGCTGTACGGCGTCCGTATCCTGCATGGCTGTGAGATTTAGAAGTAAACAAAAGCTCCCTGCTGAAAACAAGACTGTAATCGTGTTGCTCTCAGCAGGGATGCTTGTCGAAGCACCTTACGGGCTTATGTACTTCACTTATTTTCCTTCCGTCATTGCCGGGTGATATTATCCCATGAAGTCGGCTCGTCGTCCAGATCGATTTCGAGATTTTCCAAAAATCTTGCCGTCATCATATAGTGTCCAATCAGTATAATCAGCTCCGCCGTTTCTTCCTCATCCAGATAATTTTTCAGAGTTTTCCAGGTATTTTCCGATGCCTTGACCTGCGTTACACATTCGTTGACAAATGCCAGGACGGCCCGCATCCGCTCATCGAAATATTCCCCGTCATTCTCCGCAATCGCTTTGATATCCTCTTCCTTCCATCCCTGCTGCTTTGCCAATCCTCTGTGCTGCATGAGTTCATATTCACAGCGGCTCAGATATGCCACCCTGACAATCACAAACTCGCGTATATCGGGGGACAGCTTCGTAAAACGGAGCGCTGTTCCCAATGCCGCATATCCCTTTGTCAGCGTCTTGGTAAGCAGAAGCCCTTTAATCAGGTTGGAAGGAAACAGGTCATACTGCGCCTTTTGCTCCTCATCCATTTCTTCTCTTGTCATCAGCTTTACTCTTGCCATATGTAGCCCTTCCTTTCCTTACTTCTGTGCGGGGCAGCGGAGGAACCGCTTTTACACCGTTACGGGAACCTGGTTTTCCAATACCCTGATCATCTGACGCACACATTCCAGTACCGCCTCATCATTTTCTTTTAACTTCTCTATCACCACTCCTATCATATCTCCATAGTAATGGGATTTCCAGTCGTTCCAGTCAATGCATTCCTCCAGTCCGATGAGCGACCATGCCAGATCATGGGTATAGCCGTAACGCCAGTTCACCGTATGGATAAACTCCCCAAACGCCGGTCTCCCAAGCACGGCCACGTCATTTATCCCGTCATAAACGCTCCTGCTCCCGGAATCCGGGAGATATGACCGGAAAACCTCGGCAAAATTATGGCTGT
This sequence comes from Eisenbergiella sp. OF01-20, assembly GCF_003478085.1. Taxonomy (NCBI): domain Bacteria; kingdom Bacillati; phylum Bacillota; class Clostridia; order Lachnospirales; family Lachnospiraceae; genus Eisenbergiella; species Eisenbergiella sp. OF01-20. Next base: position 121,624 of record NZ_QUES01000006.1, on the reverse strand, counting down.
TAAACGTGTGCCACATTGTTTCCGCAAGCCTCTTCATCCGCACTTTTCTTCCGTCGGGGGTATCCCCGCCAAGGCTGTCGGGACCATATGTCCCCATTTTTTTCTTATATTCCTCCCAAAGTTTTTCCTCCAGGCTAAAAAGCATTACCCGCTCTATCCGTTTTAACCCGTCGGCAAGCGAATACTTCGGCACCGTCTTATCCCCCACAAGATACAATGCTTCTATGCCCCCAAAAGTAACCGCCGGATCCGGTGATTTCTGGGCACACCTGAAATCCGGACAGATAATATCATCCCCGTTTAGCCCTGAAAGGACCGCATACGGGACACTGTTATCTTTCAGCTTCGCAATTACAGGCCTGTCCTTGCCCACAGAAGCTGCAATCTCATCCCGGAACGCAGCAGCTTCTGTCACCGTCCGATACCCATAACCCGCAAAGCCGAACAGGAATTCTATAGTATCCGCAGAACCTCCGTCATAGAAATCAGCCTCATTAATCCTTTTTTCCATTTCTGTGACCGTACCGTCAAACCGGCAGCGCAGCGCACTATGCCCGCACATAGTATCAAACAGGAAAAACATCCTCTCCTGCGCCGCATGAGGTTTGGTCGCACAGTTTCCGCAGCTGTTACACTGCCCGTTCTCCCACTGGCTGCAATATGTCACCTTCCCGTCCGGGCACCCCATCCCCTCCAGATACATATAAACCGACGTAAAACAATTAATAAAAGTAGTTGACGCAAACCCGGAAAACGGAACCCGGAAAGCAATCTCTGCCATACCCCATACCCTCCTGTCACAAAGTCAAATACACCGCATTTCGCTGCCCGCAGAAATAAAACGTCCCACAACAGTTTCCCGATCTTACTATCAGCTTACAATACAATCGACGGACCGGCAACCACAAATTTCCCACTGTCACCTTTTGTCGAATTACGCATATGGTATATCAGGAAACAGAACGCCTATATAAAGGAGCATTACATTATGATAAAGATTATTGTTTTATGTATTGCCGGCGCGCTCGTTCTGGGTCTTCTTCTGTTTTTGATCATCTGGAAAATCCGTTCGCGCCGCTTCTCTCCTACAAAGGATAAAAACAGTCAGCAGACACAGCTGAACCAGGATTTGGAAAATGCCGGCTTTGCCTATGACAGGCGCCGGGATATTTTTTATTCCCTGCAAAACTGCTGGCAGCGGGAAATGGGCTATTGCCGTCTTTATGACGAAGGCTCGCCCGGCTTCAATATGGTGATGCATTGTGAACCGGTGACATTTTCCTATAATAACAAACGTTGGCTCATTGAACTTTGGAAGGGCCAGTACGGCATCACCACCGGCGGTGAAATCGGCATTTACAACACGGATAAAGAAGATGTTTCCGTGGAAGGTTTCTCCGGCCCCTTTTATGAAAGCGCACAGGATCAGGAAATGCTTCCCATGAGCTTTGTCCTGCGTAAAAACGGAAAAAACCTGTTCAAATGCAACGCTACCCACTGGTGGCTGACCGGCTTCCGGCTCGGCGAATTTTCTTCCCCGGACTCCCTTTCCATGGACGCCCGGATTAAATTCCCGGATCCCGAAATGCGGAACGCTTTTGTGAATGCCCTGACCGGCCTGGGGTACCAGCCTCATGAATACGCAGTCCGTAAGAATACGGTAACGATTCATTATACCGTTCCCCACAGCGAACAGCCCGCTACCCAGGAAAACATTCCGAAGGCTGTGGTGCAGACTACCAACCACAACAACTGTATCCTCTATAACCAGGTAACCCACAAATATAAAGATACCCTGGATAAACTGGAGTATCTGAAAAATATGGTTCCGGAGCTGTATGAATTCTGTATGCATTCCTTATATGCACGCGGATTTTATGAAGCGTTTTCCTGGCTGCTCGACCTTATCCATGGAGGCCACAAGCCCCATCCGGTACCGCCGCCGAAGCCTTTTCCGCCGAAACCGTGCCCTCCCGGGCCATGCCCGCCGAAGCCATGCCCTCCCTGCCCGCCTTGTCCTCCCTGCCCGCCCTGTCCTCCTTGTCCCCCTTGCCCGCCCTGCCCCTCCAGGCCCTGCGGCGGAAAAAGGCTGCCTAACCGGATCTGTACTCCATATGACTGCTGTGATAACTGCTGTCCGTCGGATCCGTGCCGCTGCAATAATAACTGCGGTGAATGCCGTCCTTACTCATGCGGCTGCCAAAATACCCCCTGCAGCGGATATCAAAAGACCTACTGCAGCATAAAACGCGGCGGCGACTGCGGCGAAAACCAGGATAATTCCTGCGACGGGAGGTAACTGCTATGGGAGGTGACTACCATGCCCCGTGTATACACAAAGCTAGAAAAGCTCTATGAACGCTCGCCGGTAATCCCCTACCAGAAGGATTCCAAATTCATCATCATGAGCGACTGTCACCGGGGGCAGGGAAATGTGGCCGATAATTTTTTACCCAACCAGAATATTTTTTACGGAGCGCTGGAATATTACTACGATCATGGATTTACCTATATTGAACTGGGGGATGGGGATGAGCTTTGGGAAAACCGTTCCATCAACGTCATCCTGCGGACACACAGCCGGGTTTTCCGTCTGATGAATGATTTTTACCGCCAGAAACGCCTCTATATGATGTATGGGAACCATGATATCGTAAAACGCCGCCGCAGCCTGCTGAAGCAGGAATGCCGGAATTATTACTGCGATACCATAAAAAAAGAAGATACCTTCCTGAATAAAATCCCTTTCCCCGAAGGGCTGATTCTGCAGAATGAAGAAGACAACAGCCATTTATTCCTCGTCCATGGCCATCAGGGAAGCCTGCTGAACGACGAACTGTGGCCTCTGGGAAGGTTCCTTGTCCGGTATGTATGGCGTCCCCTGGAACTGGTGGGCTTTAAAGCCCCAACCGGAGCCGGACGCTCCATGAAGCTGGTGGAAAAAATAGAAAAGGATCTCTGCTCCTATGCCAATACGTACCATAAAATCCTGATAGCCGGCCATACCCACCGTCCGGTTTTCCCCCATCCGGGGGAATGCCCTTATTTTAACGACGGAAGCTGTGTCCATCCCCAGTGTATCACCGGCCTGGAAATAGAAAACAACGCCATCACGCTGGTAAAATGGGCAATTTCCACCACACCGGACCGCCTTTTGTATATTGAGCGGCAGGTTTTGGATGGCCCCGAGCGGATAGCGGATTATGAAGAAAAGTACCTGCAGTAAACATGCAAATAGGATACGTACGGAAGATAAATCGATCACAGGCTCCCCCTGCTTCATCCCGGAATGGGATACGTCTGGCAGGGGGAGCCTGTTTTATGAGCACAAAATCAGGCGGGCCGTCTATTGTGTCATATCCTTATAAACCGGCTGGCTTACCGGTTCCGCGGCCGTTTTACCGTCTCCGCCGGCAACCTCTCTTATTTTCCCATAGTTTTCCCTATATTCCTCATAGTTGTCTATCAGCTGGAAGCTGGAAAACGCTTCTCTGGATACATTCATTGTGACCTCATAGGCACTTCCGTCCTCTTTGATAAAGTAAAAGAGAACCTGATTAAAATTATCGAGCCGGCTGTCTTTCTCCCGGTAGGAATAAACCACCCGTTTATAATCCGCCTCTTTCCCCAATTGATTGGTCAGATAATCCTTCGCTGTCCGGCATAGGGCTTCTTTCTTTTCCTCCAGCACAGCCGTAGTAAGAGGTTCCCTGTCCAAGTCATCCGCCATACTGTTCATGGCACATATCAGTTCCCCGTTCCTGCTGTCCAGCCAAAAGTAATAATATTCATGGCTCTGGATGCTGAAATTCACATTATATTTCGGCTTGTCACTATCCGTATCCGGATAATGGTTCAGTTCCATCCCCTCGCCGGTAATCCCGTATAACCGGGAAAGCCAGTCTCTGCCAAGCTCTATGGCTTTTTCTTCCGTAATCCCGCCTGCCTCAGCGATCTGCTCCCTGGCTTCCCTGTGCTGCTCCTCCTTTTCCCGGGAGGTACGCTGTTCCAGGACATAATCCCGCTTGGTCTGGAAATCTATGATCTGCAGAAGTTCCTCGTCCGTCAGCTCCCTGTCAGGCAGGTAAAAGACCGAGGTATCCTGTGCATAATAAAGCACATCCGTCAATGCGGCATCCGCCGTTTTTTCCTGCCGCAGTTCATTTTCGGGAAATGTCCCCTGTATATAGGCCTTTCGCAGTTCCACATATTTCGCCTTCTCCTCCTGCGAGTATTCCCGGGAATAAGAATCGGCGTCTGTCATCTGCCCGTCCATCACGCTTTCCACTTCTTTCAGCTCTTCCTCCGGCACCTGCTCCATCCGTTCCTGCACAAGGGAGCTTACCCATGCCTTCACCGGTATGGCAGCCAGACATCCTGCCGTGATAACAGCCGCGATAACGGCCGCTCTTTTTACCATATACGCTTTTTTATTTTTCTTTTTTCCCTGCATACGTTTGTATCCCTTCTCCACGCTTTCCCCGATCAACCGGTCCAGGTCATCGGGCAATTCTATGCTGTCTAAGATTTCCTTTGGATTAAAAGGCCGCTCTGTTTTCATATGGGTTCCTCACTTCCTCAACGCATTTACCGCTTCATTCCGCTATCAGATACCGTTTCAGCTTTTCCTTGGCCCTGGCATGGTATACCTTCACCGTTCCCAGGGGCATCTGCAGCAGGGCCGCTATTTCCTGCAGCTTGTAATCGAAGAAATACTTCTGGATGATAATCACCTTATACGGATAATCCAGCCGGTCAATGGCCTGGTACAAATCCATTTTTTCCTCCCGGGAAAGGGATTCCTCCTGCGTCCATCCTTCCGTATCCCATTCAGGCTCCTGTACAAACCTTTTATTTTTCCGAAGCTCACCCAACGCACAGTTAATCAGTATTCTGGTGATCCAGCTTTTGAAAAATTCCGGTTTTTTCAGGCCGTCTATGGACTCCATGCTCTTTATGATACAGTCCTGGACGGCATCACAGGCCATGTCCCGGTTCCTTGTATATAAATAAGCGGTGCGGTACAAATACTCCTTATGGCGCAGCATCAGTTCCAGAAACGCATCTTTATCACCGCGCTTTGCCTTTTTCACCAAAATTTCCAGTTCCATCTTTTTTCCTTTCCTGCCAGGCAACGAAATGTGCTTTCGTTTTGCAATTGCACCATTTAGATGCCCGGGAACAGCAGAAGGTTACACATTTACTGCAGTTTTTTCAAAACCCGTTAAAAAAGGGGAAAACAGCCGTACTCCGGCCATTTTCCCCTTTGCCCTGAAGCGCCGCTCCGGCGGTGCCATCCGCTGCCGCCGCCCTGCGGCAAAACATTCAGCAATCTCCTGCATAGTAATTTACCAAGCGTAAATAATCCTTTCCGTCGGAAACCGTAAGCAGTAAGGGCAGGCTGTTCCTGTTTTCCCGGTAGGCTTCCCACAGCTTTTCCTGCCGTGCGTACTGCTTATTGATATTTTCTGTTTTCCCGTCAGGGGTAAGTACAGCAATTTCCCCGGTACACTCATTCACAGCATGTAAAAATTCCTTCATATTCAATATGGTAAGTTTTAGTTTTATCATAAGACTCCCTTCCGTGCATCCTCCCTTCGGCGCGCCCCGGACGGTACTGCACTGCTCTTCTTGTAAGAACAGTATACTGCAGTTTTCTATATGATACTATTGTTATACTGCCGTTTTCTATCAATATTCCGCCATTTATGCTGTGATTTCTTTTCAGCCCAAATGCTGACGCTCAGGCTGGTCAGACCTCCCTTTTTTCCGGTATTCCGTAGGGCTCATGCCCATACTCTCCCGGAAAACCTTGCCGAAATAGCTGCTGCTTCCCAGGCCGCAGGCCTGCCCCACGGCAGTAACCGTTTCCGTTCCTTCCACCAGGAGGTAACAGGCTTTCTGGATGCGGTAAGCGGCCAGATATTCCACCGGTGTCGTCTGCAGGCAGTCCCTGAAAACCCGGAAGCATTCCCTTTCGCTGATAAATGCGGACGCTGCCACCTGTTGTACCGTTATTTTTTCCATATAGTGCTCATGGATGAAATACAGCATCATTTTAATTTTATCGCTGACGCGGGTGCTTCTTCTGTCTCCCGGTTCCTGCTGCTGCGCGATTTCCAGAAGGCGGATCCACATATCCGAAAGGGCGGAACGCATACGAAGCTCATAAGCGAAGCCGTTTTCCTGGATTTCAAAGGATTTCCGAAGCGCCTCCAGAACGGGGACATGCCGGGGATTGTCCGGATAAAGCCCCATGATTTCGATCCGGGACGCCGTTGTCAGGGGCAGCACATACTTTTGATCGATGGCGCTTCCTTTCTGCCCGCTTATGAGCAGGGGATCAAACAAATGCAGCAAGGAGGTCACCCTCTGGCTTCCTGCCCCCGTTTTGGTCATATGAAGGGCATTTGCGTTCACAAACCCTCCCATTCCGGCGCAGAAGATTTTCTTTCCCCCGGTCGTATAGTACTCCACTTCCCCCTGGGTAATCAGAAAAAGCTCCACATCCTTATGCCAGTGCCACGGCGCCTGTCTTCCCGCATATTTATCCAATTCCACAAAGGAAGCAATATAGGGAAATTCCGCCGAATACCCCGGCAGAAGCTCCTCCCGGCTTCCGGGCTTTAATTCAATACCATGTATTACCTTCAAGGTAGTCTCCTTCTATCGCCTTCCGGTTCACATATTCCACAAATTCCTCTACCTTTTCCATATCCGGATTATCAGGCAGGCTGCTTTCCCGGGAAGCCTTTTCCAACCTTTTCTCGTAGTCCTCCAGAATATCGTAAAATTCCGGCACAAAGGTTTTATCCTCCCGCAGGAAACCTCCGCTTCTTATTTTAAGGAGCAAATCCAGTTCCTGCCTCCTGCAGGTTATGATTTCCCCTTTTTCCAGAATATCCACAGCCATCATGAACAGGCGGATCAAATGCATGGCATGCTTGTTCAGGTGGTTATCATCCTTTTTCCGGTTCCGTTTTCCGATTTTGTCATAGTCTTTGACCACATTGTGCATCACCGACCACATGTTCTCATAATCCCGCAAAGGCATATGCCGGCAGCTGGCATCCACAAAGATTTCCGTTTCCAACTCCGGATTTTCCGCTTTATCGATATACAGATGTATGTTTCCCTTCGAAAAGCCGCCATAACGGCGCTCAAAATCCTCCAGCGCGTTCCTGACGGAATTCAGGATATGCCGCTCCCTTTCCTGCTGGGGCAGCGCATCCCTGGCAATGGCATTCTGCAGCCTCCTCAGCTGGGCGCCCGCATAGCCGCCGAAAGATTTTGCGGCCCTTTTGGAAAGAAACAATGCCTTCCGATCCAGAAGTTCCTGCCCCAGATCGGTTTTTATCAGATACTGTTCTTCCTCCAGGCCCAGGATTTCACAGGTGTTGGGATTGCATTCCAGCAGCAGCTTCACCATCTTGTTAAAGGAATATATCACGGTATCCGTGTTATCATCCTCATACTGTTCAAACGAAGTCAGCCCCAGAAGATCCGAGGGCCGGTTCAGGGCTATCCCCCGGAAATCGATATCGCTGTTTTCCTGATATGTCCCGTAGGCATAGCTTCCTCCCAGGCCAAGGAGGATGAGATTCCTCCCCAGCTTTTCTTCTTTTCTTAAGAAATCATATTCTCCTGTTTGTATCAGGGCCTTAAAATCTTTCATTTTATACTGCCTTTCTATCCTGGTTCCTTCCGGCTTTTCATCCGGTTTCCGGCATACGGTCTATCTGCTTTTTTCCCCTGCTGTCCGTTCCGCTCCGTCCGCCCTGCCTGGAATACCGGCTGCCTGATCCAGATCTATCGTGCGGGTCGCAACCCGGGTGCCGAACCGTTCATCATGCTCCACAAAAACGAGGGTTGGTCTGCATTCCAGGATAGCCTTTTCCAGCTGTTCCCGGAAATATATATCCATATAATTCAGAGGTTCATCCAGCAGAAGGAGAGCGCTTTCTTGGGACAAAGCCCTTGCCACGTCAACCTTTCTTTTCTCCCCGCTGCTGTAGGTCTGCAATGGGCGCTTCCGCATTTCCTCCGGGATATCCAGACAGCTGCACAGGAACAGGAAGCGTTCCCACTGCCCCGGATCCGAAATCCAATCCCGGAGACAGCCCTCCTGCCACAGCGGCTCCTGATAAGAAAAAGCAATCACCGTATCTTCCTCCGCTTTCCTGGCCTTCGTCTCCGGCTCTCCTTTGATAAGCTTGAGAAGGGTACTCTTTCCGCAGCCGTTGGATCCTTTTACCCATATCCGGTCCCCTGCTGAAATATCCAGGGAAAAAGAACGGAATAAAGGCATCCCACCGTAACCGAAGGTAAGCTTATCCAGCTGCAGCACCGGCCGCCCCTCTTCCCGCTCTGCTCCTTCTTTGTTAAAAATACACAGGGGAGGAACGGTTTCATAATTTTTTAAAAGTTCTTTTTTCGCCGCAGCCGCATCCCGGATTTCCTGCTCCGCAGTTTTAGCCTGACGCATGAATTTGGCAGCCCGGGAGCTGTTTCCCCGGTTATTGGTTTTATACGGGTTCTTCTCCTTTTCCGCGATACCTGCCCAGTTACGGCGGACAACGGCATTTTTCTCAAGAATCTCTATTTCCTTTTCCAGACGTGCTTTGGTGCGCCGTTCAAAGGCCTCTTTTTTGTCCGTGTTTTCCCTCCAGGCGGAATAGTTCCCTTTTTCCAGGGTGATATCGGTCTTGTTTATCGCCAGGATGTGATCCGTGACCTCATCCAAAAACTGCCTGTCGTGGGAAACGGCCAGAAATCCCTTTTTCTGTTTCAGATACCGGGCGATATCCTGTTTTCCCCGGATATCCAGGTGATTTGTGGGTTCATCCAGCAAGACAAAGGCATTGGGCCTTAAAAACAGAGCCAGCATGAGCATTTTTGTTTTCTCCCCGCCGGAAAGCACCTCAAAATCCCTGTCCAGCAGTTCCTCCGGCAAACCCATCCGGAAAAGCTCCCTGTGGATCCGCGCCTCCAGCTGATAGCCTCCCGCTTCCCCGTATTCTTCCCGGATATCGGCACAGCGTTCCATTGCTTCCTTTCCGGGGCGGAGCAGAAGCCTTTCCATCGCATCCTCCATACTCTTAAAGCCGCCGATAATCTCCTTTAATACATCCATCGTTTTCTTATACGCCGTTTCGTACCTATAAGGATAATACTCCATGGTAACACTTTTTGCAATCTTTCCCTGTACCGGCTCCCGTTCTCCTTCCAGCAGCTTTAAAAAAGTGGTTTTCCCACGTCCGTTTCTGCCGACAAGACCAAGCCTCCAGTCCGTGTCCAGCACCAGGTTAACCCGCTCAAACACAGGAACATAACAGGGTTCATAATAAAAACTCATATCCTGAATCAATATTTTCGACATATACAGCCTCCCTTTCCTTCCGGCGGCTGCCGCGGCGTACTTACAGCAAGCTGCTTTCCGCTGCCGGTCATACCGGAACGCCCGCTTCCCACAACGCTTCCGTTTTTCTTAATCTGCTATAAATAAGCATTCCAATCCCTCCGTTCTCCCGCCAACCGCGGTATATTCTGGCAACAAAAAAAGAGCCTGAGACACAGATATGCGGACAAGCCGCTCCAGGCATAAAAAAGACCATCCGTAACACACAAAAAACCGCTTTCCCGGAGAGTACTTATCTGCCGCATGCCCCCGCCGGAAAAGCAAATCTGTTTGTATCAGTTACTGAATAGTCCTTATTTACGCAATCTCATATCTGTCTCAACCTCTTATATACTTTTACTGCCTTATAAGGGTGAGTATAGCCGTTCTTTTTCCGCTTGTCAAGAATCTTTGCCTCAGGCTTCTCCTGTTTTTTTATCAATAACAGCAGCTCAGATGTCCGTTTAAATCAGCCTTTTTACCTTTAATTGAAAAGTTGGATTTGTTATATACTCCAAATATACAGGCCTGCCCGCATACTCCAGATATGCTTTATACCGCTCGATAATTGCCGGTGCCTGAATTAAATCCAATACCTTATCTTCCGGGACATACATGGATTCCGAATTTTCATCCGATGGCCTGGGAATTCCTCCCTTAGCACTGCAAATAAAATCAAGCATAATTTTGGTCGGAATTTCTTTTATCCCATTGTAGCCAGGGTACTTTCCGGTATTGGAAGAAATACAAAATACCTCTTCCACATCAATATCAATTCCTGCTTCTTCCATGATTTCTCTTTTAACAGCATCAATTACGTTTTCCCCAACCTCCACTTGTCCACCCGGAAATACCCACCCTGCATTATGTGTCTTTACCAGCAGGACTTCATCCTTCCCGTTTCTTACAATTCCGGCACCTGCAATGATATGTGTGGGCATAACCCAACCTGTATTATCCACGTAAATTCACTCCTCTCGCAGACATTCCTACTAAAAATCCCTTGTTTTCTTCTATTATTTTAATGCTTTCCGCACTACTATCCTGCCTTCCCGTCCTGCATGTTTTTGAAACCCGCTTTTCTCATACATCCTTAGATACCCTCTGAAATCGTCGTCTGTTTCATTACTAATCTTATCAACATAAGCTTCGACAAAATCAAAACCATCATCTGCCGCATCCAGGCAGACATGTTCCAGCAGCTGCGTAGCTCTATGCCCATCCTCTGCATCTGCAGTGCAATCACAAAGCAAAATACGGGTTTAATCCTGATGTCCGCACGGGTTTCCTCTATGGGCCAGAAAGAGCGCAGATAATCGATACAAAAATGACAGTTCTCATTTGCATTGCACCTGGTCACACAATAGCATTTGCTTCCATCTGTTTTGACATTATGGAGCGTCACGTTAAAAAAATGGGCATAATCCTCCGCGAGATCGGGTGACAGTCTGCGAATTTCAATATTCATTCTCTATCATAAGATAATTATAACCGCTCTTAAGAATCGGCTCTGTTATCAGTCCTGGTTCCGGACCGATTTGCTTCAATACCCATTTTCCTGCGAACGGAAAATTGCTAAACTTCACTATTGCTTTTTATAAAATAATAGACATCTTTTATATGTTCGCCTATATAAACATTTTTATATAAATTAAGTTCATCCCTCCTGGTTGTCCCCGTCAATACACCTGCAAACTTTACTTGTGCATTTTCTGCTGTCTTTGCATCAACCAGACTGTCTCCAACATATAGTATATTATCTTTTTCCAACTGTAAATTGCCAACCATCCAAAGCAACCCCTCCGGATTCGGTTTTTCAATATTTACATCTTCAGCCCCAACAATTAAGTCAACCAAATCAAGGGCATTGAATCTATTTAATATCTGTTCAATCCTATAATGAAATTTCGTTGTTACAATACCGATTTTATAACCCTCACTCTTTAAGTTTCGAAGCACTTCTTTTACATCACTATACAATTCTGTATTTTCTACCATAACTAAATCTGCTTTTTCTTTAAAATATTTGGCAAACAGCTCTGCCTCTTCCTCATTACTCTTTCTTGTTAATGCTGTATATGTATTCTTTAATGATAACCCAATTGTTCTCTTTATTTCTTTCTCATCTTTTATGCTGAAACCGATTTTTCACAGAGCATAGTTTACACTTAAAATAATGCCATTTGTAGAATCACCCAGTGTATAATCAAAATCAAAAATAATAGCTTTTAACATCTTCCTGTCTCCTTAAATTATATATCTCGCAAACCCGGAATTACTCTTTTCTCCTCCAATAATTACAATTTTACCGGCCCAATAAACCGAAGGCTGTGGTTCGTATCTCCGATTCCTGTGCCAATTGAATTATATCATCCTTCTCCCAAATTTCACACCCTGTATTCACATACGCATGTGGTTTCGGTTTTTGTTGTTCCGTTTACCGGTGTGAGCTATAATATAGATGAGGGGACAGCATTCCTGAGCTGTCACCTCAATACATTGGTATTTGTGAGGTGAAGCGTTTGAAAAGAAGTCGGTTATCATATGATGAGTGGAAATGTATTATTTCCAAAGATATGTTTGGAAAAATGGTAAATTCGGAATTATTGAATGGTTATATTGGACTTATAAATATTAAAGAGGTAAGTCAGACACAAATCTGGGAGTTCGATGGAGAAAATATTGCCGTCTGCGACAAAGGAAGAAAATGGCTGTCGATACTGCCTCAGAATGATTGGTATTGTATAACAGCTATGATGGATGAAAATGGAAAAGTTCTTTTATGGTATATAGATATGATAGCAGGACAAGGAATTGATGCAGATGGAGTCCCTTATTTTGATGACTTATATTTGGATCTTGTAGTTTATCCGAACGGCACAATTATAGTTGATGATATGGACGAACTGGAGGACGCCTTATCAAAAAAGGATATTACGCAAAAGCAATTTGATCTTGCAATGGAAACAAGTCATAGATTGCAGCGAGGATTGTTAAGTAATGTTTCTTCGCTCACAGAATATACAAGAAAGTGTTATGGATTAGTCAAATGAAACAACATAGATTGTTTCCCAAATAAGGATGTTTAACGGGACAGGTATAAAATTAGGATTATGAAAAAGAATAAAACTTATCGCAAAATCATAATTGGTATTGTAGCTGCTGCTGCAGTTTTGTTATTATGCTGCCTTTTCATAAATCGCCCGGATAACACGTATGATTTTCCTATGGTAAGCCAAACGTTAAAGTGGGGAAGCAGCAAAGAAGATATCATAGCCGAAACGAATGCCAGGCCTGAATATTTGTATCATGAGATAAATTCAACACAAGTATTTTATACGGATAAAAAAATCGAGACTGTTTTTGGAACCAGCTCTGAAACACGATTTTTTATAATTACTGATTTTTCAGTACCTGTCGGCCTTTATGGTGTTCAATTTACGTTTGCTGATTATTCTCTGGAAGAGACAGAAGAAGCTGTTTTTAAACAATATAAAGATATCGGCCATTCCGTAAAATGGGATGCTTCGGGCAGTACAAATACTACATTCTATTATCCGGAGTCATCACGTTTTATTTATATGGATGATGCACAGTGGAACATCATATATGATTATTATTCCAAACTGTCAACTGATTCTGCTACAGAAGAACAGGAATATAAGCTTGACAAAATGCGCAATACTGATTATTTCTTTATGATTCAAATAACAGAGCCAAATGTAATATTTATAAATGCTTTGCCTTTGGCTGTCTTATCTATGGAAAAAGGTAAATAATGAAACTTCTCGCTTCTATAACAGATGAAAATATAATAGGCACTAAAGATCTATTCTGCCGGTGTAAAAGACGCCGGGGGAGAACCGGAACCAAGGAGAGGCGCCGCGGGATATAAACCCGGCAGCGCCTCCCTCTTTTTTATCGACCTGTTATATTACCGTCCCATTTCCAGCTCCTGTTCCCGGCTCCATTTTTTGCGTTCCACCATCCGGCCCATCAGGAAAGCGATGATTCCCACACCGATAGCGGTCTGGACACAGAACAGAAGGCTTTCGATTTCCCCCGGAATCTCTCCGTCCAGAGCGGTTTCGAAAACCGGTGTGAACCACGGCTCATAATCCCCGGCGATTTCCTCTATCTTCTGGCTTCCCGCATCGTCGGATCCCCCGAATTCCGCCCCTTTTAATACAAAAGGCGGGATGACTACGATTAAAACGGCAAGAATAATCAATGCAACAGCGATTTTGGTATCCTTTTTCATCTTTGCTCCTATCTGCGCGCTTTCGCGCAACTTTTTTGTGTTACGCCTTAAAAAAGCCGATGGATTTCAGTTCCGGCTTCGCATAGTTTTCCAGCGCCATCATAATCAATACGGTTAAAATGCCTTCCACAACAGCCAGAGGCAGCTGGGTAGGGGCGAAAATGCCCAGGAATTCCAGTGCGGAGGCAAAAACACCGCCTTGTGTGCTGGGAAATGCCAGGGCCAGCTGGATACTGGTCACGCAATAGGTAAACAGATCGCCCAGGAAAGCCGCCAGGAAAATGCCGGCCATTTTATTCACCCTGCATTTCCTGCACAGCAGATAAATCCCGTATGCCGCAAAAGGGCCTGCAATCGCCATGGAAAAGGTATTCGCCCCCAGGGTGGTCAGGCCTCCATGGGCCAGAAGGATCGCCTGGAATAAAAGGACAATGATACCCAGGATGCTCACCGTGCTGGGCCCGAATAATATCGCTCCCAGCCCGGTTCCGGTCATGTGGGAGCAGCTTCCCGTTACCGATGGGATTTTCAGTGCGGACAGGACGAAAATGTAAGCGCCGGCCATAGCCAGCATGGTAATGGCCTTTTTGTTTTCCCGGAACTGTTTCCGGATGTTGAAAAAGCCCTTTACCAGAAAGGGCAGGCAAATCACGCCCCATGCAATACAATAGCCCGCAGGGAGGTACCCCTCCATGATGTGCATGGCGTTTGCCGCAGGATATACGGCAAAGGATACCGCAAATGCAATGCTCAGTTTTAATACCTTCTTCTGTTTCTCTGTCATTCCTTCTCTCCTCTCTCATTTGTGCAGGCTGCAATTCTCTGCGCTGCCTGCTGTGGGGTTACGGGATAATTACTATCCTCCGCTGCCAGCCCTTTTTGTATCAGGGCATCCCAGATCACCATGATAGATGGCTTCGTCAAATGCGCCTGTTCCATCACTGCAGTCTGTCTGAATATTTCAGCCGGTGTCCCGTCCGCAAGCAGTCTCCCGTCACATAATACCAGGATCCTGTCCGCGAACCGCCAGGCGAAATCCACATCATGGGTCGCTATCAGCAGCGTCTTTCCATCCCGATGAAGCTTTCCCAGAATGGCTTCCACCTTCTGTGCATTCACCGGGTCCAGCGCTGCCATAGGTTCATCGAAGATGAGCAGTTCCGGCTCCATCGCCAGGATATCCGCGATACTCACCCGTTTCTTTTCCCCGCCGCTGAGATAGTGAGGCGCCCGCTGCTGCAGGGCTTCCAGCTCCAGATAGGAAACGGCGCTGTCCACCCGGCGGATTACCTCTTTTCTGTCCAGCCCCAGGTTCATGGGACCGAAGGATATTTCCGCCCGCACATTGGAGGCGATGATCTGGCTGTCCGCATCCTGGAAAACAAACCCCACCTGTCTGCGGAGCAGCCCCACCTCCTTTTTCCCGATTTTACGCCCGTTCAGATAGATCTCTCCGGTATCCGGCTGTAAAACGCCGTTAAGATTCAGGAAAAAAGTGGATTTCCCCGCTCCGTTTGAACCCATCACCGCGATTTTTTCGCCCCGGCGGACCATGAGGCTGATATCCTTTAACACAGGCTCTTCCTCATAGGAAAAAGATAAAGCCTTTACTTCCAGCAATTGTTCGTCGCTCATCCTGTCATCCTCCTGCCAGGTGTTTTATCTGGTCATACCGCAAGCCCCAGCAGCAGCACTGCCAGAAGATAGGCTCCCGTAAATACCATCTGTCCTGCGGTCGGCGCCGTTTCTTCCGTCAAAAATTCCAGCCGGCCTTCGTAGCCCCTGGAAAGGAGGGCGTCGTAATAGGTTCCCGCTTTTTTCAGGGATACCAGGAATAAATTACCCGCGACCAGCGCAAAGCTCCTGACAGACTGCCGGAAGCTGCCGTAACCGAAACGGGCTTTTGCCGCCGTCTGCATCTGATCCGCGGCGTCGATTAAAATAAAGATATACCGGTATATCAGATTCATCAGCTCCACAAGCAGGGAAGGCAGATGAAGCCTTTGCAGGACGAGCACAAGCTGATTCACCGGTGTGGAAAGGGACAGCATATACAGCGCGCTGATTCCCGCCATAGCCTTCAGGAACACGGCTCCCGCCAGCAGGATGTTGCTCCTGTATAAGCAAAGGTAGAAAAAGAATACCCGCAGGTTCCAATCCCCCAGCGGACTTTTTCCGAATTCCACCGCAATAGCCGTCCCGCTGACGATCACAAAGGCCAGGGGAACGGACAGGAAATGCAGGTAAGCTTTCCCGGGGATCCTCCCCTTAACCAGCGTCAGCAGGCTCATGGTCAGCAGGACAAACAGAGAGACTGCCGGCTTATCAAGAGCTATGGTCAGACACAGCGTCCCCACGGCCAGCAGCAGCTTCCCTCCTGCGTTCCAGCCGCTCATGCCTGAGTGATATGCATAATAGTCAATTTTCATTTCTTCCCATTCCTGTCGTACAGGTTCCTTCCCGGATTTGGATGCGCCGCCGTTTCTCCCGGCAGGTTTCCCGCGGAAATAAAAAAACTGCCTGTACCACAGATATTCCTCTCTGCGTGTACAAACAGCTGACACAAATAAGCCCCCAAAGGAGCTGATTCATAAGTACCTGTCCATCGCAGTTCTTATAAAGCCTGATAAAAAGGCAGGTCTTCTGACTTAAGCACTTCCGTATTTTCCGTCTTCCCATTTCCACAGTGACTGCCTGGCGGCTGGAAAATACTACACTCTTACAGCGACGGGATCGTCCGGGATTCCCACCCGGTTCCCTATTATCCCGATGCGCCATATGGCAGCACCGGGCACCTTTTTATCCTATGTTATAACAATACAGTACCTTCTTGGTAACTGCAAATTTCATTTCCCAAAGTATACCATTAAGAAGAGAAATGTTCAATGCTAATTTGCAAAAGTTTATTGCATCAATAATACGGCAAATCCATTTTTTTCCAGCATCTGGGAAACCGCCCCTTTCAGGAGGAGAATCTGCCCGCCGTGCAGGAAGCGCTCCGCGTCGGCAGGGGTTTCGCCCAAATGGATTATCACACGCACCGTATGTGCGCCGTACCTTTCAAACACCAGCAGCCTGTCTTTGTGTCCCCCATAGACAGCCCGCCATTCATCCTCCGGTGCTATCCAGTCCCTGCGGATGCGCAGGACTTCTTTCACAAAACGTTCCGAATCGGTATGATCCGCTTCCCAGGGCATTCCCTGTCTGTATTCCATTTCCCGGATCCCTGTAATTTTCTTTTCATCCCCGTAAAAAACGCCAGGCACGCCGGGAGCCATGCAAAGATACAGAAAAGCCGCCTGCCACCGGCCATAGTCTCCCCCGCACAATCCCAGGAAACGCGCGACGTCATGGCTGTCCAGCAGATTCAGCTGTCCGGCAGTCACCTGGAACGGATACCGCAGCTGCATATCGGTCATTCCCCACAAAAATTCATCCGCCCCTGTTTTTTCCAGTGCGAAAAAATCCCTGCAGTGTTTTCGGAAATCATAGTTCATAACGGAATCAAACAGGTCACCCTTCAGCCAGTCCCGGGCATTTTCCCAGACCTCCCCAATCAAAACGGCATCCGGATCCGCTTCGCGCACCGCCGCACGGAAGCGGCGCCAGAAATTCTTATCCACCTCGTTTGCCACGTCCAGCCGCCAGCCGTCCACATGGAACCGTTCGATCCAATAGCGGCCCACCCGGGCAAAATATTCCTGTACTTCGGGATTTGCCGTATTCAGCTTCGGCATTTTAGGTTCATAGGCAAAGCAGGCATATCCGGGCCGTCCGCCATCACGGGGACGTACCACAGGGAAGGAAAGCTCGTAAAACCACCCCGCATAAGGAGAATTTTCCCCGTTTTCCACCACATCCTCAAACGGGGGAAAATACCAGCTGCAGTGGTTGAATACGCCATCAATGATTATATGCATCCCTCTGTCATGCACCGCATCGGTCAGGGCCAGGAAATCCGCATCCGTACCCATGCAGGGATCCACATGGAAATAGTCCACAATATCATATTTATGATATTCCCCTGCCTGGAAAACCGGATTCAGATACAGGCAGGTAAAGCCCAGATCCTGAATGTAATCCAGATTATCCATGATGCCCTTAATGGTGCCTCCCAGACGGCTTTTACTCACCGTACCGTGAGGTGCTTTCCGCTCTTGTCCCACGCCGCTAAGCCGGGCTTTCCCATCCGCAAAGCTGTCCGGGAAAATATTATAAACCGCCGCGTGAAGAAACCATTCCGGCACCTTACTGATTTCCGAACGCAGAATATAGGGATACTGGTAGTATTCACTCCTGCCCTCAACCACAAAGCCGTCCTCCATCACCAGATCCGGCATGTCCGTATGAAAGGCGTCCGCATAATACCAGATACTTTCCTCCCCTTTTTCCAGTTTAAAATAGTAACAGAGCCGGCGGGGGCACGGGCTGATAGTCCCCTCAAAAAAATCGAACAGCTCATCGCTGTAACGCCGCTGCATGTCTGCAGACGTAAAACGTACCGGTGAATCCGGACATGCCCTGTCCCCGTAAAAAAGCGTACACAAATCCAGATCCCCCTTCGCCGCCCGCAGCCGGACGGTAAACGTATCTTCCGACCGGGCGAATGCGTATTGGGACGCCGGGATGTGCGCAACCGCACTTCTATTCATTTGATATCCTCCTACCTACTCGTTGATAATCAGCCTTTAACGCCGCCTGCAGTCAGTCCCGACACCATATACTTCTGGATGCAGAAGAAAAGAATAAGGATAGGCACCGACACTAAAATGGCTGCTGCCGAAAACAGCGGCCAGCTGCGGCTGTAATCGTCTGCCTGAAGCTGATACAGGCCTCCTGCCAGGGAATAACTCTCCTCCCGCAGCATAAAAGTGGTGGCAAACAAATATTCATTCCAGACAAATATCAATACCATGACCGCCGTCACGATAATAGCAGGGCGGGCAAGCGGCAGTATTATTTTCGCTATCAGCGTCAGATTACCCGCCCCGTCAATTTTGGATGCTTCTTCAATCTCCACCGGAATCGAATCAAAATATCCTTTCATGTTCCAAACGGAAAAAATACACATACTCCCGGAATAGATAAGGATCAGCCCAGCATGGGAATTCAATAGGTTCAGCTGTTTAAACAGCCTGAAAACTGCGAACATGGACAAAATCTGGGGAAAGGCGTTCAGCAGAAGCAGCACCTGCATGGCGGCCGCCCTGCCGGGAAAGCGGAACCGGGAGAAGGCATAAGAAGCCGTAACGCTTGTTCCCATGGCGAGCACCATCGTTCCCACGCTCAGTATGACGGAATTGGAAAGCCATTTCAAAAAGGGCTTCTCCACAAGGATGCTGCGGTAATTGTCCAGTGTGAAGGTATCAGGCAGAAGGGAAAGCCCTGTGGTCAGCGCCCCGCTCCCCCCGCTTACGGAAAGCAGAAAGGCGTACAGGATCGGCACAAGGCCGATCAGACAGATTCCGATGAAAAACAGGTTTAAAAGTACAAGGCCAATCGTTCGTTTTGCAGATCGTTTCATCCCTTATCCTCCTTCTGTATCCTGTTTGTCCGGAAAGAAAACAGAATGATGATACCAAAAATGATCATGGATACGGCGGCGGATAATCCATAATTATTGGATACAAATGCATTCTGATGCGCATAGGTGATGATGGTCTGCAGCGTGGCACCGGTCACGGAACCCTTCTGCATGGTCAGGAGATATATAATATCAAACTGCTTAAAGGTGATAAAAGTCGTCATGATCACCACGGGCGCCATGATTTTCTGTAAGGAGGGGATGGTGATATACCGGTTTTTCTGCCACAGATTGGCCCCGTCCAGCACCGCACTCTCATACATACTCTGGTCTATTGCCTGCAGCGCCCCGTCCATCATCAATATCATATAGGGAAGCGACATCCAGAGATTCAGCACCATACAGGAGAAAAAGGCGGGCACATTTCTGGATAAAAAGTCAACTTTCCCAAAGCCAAAAGCTACCAGAAGCTTGTTAAGCAGCCCGAATTCCGTATTATACATTCCTACCCGCCATACCAGTATAGACACATAGGCCGGCATCGCCCAGGGAAAGATGAGCAGCGTTTTATATATACGCCGGGCCTTCAGCCCCCGCGTATTGAGGGCCACGGCAAGCCCGTAAGCGATTGCCGTATCCAGTGCCATATTGACGGCTGTCCACACAAGTGTGGTCCCAAGGGCGGCCAAAAAACCGGAATCCACTTTGAGCAGGGCTCTTTTATAGTTATCTGCACCGATCAGGGAATAATCCGTCCAGTGGTAAAGGTTCATATTTGTAAAGGAAATATAGCCTGTATATACAATCGGGAACAGCACAATCATAGCAATCAATATCATGGCCGGAAGGCTGTAGCCCCAGGGACGGATCACTTTTTTCATCGGCACCGCAGCCCTCGGCGTAACACTTTGCCTGCCTTTCTTCACGTTTCTCTCCCCCTTTTTTGCTGCTCCGGCCGGTATAAGCCGGCCGGCTGAACGGTTACGGTTGATCAGGAAATATACGAAGTTTCCCTGTTTATTTCATATCCTGGATGGCGGTCAAAGCCTCCTTTTGGTATTTCTCAGCAGCCGTGTCCACATCCTCTCCGGATTTGTTAACGGCAGCGAGCAGGGCTTCCGCCGGTCCCCACATTACACTCATCTCCGGTATGTTCGGCATGGGAACCGCTTTTTCAGCGCTCTGCTTCATAGCGAGAATCATCTCATTGGATGCCACCTCCGGATCGTCGTAGGCTTTGCTGTTGGCGGGCGCGCAGTTGAAGCCCTTTGCCAGTACAACACCTGCTTCCGGCCCGGCAAGGACCTCCAGCACCTTTGAAACCGCATCTTTTTTATTTTCAGCCGCGTATTTCAATACGCCGATACACTGTACCCCGGAATATGGGATCAAGGGGTTTCCGTCAGGCAGCGTAAAATCCGTCAGGGCTTTGATCCCCAAATCAATGCCCGCTTCCCGGATTCCGGACACCAGCCAGGGACCGCCTATGATGGCTGCCGCTTTTCCTTCGTTAAACAATGCGGTCACCGTATTATAATCCCCGTCGGCCTGCAGCATGGCGAACTTCCGGTTATATGCCACGGCATCCTTTGTGGCCTGTGCATCCAGACCCGGATTTCCCTCCTTATCGATCACGAAGCCCCCGAACCCGTTGATAAAAGGCGCCACATTATAGGTGTTGGAATGCTGGTTTACCAGCGCATAGGTTCCGGCTGCCGTATCGGTATGGGCCGTCATATACTCGTAAAGCTCTTCCGTGGTGGAAGGCACTTCGCCCTCCCACAGGGCCTTGTTATACATAAACAGTACCGTTTCGTAGTAAACCGGCATCAGATACTGCTCTCCCTTGTAGGTTGCCGCTTCAACGGTCATGGGAATCAGATCCGCTTCCTGCTCTGCGCTAATCAGGTTTCCCACCGGCTCCAGAACTCCCATTTCAGCAAAGCTTCCCAGGGAATCATGGGCAAACAGGTACATATCCGGGCCGTTTTCGGCATCCGTACCGTACAGTTTTATCTGTCCGGTGACATCACTTTTCTTTTCGAATTGCAGCGTGATATTTTCCCCTGCCAGCGCCTGGTTCACCACATCTGCCAGCGCATTCATCATGGCTTCATCATTATCATGCCATGCGGTGAGGATGACCGCTTCTCCCGGTTCCCCGGCTGAAGCCTCTGTCTGCGGGACTTCCTCCGACCGGGGGGAAGTTTCGGTCTGCCCTGCCGCCGTATCCCCCGTCTGCGTATGTTCCGTTCCTGTCTGCGCTTTCTGTCCGCAGCCCGTGAGCAGCCCTGCCGCCATTACCCCGGTCAGAAGATAACACCATAACTTTTTCATTCTATGTCCTCCTTTTACGAAACCGCTTTCCTAATTAAAATATTCTGTTCTCTCAGGCAAATGCTTAAAATGCCTTAATTCATTCCAAATAATGGTGCGCACCACTTATTTAAGTCATTTATACCATTAATCAACCCTTTTTTCTATCATTTTCCATAAACTCCGTTGACTTTGTTAGGAAACCGCTATACTATAATTTTAAACTTATCACTTTTTCACAAGGAGGTACCCATGGCCGTAACAATCCGTGATGTCGCAAAGGAAGCCGGTGTTTCCACTTCCACCGTTTCCAAGGTGCTCAATAACTGGAGTTCCATTTCCCCCGCAACCTGCGATCGGGTGCGCGAGGCGATCCGGAAACTGCATTATACCCCCAATGCCCGGGCTGTCAGCTTTGCAAAAGGCGCTTCCCGGAATATCCTTTTCTTATCCAGCCTGAAAAAAGAGGAAGCATACCGTAACCCGCATATGTTCGACATCCTCTGCGGCGTCCGCCATACGCTGGCTAAGCAAGGCTACACGCTGATGCTGGCGGATTTTCCGGAAGCAGGCGACCCGCAGACGTATCTCGGCGGCCTGATCGGGAAAGGAATCGCGGACGGTATTCTCATCCACGGCTCCTGTACGTTTCCGCAGCTTGCCAGGCTGCTTGCGGAAAGCCGTTTTCCCCACATCCATATCGGCCACCCGGGCCCGGGAAGCCGTATGTGCTGGATCGATACGAACAACGGCCTGGCGGGACAGTTTGCCGCCCTGCATATGCTGGAATGCGGCTATGAAAAAGTTGCCTTCATCGGTGAGCGGCGCACGGATCATATATCCACCCAGCGTCTGAACGGTTTCCTGGGCGGCATGTACGATTATGGCTACCGGATCCCCGACGAATATATCCGTTATACAGATTCCACCCGGGAGGATGCCTGCCGCCAGACGCTCGGTGTTCTCTCTCTGCCCGTACCTCCCCGGGCCTTCATCTGTGAAAACAATACGCTAGCCCTTGGCGTAGTCAAGGCGCTCCGGGAAAGGCGGCTGCGTATTCCGGAGGAAGCCGCATTCCTCACCTTTGACAGCTATCCTTATTCTTCCATCATCGATCCGGCGCCTACTGTCATCGATATTGACGTGTACGATCTGGGAGTCCAGGCTGCTGAAATGCTGCTGCGCAAACTGGACAATCCCTCGCTGCTGGTGCAGACCTATACCACTCTGCCCGTACTCAGGCAGGGGCAATCCACCGTGCCGGCGGTATAGGGCGGCTTCCGTATCCGACGCCTTTTTCCGGCATGGCATAAAAAGTCCGGGATCCCTGTTAAGGCGTCCCTCCCCGGAGAAGGGCCGCCATAAACAGGGATCCCGGATTATTCCGGTTCCTTTTCAACAGGCTGCCGGTTACCGCATTAATTTATCCATTTCTGAAGGGTCTCCGCCAGATTCCCCATATCGATAGGTTTTGCAATATAATCGCTCATCCCCACACTGCGTGCCTTACCCATATCCGCAGCAAAGGCATTGGCCGTCAGGGCAATGATGGGGATATGCCCCGCATCCTCCCGATCCAGGGAGCGGATCGCCCGTGTTGCTTCATATCCGTTCATAACCGGCATCTGTACGTCCATCAGGATGCAGGCATAGGTTCCCGGTTCCGTACGCAGGAACTGCTCCACGGCGTGCTGCCCGTTTTCCACCGTATCCACATGAAGCCCCTGCATCTGCAGCAGTTCTTCCGCAATCTCCCGGTTCAGCTCATTATCCTCCACCAGCAGAAGCTTTTTCCCTTCCAGTGACGGATGCGGCCTTTTTACCGGATGGGCCGGTGCCGTATCCGTATGCAGGCTCTGACAGAACAGCTGCAGGACATGAAGCATTTTGGATTTGAAAAGAGGCTTTGTTATAAAGGCATCCGCCCCCGCCCGCTTGAATTCCTCTTCAATATCGGAATAATCATAGGCGGAGATAATGATAATGGGTACGTCCGGTCCCAGCTTTCCCCGAATGGCTTTTACCGTTTCCAGCCCGTCCATTCCCGGCATCTTCCAGTCCAGAATCACCGCAAAGAAATCGTCCCCGTTCTCATGGGCCTGTACGATACAGCAGACAGCTTCCATGCCGGAAAGCACCCAGCTGCCCCGCATACCCAGCTCATTCAGCAATGCGGTCGCACTCTCGCATACAATCGGATCATCATCCACAACAAGCACCGGCAGGCCGTCCAGCCTGTTGTCGCACGCTTCTTCCTCCACACATAATTCCAGTGGCAGGGATACGACGAACTCACTTCCTTCCCCCAGCCTGCTTTCCACCTCAATCGTCCCGTTCATCATGCGTACGATGTTGTCCGTAATGGCCATTCCCAGCCCCGTTCCCTGGATTTTGCTGATTTTGGAATCCTCCGCCCGGGAGAAAGGTTCAAAGATATGCTCCCGGAACTCTTCCGAAATCCCGATTCCATTATCCGTGACGACAAATTCATACTGTCCCTTGCCTTCCACCGGAGAAGACATTTCCCGGATACGAAGGCTGATGCAGCCGCCTTCCGGCGTATATTTGATGGCGTTGGACAGAAGATTCATAAAAATCTGCTGCAAACGCCCGCCGTCTGAAATAACCTTTTCATGCTTCACCCGGGAAGCGCTGATCATGAATTCCTGATGCTTTTCCGCCAGAAGCGGCCGGCACATATCCATCACGTCCTGCAGAAGCTCCGGGAAAGATACCGTTTCATAAGTTAAGTCCACTTTCCCGCTCTCGATTTTGGACATATCCAGGACTTCATTGATCAGGCTGAGCAGGTGCCTGCCTGACAGGTTGATTTTATCCAGACAGTCATGTATTTTTTCCGGAGCATTCAGATTCGCCTGGGCGATGATGGCCATGCCCATGATGGCGTTCATAGGCGTGCGGATATCATGGGACATGGAGGAAAGGAAATTCGTCTTTGCGGCGTTGGCTACCCGGGCCGCTTCATACGCCTCTTCCAGCGCCTTGCGCTGCCGGTTCTGTTCCACCCGGTCGGCTGTGACATCAATGACAAGGCTATAAAAAGAAGGAATGTCGTCCCAGCTTTCCTCTTCGCTCACATAGCTCAGGGTAACCGTAAGAATACGTGTTTTCCCCGGTCGGGTCAGAATGCGGATTTCCGTCACCGTATTCGTTCCGCTCCCTTTTACCTCCTTCAGCAGCTCATCCATCCGCTTCCTGTCCTCCGGATGGATAAACGCGCATTGGGAATGCAGCTCGTCCGCAAACTGTTCTCCGGTATATCCGATAAGATCCAGGAAGCTGCAGCCGTACCACAGAATGGTGCTCCCGTCCCTCGCATCCAGCCGGAAAATTCCTCCGGGAATGGAACGCAGCAGCGCATCTCTTTCCTGATCCTTCTGTGCCAGCTTATACTCGGCGCTGTACATGTCATGGGAAAGCTCTATCCGGGCCCGGTGCCCTTCCCAGTTCACGATGCGGTTCTTGATCATGAACGTACGTTCCAGCTGCGGATTATAGAATTTCCATTCATAAAAGGCATCCTCCCGCAGCCGGTTGTTCGTACAGAAGGGACAGGGAGACGTCCTGCCCTGGATAACCTCATAGCATTTTTTCCCCAGCACGCTGCTTTCCCGGCATCCCAGTGTTTTACAGGAATTCCGGTTCAGGTACAGAAGTTCATAGGTATCCATATCACTTATGTATACATTCCCCACATAGGTATCCATCATCCAGCCAAAATACTGCCGGTTCTGCCGGTAAAGCGCAAGATGCTCTTCCTTTTCTCCCACCAGGCCGCTCACCTCTGTAAAAACCGCCTGGAATACCGGTTCTCCTTGTGCGGATGAAAGACTTCCGGATAACCGGAACCAGCCATAGCCGCCCTCTTTTCCCGGCAGCTTTACAGACAGCTCCAGCCCCTTCCCGCCGTTTTCCTGCAGCCTTGACACCTCACGCTTTACAGTGGCAAACGACTCCTCATCGCCGGCAAAATAGTCGCGCAGGCTGCCAAACCTGTCTGTATATTCTTCCTGTAAATATCCGATACTCCTGTAAAAGCAAGTATTCCCCCAGAGGAATGTAAGCTCCTCGTCCGGCAGACAGCCGATCACGCCCACCGCCAGCCCTTCCAGAATTCCCGGACATGCCGCTGTCCCGGCTAACTTGGCAGTGCCTGTTTGGTTTTGTTTTTTCTTGTTTTCCATATTTTTATCACCTGTATTATTTGTGCGGTATGCAGCTTCTGTTTTTCATACCTTAATCATTTTATACTATATCATATTATATCTGATAAAGGGAATAAAACAAACAATATTTTCATCCCCAAAAGGCTGTTTATATGGTATTATAAATTAGAAATTACCGGAATAAACTTCCCTATCCCGCAATCCGGCCGGAAAACCGTCTGCAGGGAAGAAAGGATACACACGAATGTCAAACTATAACAGCCAGGAACAAACCATTTACCGCAGCCTGGCCGGAAAAATACAGCTCGGTTTTTATGATAAGGAAGAACGCTTCCCATCCGCAAAGGAAATAGCAAGACGCTATCAGGTTTCCTACTGTCCTGCCCAGAGAGCCCTTAAAATGCTGGAAAAAGACGGTCTTATCAGGCTCTGCCGCGGGAAAGCCACCGTCGTCCTGGCAAAGCCTTATGAGGATTACCTGGGAAGCCCTGTTTTTTTCCAACGGGCCGAAGCGCTTCTGGATCTGTGCAAATGCCTGAAGCTGATTTCCCCCGCTATCAGTTTTCACAATATACGCGGCATGAGAAATGAAATTTCCTCCCCTCTTCCGGAGAAAGGACCTGCTGCCGGCACGGCCCAAGAGCTGTTTACCCTGTTTGAACAGTCCCTGCATATCATGAGGAGCCATTCGGTCTTAAGCCTGTATTACGATGTTAGTTGTTTTGCGGAAAGCGCTTTCCTTGATATCTGTTCTTCCTCCTGCGGACAGGAAGAAACGTTGCTGCTGTGGCGGACTCTGGCGGACAGTTATAATGACTGTATGAGACACTGCGGGGAATACGGCCGGGAGGAATGCCTCAGTCGCCTGGAGCAGATGAGCAGCTTGTTCTATGATACCATTATAAGTTATCTTGCAAACCTTCCTTCCCTTCCGCCGGAGGATTCCCGGGTCCCTTTTGTCTGGGAACCGCACAAGGGACGTACGAGGTACTGTGATATAATTGCCATAGATGTCATCTGCAAAATCAACCAGGGTGTATATCCGGTGGGGACCCTGCTTCCCAAAGGCGCGGTGCTGGCAGACATTTACCACGTTTCTGAAATTACCATCCGCCGTACCATCCATCTGCTGAACCGGCTTGGTGTCACACAAACTTTCAACGGCATAGGCACCCGCGTCAGTAAGAAAGGGGATTCGTCCATTCCCCATAAGCTCAGGGAATTGACCCTGGATGACAACATGAAATGTTTTCTGGAAGCCCTTCAGCTGCTGGCTATCCTGACAGAGCCGGTCATACGGCATACGTTTCCCCATATTCCTGCCGATACCCTGCATAAGCTTTATGAAACCGCGGGAGGAAAAGACCAAAAGAAGGCAATGGTCGGCACGACAAGCATGCTTTTACAGGCTGTCGTCCATTACAGCCCCCTGCTTTCCCTGCGGGAAATCTACAGCCGGCTCACCCATCAGCTGTTGTACGGCAGTATCCTGCGTCTCGAAGAAACCGGTGAGGAAACCGTGCCCGGCTGGCCTGCAATGGCAGCCTCCATACGGGAGGGGTGCCTTTCCCCCGAAAGCAGTACGCTGGCACAGGCCTGCCGTGTTTTATTTGAAAACAACTTTGCCTCCACCCAACAAACCCTTATGGAAATCGGGGTCAAAGGAGCGGAGGAAATAACCGGATTTGGAACAAATATCCCGTCGGTTACCGCGGAAAATCAAGGAGGAATCTATGAATCAGACATGTGAACAGGTAAAAGAATATCTCAAGAAAATAAGAAAGTATGAGCAGGCGGCCGCACTTATCAGCTGGGATCTGCAGACTGCCGCCCCGAAAAAGAGCATCGACAGCAAGCTGGAGGCCCTTGGTTTTTTCTCTACCGAAGCCTTCCGGCTTTCCACGGCGGAGGAATACGGCAGCATGCTGCGTGAACTCTCCAGGCCGGAGGTCTTTGCCGGCCTGGATGAAGCCATGCAGGTGACCGTAAGGCGCAATTACAGGGATTACCAGCGTTTCCAGCGTGTCCCCCAGAATTTTTACACGGACTACATTACCACATCAGGCCGCTCGGAAAAGGTATGGGAGGAAGCAAAACGGGCCGGTGATTTTTCCCTCTTTGCCCCCAGCCTGGATAAAATGATCGCGATGACAAAAGAATATGTCGGCTACATGGAGCCGGATAAGGATCCCTATGAGGTCCTTCTGGACATGTATGAAGAAGGGATGGACAGCGCTGCCATAGACGCTGTTTTCACGGAACTGAAGAACGGCCTCCTGCCGCTGTTGTCTGCTATCAGGGCCGCCGGCAGACCGGATTTGGCCTCTCTGAAAGGCACCTATGATATAGAGGCCCAGAAAAAAGTGCAGGATCTGCTTCTGTCCTACATTGGTTTCGATTTTGACGCCGGAGCGGCGGCGGAAAGCGAGCATCCTTTCACTACCGGACTGTGCCACGGGGACATCCGGGTTACCAACCATTATAATGAGACGCTCCCGCTTTCCTCCATGTTCAGCGCCATCCACGAAGGCGGCCATGCTATTTTTGAACAAAACATCGATTCCGCCTATATAAATACCGCCGCGGAACAGGTCAACCTTATGGGCCTGCACGAAAGCCAGTCCCGTTTTTACGAAAATATACTCGGCCGGACGCCCGCGTTCTGGACTCCTCTTTACGGAAAGCTGGGGGAACTGCTTCCCCCGTTCAAAGCCATTCCGTTTGACACCTTCTGCCGGGCAATCAACGATGTCCATCCCAGCTTCATACGGACGGAAGCCGACGAGGTGACCTACTGTCTGCACATAATTCTCCGCTATGAAATGGAAAAAGCCATTTTTCAGGAGAACGTGCCCACAGACCGGCTGCCCGCCCTCTGGAATGACAAGATGGAGGAACTGCTTGGCATCCGTCCGGAAAATGATGCGGAAGGCATCCTGCAGGATATGCACTGGTCGGAAGGCTCATTCGGCTATTTCCCTTCCTATCTGCTGGGTTCCGTCTATGACGGTATGTTCCTGAACCAGATAGAAAAGGAACTGGGAAACCTGGACTGCATTCTGGAGGAAGGCCGGATACAGGAAATCACTGCATGGCTGAAGGAAAAAATCCACCGCTACGGAAGTATGTACAATTCCCGTGAGGTCATACGGAGGGTATGCGGC
Organism: Eisenbergiella sp. OF01-20; assembly: GCF_003478085.1. Lineage (NCBI taxonomy): Bacteria > Bacillati > Bacillota > Clostridia > Lachnospirales > Lachnospiraceae > Eisenbergiella > Eisenbergiella sp. OF01-20. The sequence continues at coordinate 92,775 of NZ_QUES01000006.1, read as the reverse complement.
GGCGAAGTGTCCGCCAAACCCCTTCTGGATTATTTCCGTTCCAAATACAGCCGGATTTACGGCTTCTGATCCGGTTTTCCACAGGCTGTGCACAGGGGCAGACACTGCTCTGTTATCCGCCTACCTAAGCAGAGTATTCAGGTCTTCTTCCGGTGTCGTGGTGGGAGCGATATGATAGTGCTCCGCCAGATATTGGAGCACGTTGGGGGAGAGGAAGGCCGGAAGCGTGGGACCAAGACGGATATCCGTAATTCCCAGATGCAGCAGGGTGAGCAGGATGCAGACCGCCTTTTGTTCATACCAGGAAAGGACCAGGGACAGGGGAAGTTCATTGACGCTGCAGCCAAAGGCATCCGCCAGGGCACAGGCAACCTTGACGGCGCCGTAGGCGTCGTTGCACTGGCCCATATCCATCAGGCGGGGAAGCCCTCCGATGGATCCAAGCTCCAAATCGTTAAACCGGTACTTCCCGCAGGCAAGGGTCAGTATCACCGTATCCTCCGGTGCCTGTTTAACGAATTCCGTATAATAATTCCGGCCCGGCCTCGCCCCATCACAGCCTCCCACCAGGAAGAAATGCCGGATGGCGCCGTTTTTCACAGCCTCAACCACTTTGTCCGCGGCTCCCAATATGGTACCGTGCCCATACCCGGTGAGCACCGTTTTCCCGCCGTTGATTCCGGTAAATTCCGTATCCTCGCTATATCCGCCCAGCTCCAGCGCTTTTTCAATAACCGGCGTAAAATCCTTATCCCTGCCGATATGCACCATTTCCGGGTACGAAACCACTTCTGTGGTGAATACCCGGTCCGCATAGCTTTCTTTTACAGGCATCAGGCAGTTGGTGGTAAAAAGGACAGGCGCGGGGATACCGGCAAATTCTTTCTGCTGGTTTTGCCAGGCGGTACCGAAATTCCCTTTCAGGTGGGTATATTTTTTCAGTTCCGGATATGCATGGGCCGGCAGCATTTCCCCGTGGGTATAGATGTTGATTCCCTTGCCCTCCGTCTGTTTCAGAAGCTGGTGCAGGTCATAGAGATCATGCCCGGTAATTACGATAAACGGCCCTTTCTCCACGGTAAGGGGGACTCTGGCCGGAACAGGCGTGCCGTAGGTTTCCGTATTGGCCCGATCCAGAAGCTCCATACAGGCCAGATTGACTTTTCCGGTTTCCATCACGACGGGAAGCAGTTCCTCCATCCCCCAATCCTCTGCCAGCACAGAAAGCGCCTTATAGAAAAAGGCGTTCACCTCTCCGCTTCTATAGCCGAGTGCCTCCGCATGATACGCATATGCGGCCATTCCGCGGATCCCGAACAGAATCAGGGATTTCAGGGAACGGATATCCTCCTGCGCATTCCACAGGCGATCCATGTCATAATCGTCCGTATTACCGCAGGGGGAAGCACAGCCCGCGCAGCCCGGCACAATGGCCGCCTTTTCCGCCCTCACGCGTCCGATGAGACTGCGCAGCGTCTCGTCATTAAAATTCACATTGGTGATGGTGGTAAATAAGCCTTCCAGGATCAGGGAATCCGTTTTATCCGTCCCGGAATTGTTGGAACAGGCCCGTGCCAGTCCGATCAACGCACCGGTAAGCGCATCCTGAAGCTTCGCTGTCTGTGCCGATTTTCCGCACACCCCCGCCTTGCCGGTACAGCCGGTACAGCCTGCCGTCTGTTCGCATTGGAAGCAGAACATTTTGTTTTCCATAAGCCACTCTCCTTTTCAAGTCCCGCATTTGTTGCAGCCGGGAATCCTTTTGTTGTTCTATGAGTGACAGTATACATGGCTTTTTTTAATAATTCCGTTGTTATAACAACAGAAAAAAAATTATGGTTCCGGTGCCGGCACGACATCCGGCAGATATCCCTTCTCCGTCCGTTTGATTTCTGTGAGATCCCTGCATCCGTTTTCCCGGATTTCAGGGATTCCCCCTTCCTTCCATATAATTTCCGTATACCGGGCCTGCAGGCCGCCGTCGCGGCATACTAAGGTCATTACGCGGATATCCCCCTCCGGACAGACCTGATAAATCGTAACAAGGGCATCATTCCCCTCCTCATAATCGGCGTAAAATTCCTCCGCTTTTTCCTTATTGATCCGGATGCGGTTATCGGCAGCAGCCACCAGCCCAAGGGAACCGAGGCGGGACACGACAGCCTCCTGCTGCTCTTTGGAAAGGGAAACCATAGCATCCCTCTCCTTTTCCTTCCGGGATGTCAGCCATCCGGCATAAAGATCCCGGCACGCTTTTGCCGCCTCCAGCACCGTTTCCTGCAGCCGGGCCTGTTCCTCCTGCGTCAGAAGGCTGACGGCAGCGCCGCCGGAGGGCCGGCTCACTTCCTGAAACCCGCGGCTGTCCGTGCTTTCCGTTCCTGTGCCCGCCGGTTCCCAGGCATCCTCCGTTGCAGGGATATAGCCTTTATCGTCCTTCAGCAAAAATGCCGCCGTTACAAACAGGACCAGAAGGAGGAGCAAAAGCCCTTTTGGCCTTCCGGGCCATTCTATCTTCTTCATGTTCTTCACTCTCCCTGTTTTCTCCGTGGTGTTATAGTCATCTGTCTAAATCTTACAATTGTAATATTTATATGTCAAGAAAAATATATCCCGCGCGGTTTCCGCGGGGAAGGCCTTTCCTCTGGTACAAGGCCTTCCACCATGGGGCAAAAACAGCCGCCCGGGGGATCGTCAGTCCTCTTCCGCATAAATAAACTTGTATAAGGTCTGGTATAAACGTTTGGGATCTATCGGCTTTGCCAGGTGGGCATTCATTCCCGCAGCCTTGCTCTTTTCTATATCCTCATCAAACGCGTTGGCGGTCATGGCGATGATAGGGATCCTTTCCGCGTCCGGATTGCTCAGATGACGGATATTTGCCGCTGCGGTGAGACCGTCCATCAGCGGCATCCTGATATCCATGAGAATGGCGTCATAATAGCCTTCGCGGGACTTGCTGTACAGTTCCATGGCGCGCAGGCCGTTTTCCGCCGTTTCCACCACAAAGCCCTTATCTTCCAGAAGCATCACCGCCACCTCCGTATTGATGGCGTTATCCTCCGCCAGAAGTACCCGCTTTCCGGAAAAATTATAAACTGCCGCCTGCTCCTCCGTATGGTTTTGTTCCTCTTTTTCCCCCAGCGCCCTGCTGAAAGCGGATACCAGGGAGGATTTGAACATGGGCTTGCTCATCAGCAGATTAACGCCGGCCAGTTTCGCTTCCTGTTCGATTGCGCTCCAATCATAAGCCGTTATGATAATAATCGTCACTTCCGGCCCCACAAGCCTGCGTATCCGGCGGGCCGTTTCAATGCCGTCCATATCCGGCATTTTCCAGTCAATAAGGATCATATCAAAATATTTTTTCTGCAACAGAAGCTCATTGACCCGCTCCACCGCTTTGCGTCCGCTGTCCACCCATTCGGCGGTAACCCCCATTTCCCGGAGCGTAACCACCGCACTTTCACAGACTGCCACATCGTCGTCCACCACCAGCGTTTTCAGATCGGAGAAATGATTTTCCTGCTTTTTCTGATGGAGGCGCAGCTTTTCTTCCTCTGTAACGCCTAACTTCACATCCACGGTAAATTCCGTTCCGATCCCCTTGATGGAACGTACGGTAATCTTTCCGTCCATGAGATCCACAATGCTTTTGGATATCGCAAGCCCCAGACCGGTCCCGCCGTACAGGGAGGTGGTCCCTGTGGATTCCTGGGAGAAAGGTTCGAAAATATGGGGCAGATAGGCCTCATCCATCCCTATCCCCGTATCATTGACAACAAATCGCAGCACCGCATCATTTTTGGTTTTGCTGCGCACCGCTGCGGAAAATGTGACTTTGCCTCCCTCTCTGGTAAATTTGATGGCATTTCCAAGTATATTGATGAGCACCTGCTGCAGCTTCATGGCATCGCCCATATAATAGTCATCCAGCACAGGATCAACAATACATTCATATTCCACATTGTTTGCCGCCGCCTGGGAATAGCAGATGGCATTGATCCCATTAAGGAATTCCTCAACAGGTATCTTTTCGTTTTTCAGAAGTATTTTTCCGCTCTCAATACGGCTCATATCCAGGATATCATTGATCAGGGAAAGCAGGAAACGGGAAGAAATCCCTATTTTGGATATACATTCAGCCACCCGCTCCTCATTATCCAGGGCCTGGGCGGCAATAGCCGTCATTCCGATTATAGCGTTCATGGGGGTGCGGATTTCATGGCTCATACGGGACAGGAAATCGGATTTGGCCGCATTGGCCTGCTCCGCGGCAACCAGGGCCGAAGCCAGCGCCTCCTTCTGCCTCTGCTCATTGAACACGACATCCGTAACATCCGTACGCGCCACACAGACCCGCTTCAGCTCCTTGCTGATATAGAAAATCTGGTACCGCTTCACCCGGACAGAACCGTCATCTTCCTTCATCTCCACCACAAAGCTGTAGGAATCCTCCTTATCCAGCCTGTTTTTCATATACCCGAAATCCATTTTGGACACATATTCTTTCCTTGCTTCCGCTTCCATAAAACGGCCTGCCATTTCTTTAACGGCCTCATGGTATTCTGACTGCATGGGAATGGTATTTCTGCGTTCCGGATTAAAATTGAACACCCTGCGCCTTCCCCTGAGCATGTCAACTTCCACAATCGCGTCGTAATCCAAATCGGCGATGGTATCCAGCAGCTGCTCCTGCAGCTTCGCTTCCGTTATATCCTTCGTATAGAAAAAGGCCATGACATCCCCGGTTTCCGGGTTCAGGCAGGAGCGGAAGCCGGTACTGCCCCAGAAAATCCCTCCCACCTTGTTCCGGCGGAGGAATTCAAAATGGTAGTTCACCTTTCCCGCCGCATAATCCCGCAGCACCTTTTTCCGGTTCAGGGTACAGAGGATATTCTGCCCGTACTCCGCATCCACGGCGGATGCCGCCAGATTTTCTATGGTTTCATCATAAGAATCCCCCGCGCTGGCGATCGCCTCTTCCGCGCTGGAAAGATAGCTCTCCACCTTGTTTTTGGTCACATTCACCCGCCCCTGCAGACATCCTTCTGAAGAAGAAAGCTCCACGAAATAGGCAAGTTCCTGTTCATAAAGCTCTTTTACATGTCTCTGGAGCTGCTTTTCCTCCGTGATATCCACGCATACGCAATAAAAATGCGGTTCGTTATTGCATTCATAAAACAGCTGTGCCTTGACGGATACCCATTTTACACTGCCGTCTTTGCAGAGAAGCCGGTTTTCGGTGTGTACGGTATTTCCATTCTCCAGCTGCTCATGCAGCGCGGACGGGAGCGCCGCCAGATCCTCCGGATGTATAACCGCCGCCATTTTATTCCCCATGGCGGCAAATTCTTCCCGGGTATAGCCCAGGAATTCAAACAGGCCGTCATTGGCGTCTATAATGGAAAAATCCTGATCATAACGGCACCGGTATACGGCTCCCGGGATATTGTTGTACAGGTTCATCACTTCCTGCTGCGCATTTTTCTGTACGGTAATGTCCAGGCATACGGAAGAAATAGCCTGGCGCCCATCCTCTGTCGTCACCCGCCTTCCCAGATCATGGATCCAGATGTAGGAGCCGTCCTTTTTTTTCATCCGGTATTCCACCACATAGCTGCCTGTTTCTTCCATCTGGGCGGCCACTTCATCATCCACCCTCTGCCGGTCGTCAGGATGCATACAGTTGCTGACCATACCGTCTATATCTTTTATGTATTCCTCTTCGTCCTCATATCCCAGATAAGCCAGCATCTGTTTATTGATAAAATAAAAAGGAAACCCTTCTTCGATATATCCTCCCATCATTCCGCCGGGCAGAGATTCATTCAGAAGCTCCTGCCTCTGTCTCACCAGATTCTCCATTACCAGCGCCCGGGGATAATGCTCCTGCTCCCGCTGGCTGCTTCCAGGTTCCGCAACATGGAAGCTTTTTATCCGCCACTGTCCTTCCTCTTCCCTCACCAGAATAAAAAAGCCGCGCAGATACCAGCTGTACAGGGTATTTTTCAAGGTCAAATCAATAGACAGGCTATATACCCCTTCCATGACCTCCTGCTCATGAATAACAGACCATTGGCAATGGAACGGCTCCGGTATTTCCCTGATATCCTGCAGAAGATACTCCCTCATCTGCACTTTTCCCCGGGCGGATTCGTCCCAGCCCGTCCCTACAAAATCCACATTCTCCGACAGGAATCCACTTGTCCTCTCCGGATCACGCTGTTCAAACCATGACTGCAGAAAATCCCGCAAGGTTTCTCTGACCGTATTTGCACTATCCATCTGCTTTTCTCTCCCCTGTTTTTCCGGGCATCGGTATTCCTGCTCCATTCCGGCCTTCAAAGCCCCGCCAACCTTCGTTCGTTGCATAAGCGGCGGGGCACCGGCATTCCTGGAGCCACAATCCAATTAAGTATACCATTGATCCCTTCAGAACTCAACGGAGATTCTTGCAGGAGGGTGCAAAAAAAAGTTTGGCGTCACCTGATCCTGCTTTCCTGTGCGGCCTGCTGCATTTTCTCAATACATCGTCCGGTCTTCTATATACTCCATCATATCAGGATTCACCCGGACTTTCACATCCGTAATATAGGCAGTCTCATAAGAATTAATCTTTTTCTGCTTCAGGTTTTGCAGGATATTATCTTTGTCCTTCATCAGAAGTTCAAACTCACTTCCAATATAATTGGTGTGAATCTCCAGATAGCCCACGATCACAGACGTTTTTTCCGGGACGCTTTCTTCATCCGGGACGCTTTCTTCATCCGGGACATTTTCCTTCTCCGGAGCAGCTTCTTCAACCGGAACGGTTTCTTCATTTATACTGATTTGGCTGCTTTCTGCATCCCCTTCATTCTCCCCGTATGCTCCTTCTTCTGAAGTTTCTCCGGCATAAACGCTCTCCGGATTCTCCTCCTCCCAACAGTAAAGGTTGGGGATCGTCAGCTTACTGTTATATGTGACATCATAGCAGATAGTCCCCATAGGAAGGCTTTCATCCATTTCCAGGGCACTTTTTCCATAGGTCCTGCCCCAATTGATTGGATTGACAGCAATTTTTTCTCCCGGTACAGGCTCGAACTCATAAATAAGTTCTCCTGTCACCAGATACTCCTCTCCCAGCATCACTGTTCCTCCATACTCCATGGTACTGTATTCCCCAAAAGCGATGCCGGTTCCGATACCGCCAAGTAAAACGCCTGTCATAAAAATTCCAAGTAAAATCACATGAATCCTACGCATGAACTATTTCCTCCTCTTCGTCTGTTCCCGCCTCTTCCGGCCCCGCCGTATTTCCTTCCTGTCTTTTCCTTTTCACGATCAAAGTAAAACACAAAACCGTCATGCTGCAGGTACACATGGTCAGCCCCAGGACTCCCAGGACCACCCCCGCAAGGGGATATCCCATGGTCAGCAGGACAAGCAGTGTCCCCAGCATAAAAATGCAGGCACAGGCCATAGCACCAATCAGGATACCTGTTCCGGTACAGAACAGATTCCATACCAGCTTCACACACCACAGCACCGCATTGAAGCACCCCCTGCATATCATGCCAATTATCGAAAATAAAGTGATTCTGTTCTTTTTCTCCATTGTATCCCGTTTCTCCTTATGTTTCCCGCTCCCGAAAAGAAGAAGCTTTTTTCTCTCAGGTATCTCTTTCTGTTTCACAACCGTATCTTGCGTTCTCTCTTCCTGCCCTTTCTTACGGGAAAAAAGAGTACGGACGGCGGCGGCGCATTTCTTTATCCATTTCTGAACAGCCAGGCCGCTGTTTTTCAGACCCTGCAGGAACCGTCTGCCTCCCCTTCTGCAGGCAGCGGCGGTTTTCCGTCCTGTAACCATGACCGTATCCATCATCCCCGGCCCCTTTTCCCGAATCTCCTTCTCCCGTGCAAAATCCGCACGTACATGATACGCTTCCAGTATCTGGGCGGTCAGCTCCCCGATATCGCCAAAATCTGCAATGGCCGATTCTTCCGTCATCGCCCCTGCCGCCTTCATATCAATATGCTGTTCATATTCGCTCAGGATATCTTCCAGCTCCTTCTCGTCCAGAACCGAAAGCCTGTCCCGTAAAATATGTAAAAATTCCGCCTTATTCATTCTCTCCCTCTTTTCTGTTCCTCCAGGAATGCGCATACCTTCTGATTGAATTCATTCCAGTCACGTTCCAGGCCGTCACGGTACAAAATACCTGCCGCGGTGATATGATAATATTTTCTGGGCGGCCCTTCCGTGGATTCCCGAAGATATGTCTCAAAATAATGCTCGTTGGTCATTCTCTTGAGAAGCGGATAAATGGTCCCCTCATTTACATCCACCACCTTGGAGACTTCTTCCACCAGCTCATAGCCATACATATCCTTCTGTCTGACAGATTCCAGGACAATCAGCTCCAGAACTCCTTTTTTAAACTGTGCATTCATCGCATTATCTCCCTTTACAAGTATCATATCCGCACTACTATGTAATGTCAAGTACTAATATTTTCAAAATACCATTTGGGACAAAAAAAAACAGGAAGAAATACCTGTCTGCACAGGTACTTCTTCCCGTCATCTTTTTTCCGGCTGTCTCTTGTCTTGTTTTATCAGCTCTTCATATGTCCCCCTCCAGGCGTTCCGTCCGCCCTCCGCCACCAGAAGCTGATCCGCCTGTTCGATGGCCGTCTGCGGGTGATGCAAATCCGGTGCTGTCCCCCGGCTCTTCCTGTAAGCATTATGCATACAGGAAGGGCCGGGGGACAGAACACATGATAGAGGCGTGCATGTATACTAAGATTCAGAGGATATCCGTCAATCCTGCATTTCCTATGAATTCCTGTATCGTTCCGGCTTTTGCCGCCAGCTTATGCCACTGATTCAAAAGACTAAGGTCGGTTTCCGATAGGATTCTCTCACGCAGCCCGACCGGGATTTCTCCCAGATCCTCCAGCAGATCAAGCACATATTCTGCTTTCCCTTCTGTTTTGCCGGCATCCTTTCCAATACGGAATTCGTCGGCCCGGATTTTCTTCATTTCTTCTTTGTTATACTCAAAGATTGACATGGCTATAACCTCCGCCCTCTGTGCGGATAAAAAGTCCGCAAGAATATCTTCCCGGATACATTCTGTCACCGCCCGCTCCACGGCCTCCGCAATCTCCAGCTCTTTGGCGTATCCCCGGATACGCTCCACAAAAATACAGTATTCCCTCAGGGTCCTGCACTTCTCCATCAGCTCCCGGTTTTTCCCCAAATTAATATTAAGCATCGTTAACTGTTCAGTATCTTCACAGTTATGTGCAAAATCCATTAAAATCGCCTGCGGCGATGGGATTTTTGCACTCTTGAATCACTTTCATACGGTCAGCGCAGTAAATGCGCAGACCTGCTGAACGGTTAAGGGCAACGTTACCTTTACTTCCAGCTCGGGGGACGGGATCTTCTTTTCAAATGCATCGGACAGCTTTAATATCCGGCTTTCCGGCTGCTCCTGCGTCCCGTTATAAAACACGACAAACCGGGGAACGGGGATTTTCCGTAACTTGCTGGAATACAGGCTCTTTCCCAGCGTATACTTCTCCAACTGCCTGGCGATATAAAAGAGATCCCGCAGCGGCATGTTCGGGTGAAGGAAGACTGATGTTCGTATAGATTCATTTGTGAATCAAACAGGAAGGAAACATCATTCTTTACCTCTATATAAATCGCGTTTTCCAGCGTACAGATTTACCGACTTTTTCTATATTGGGAGATGCTTTGGATTACTCCCATGCAATCTTACCATTCGTTGATCATGGAGGTGATTACCATGCTGCGAATACGCTTTGCAGGGGAATGAACAGCAGCGGCACATGAAGCCCAAACCAATAGCAGAATACTTATTATTGGAGTGACGGGAAGCTCCAAGCTTCTCCAAAGCGGCTAATAATAATCTTCACATAAATCAGGTGGTGGAACCATTTAATCGTTTGTGCGTCTTGAAAACTCAATGAACGCAAATATAATAGATATCACGGTCAGAACACAGACAATCAACTCCGACATACTGTTGGCATAATCGGTCTTTTGCGGCACGACAGCACCCAGGATAAGGAAATAGATGCACCAGATAAATCCCAGGCAAAGCAGAAGAAAGGTAATATATTTTAGAATAAAAGCAAACCTGTCCGCTATTTTTTTCATTTTTTCCCTGCGTAAAGGGGAGATGCTTTTATGTCGGCCAAACTTTAAGCTACCAGCCAGGAACCCGCTCACCACACCCATGGATAAGCCAATGCAAATTCGAAATATAATGTTCATAGCTTCTTATTCTCTCTCTTTCTGTAAAAATGGTCTGTTCGTTTCGTAAGTCATTTGCCAGCAATATATAGGGATCCGGTTTATTGGTTCCTTCATGGGATAAAACGGATTTTACCTGTCCATTTTTACAATAAACTCTGTTGTCCCTTCTTGAATCCGGCGTTCTTGTGTCAGTGAAAATCCAAAACCCTGATAAAACCGGATTGCCCTGGTATTCTTTTCAAGTACATATAAATGACGGACATCAAATTTCCGGATCGCAAAAGCAATAAGCATTGCCCCGATCCCTTTATTCTGAAAGAAATAGTCCACATACAGTTCCTGAATCCAATCCCCTTCTATATGAATCAATCCTTTTACGAATTCATCATCATATACCCAGATATTCTCCAACTTTTCTGTATTTGCAATAAATTCCTGTGCCAAAGGAAGAACCTGTATTTGACCAAATGAAACTTTGTCATTTTGGAATATGGGCCTGTAATGCATCCTCTTAGTAAAAACCAATATTTCAGCTAATCTTGATGCATCCTGCACCGTCGCTTTTCTAATGTACTGCACTTGTATCTCCTCTGTTCTAGCGGACAGCGCCGTATTTAAAGTTATCCAGCCACTGCGCCATCTCTTCTTCGCTGTCAACTTGCAGCAGCTTAAAGATTTCATAGGCGAATTCTACGGCGGCCGTTTCGTTTGCGGTAATAAAACCGCCGTCAACCACCACCTGGGCCGGTACATATAAGTCCTGTCCGGTATACCCTTCCTGGCTTTGGAACAGCTCCGCACTGTCACCCGTATGCTTCACATGATTTAAAAAGCCATGTCGGCACAAATAAGTCGTGGCTCCGCAGATCGCCGCAATCGTTATTCCTTTTTCTGCAAGGTTCTTTATAAATGCGGTGATCTCTTCGTAATCGTTTTCTTCCCAGGAAAGGCCGCCGGGCAGAATAGCAATGGCGGTGTTGTCAAAATTTTGGTAATCCCGGATTCGGTAATCGATATTGGCCCGGATGCCGCCCATTGACTTTACAGGTACATTATCTATCGCAATCGTCTTTACTTCGTAGCCGCCAAAGGCTTCCGCTACCGCAATCGCATAGGAAGCTTCCCAGTCGCACCAGCGATCTGTTAAAAGGACCAGTATTTCATTTTTCCTGTTATTTTCCGTCATAATTTCTCCATAAACTTAAGTTGCTGCTAAACTATTCTGCGTCCCCGAAATCCACTTCGTCCTCATACCTGCGCAGCCTCCTGATTTCATCCCTGACTTCCATCAACGCAAACCCAAGTAAATTCCTTCCTCTCCACTGACTGCTGTCTGTTCCGGCGGCTTCGTTTTGATCCATACCAATCCCCCATATGCGGTCATCAGGGCTTGCCTCCGCCAAAATACAGTCTCCGGTGGCAAGAAGGCAGGTACGCAGGCTTTTGAGCTGGGAAAATTTATAGTAATTTCCGGTTAACGCTATGGGAAGCCGGAACCTTTCCCAAACCGCTTCGTCAAATCCCTTTACCCTTCGTCCCAGCTGCTTGATTTCGGAAGGGGATGTTGCATCCATAATTTCCCTGTTGGTTTCCTCATCGCCAAAAAGCCTGGCTTTCCCGGACATCAGGTATTGCTCCATGCAGCAGTAGGACAGGTGCCCTACATGGAAAGCCGCCTGGTACCACTGGCTGAAGCACTCTTTACCTGTTTTTTCCTCTTTTCCCGGGTGATGGCCCCAGAAAAAAACAATTTCCCTTACGCAGCCGTTTTCCCTCTCCTCCTGAAGCTTTTCCAAAGTATAAGGCGGGCCGGAATTCCTGTGCCATTGATAGGTCCAGAATGTATTGTGCCGCATAAGATTGTATTCGGACAGGCTCCAGCAGACGGGTTGCGGAAATTTTCTGTTATATTCTTTCTGTCCGTCACTGTCCAACGTATGGAACCATCCGTAAAATTTATCACCATAGGCTTCCCCGTATCCCATCCGCCATCCAATGCTTCCATTGGGTATCTGCGGATACTTAAGCCATAAGGGGGCCATTCCCTTTTTCTCCATTCTTATCCTCACTTTCCTCCCTGCCCCAAACCGGCGGAGGACTAATTGATATCCTGCCGTAATTTTTCTATCGCCTCCTGAAGCTCTTCCCGATCCAGATAACCGGCAAAGAATTCGTCTGTCATAATCCCGTTTAATAATATCTGTTTCAGTTCCGGGGTTGTTGCGGACTGTCCCGGATTTAACTGAATGGCAGGTGAAAAAAGCAGCGGATTGGGTTCCTTTATGGGGCCAATAGAAGCCTCTATCATCTTAATCAGACTGTTCAGTGCATCCTCCGGCCTGTCCATTCTCCTGTATGCCTCCACAAAAAAGCCTTCGCTCACGCCTCCTCCCACACCGAAAATTGTTTCCAGCTGGTGATATACCTCACAGATTTCCAATGTTATATCATTATCGGTTATCATTCCCCCGTTCATCATCGTTGTCAGGCATAACTGGACCTGGCGCACCAGGTCATACAGACGGTGCTGGGATACCTCCAGTGCTTTTTCCGGCTCCTTTTTCTTCAGATACAGCTGTGTCCAAAACAAAGTGGCCTCCGTACTGTTTTCCGGCAGTTCCTTCAGGAGGAGTTCCGCTTTTTCCAGTTCTTCATCCTGTATGGCAATAGCCGCCAATCCGTACACAGCACCCTGCCAGTATTGGGAATTTCCCGAACTGCGCACCTCTTCCAGCAGATGTTGCTTCTGCTTTCTCCAGTCATCCTTTTTTTCAGGCGGTTCCATGGGAAAAATCATGGTGAAGAAATCCAATACCGTGGCGGCATTGTATTTAAGGGCACTGCTGGAAGGATAGGTATGGAGCTGCTTTAGCAGCATTGCTTCCGCTTCTTCCCGGTTCCCTGCCCTGGCTTTCTCCACCAAATCATTGACCAGTTCGCTGATACGTTCCTGGGACAGGCCCTCTTCGAACTGCAGCAGCGTATCCACATTGGTATCCAGCGCCCTGGCAATGGGACAAAGCAGGGAAATATCCGGGCATGAGGCGGAAGTCTCCCATTTGCTCACCGCCGGCGCCGATACCCCTACCGCTCCGGCCAGCTGCTCCTGCGTCATTCCTTTTGCCCTGCGCAAATCTGCAATGCGTGCTCCTAAATTACTATTCATAACAGCATAAACTCCTTTTCTTATTATTCTGGTAACTGTTCTGTACCTTCGCAGTTACTTATTCTAATTTTGATACTCAAAGTATAGCTGTGTATTCACAGTTTCACAATGGAGGCGCAGTTAACGAAACAGCAGGAAATCTTAACCGGAGGTTATTTTCACAGATGTTATACCGGTAAATTAATACCAATATCCATATATTTTAAGCCCATATGTCATATCCTCCATAAAGGAGTTTTCATTTGACACATTTCAGATAATACAAACGCATAGGCCCCTCCTCCGCCTTTTCTATTATAAAATAATCCCGAAGCAGCTCTTCAAACTGTGAAGGCGTCATATCAAATCTGTCCGGCCTGCCTAAATATGCCTCTATCCGGCCCATAAGCCTGCCGATCGGGTCGCCGGAATCGGGAATATCGAGCACAAACCGGCCGTCCGGTTTCATAATCCTGTGGATTTCCCGCAGCGCTTCTTTTACAAAAGCCGTTTCAAAATATTCCAGGACACCGATGCAGGCACCGATAGCAAAGCGGTCGTCAGCATAAGGAGTTTCCTGTATGCTTGCGCAGACAAGAGAACCTGTCGTAATATGTCTTTTTGCGGTATAGTCATTCAGCAGCTCTATCGTTTTGCTGCTGATATCCACCCCGTTATATACCGACGGCCATTTGTCATATCCGTAAAACATCAGGTTGAGACAGCATCCCAGATCGACGAACTGCATACCCTTTTCAGGGGCCAGATAATCCTTGATTTCTTTACGGCTGCTGTCTCCCCCCGCGGCCTGTTCTTTCCACCCGGGATAATCCGGGTCCTGGGTAATAAACGCGGGCAGGTCCTGATACAGGTCAATCCCCTGTCTGCCCAGTTCAATGGCTTTGTCATAGGAACCGGCTATGGTATGCAGGTAGTTTTCCACTTTTATTCCCCCTTATATCCCACATAAACCGCATGTCCGCAGGTTTCAATCATTGCGGGATCCGTTGCTGTTTGATCAATTAATTCCATAATCTTATCAAATAAAACCGTTTTTCTTATTTCCTCATAACTCCGTAAAACAGCTTTCGCTGCCTGATACATCCGGTGGGGAGAACGGTTGAGTTTACTCCCCTTCTGTTCCCGCTGCTGACGGCAGTTACTTCTTTATCCATCCCTGACGGAGATAATGCGCATTGTCCAGGCTTGGTACCGTCTCCCCTTTGAGCACCATTTTATGCTGTGCTTTACACATAGCAAACAGAAGGGCGGTTTTTAAACTCATCCGTCGACACGGAACAGCCGAAGCTGTTTTTCCCGCAAGTTTTTTCATTTTTTTCCGCAGCATTTCTTTATGCTCCGGGGACATTTTGTCTATAAAAATATCTCCCATCATGCCGGCTCCGCAGGTATATATCCGTGACACTCCCATCCAGGTCAGACTGGTTTTCACATCCTTTTGTGCAGAGCCGTTGGGTGCTCCCACACTGTTGGTTATGATCACTGCTGTTTTTTCAAACAACTTTGCATCCGGACGGTGCACCATCCAGTGCACACACAAATGATCCAGCAGGGATTTCACCGCCGCCGGCGCCCGCAGGGCATAGACCGGATAGGCAAAAACAAGGATATCGGCGGATAAAAATGAGTTCCAGATACGATCTGTCTTCTTAAAATGAGGGCACTTTTCTTCCCCGTTCACAAAACAATTTTTACAGCCTACACAGAATTCCGGTAGATCCGTAGGATAAAATTCCGTAATTTGGTGTTCGTTTCCCATATAGTCCAGGAACTGTTCTTTCATAAAATAAGTAACTCCCTTTACGGGGGTTCCGTTAATAACCGTAATTTTCATTTATCCCATCCTTTTTACCGGAGCACTTCCGTTACATTGCCGTCCGGATCCTTTATTTCTGTAGGTACCAGCTGCAGGGTCAGGGGCATAGATGAGAGCTGCCAGCAGCCGTCATGGGGCAAAAGCAGGCTGCACAGCTCCGCAAGCGACTGTTCTGTCAGTGTCAGCAGGAAACACTCTCCGTCTTTCTCTATTTTGGACTGCAGACCAGGCCGGAAGGAAAAAACAGACTCCCGGCTTTGGAGATACAGCTCCCGGCCTTTTCCCACCCGGGCCTTAAGCATGAGGGGCAGGGTTTTGGTACAGACCGTTCCTAAAATAAGGGTACTGCGGTCAGTCCCCGGCACAATTTCTCCCTTTTCCACAAAAAGAAAACCGGTTGATGATCCGTCCGCCTCCATCCCTTCTTCCCAGGCCTGCCGGAAATCCCGGTCCTCCATCAGGGCAGGCCGGTCTAAAACCGTGATACAGAGAGGTATCTTTTTTTCCATCTCCGTCAGGGCCTTCTCCACATTCCAGCACATCGCAGCTTCCAGTTCCTCCCTGGTAACAGCCACTGCCTGCAGGAATATCATATGACCGTTAGGCGTATCCATTTCCCCCAGCTGAGAATCTATACGGAATGCCAGTGCCGTAAGCTGGGTTTCCTCCTCCAGCGCTATAGGGCCGTTGCAGTCCAGATGATGTCCTGCTCCGAAGGCATTCCCCGAGGAAAAGACATACCGGGCCAGATTCTGGAGAAGGTTCACCGGCCATATGGGAGCCTCCTCCTCCACTCCCCGTTCCAGCCGGAAAGTCAGTTCAAAACCATAGCCGCTGGTATCCGGATCGTCGCTTTCTTTATCGTACAGCTCCGTAAAGCCATAGGTAACATAGTGCCAATGAGGCATGCCATCCTCACTTTTCCAGATTTCCACACCGTCCAGGGGATCTTTCCCTCCCAACATGTAAGGAAGCATGGTACCGTAATAAAGGCCGTTCTGTTCCGGATACTGTTGTTTCATAATTTCCGCAATAGCGTCAAAGCCTTCCGTTTTTTCACTCATCCTTTTTTCCTTTTCCTTTCAGCTGCATGTTCTGTCTACAGGACTCCCATTTCCTTGGCGGCCGCTTCCAGATATTCCTCCGGTATGACATACTCTCCGCCTTCTCCTGTAGCAGCCATATAGTTTTCTCTTGCAAGGGCCATTAAGTCCTCCCACCTGTCAATCTTATGGATAAGCAAATCCCGAATCATCCGGCCGAACATAAGAGATTGTTCCAGCAATCCGCTTTCCTCCAGTTCCTCCGCCACCGTTTTTCTATCAAACGGGACTGTGACGAATTCTTCCGACCAGCCCTCCCTGCTTCCATGCAGAATCAGAAATTCTGCCGTCCCCTGCCTGTTAACAGGCGTTCCTATGGATCCGGGGTTAATCACCTTTCCTTTCCCATACTTCCAGCAGCCGGGAAAATGGGTATGCCCGCAGACAAGGAGAGACACGTCATTTTTTTCAAAAAAAGCCTCTGCCTGCTCCCTGTCCGTCAGTCCATCCGCACTTGTCATGGATCCATGGCAATAGGCAAACCGCGGAAAACCTATGCCATCCATGTAACCGTTTATTTCCATCCCGGCAAAAAAATCGATATCCTTTTCTCTTAAATTGTTATAGGTATAGAGGATTGCCCCGGACTGCGTGGAAGGGATTCTCCACCCGTCCGCTGCACCGTTGGCATGCCGGAGCAAAAGCTCCTCTCTGTTCCCCCGGATAAACCGGCACAGTTTTTTCTCTCTCAGTTCATAAATGAGATCCATTGTTTTCTGAGGATAAGCGCAGTTGCTCACGTAATCGCCCAAAAATAAAATCCGTTTAATTCCTCTTTGTTCTATGTACCGAACACAGGCCTCAAGCGCAATGTGGTTACTGTGTATATCACTGAAAACCGCTATTGAAATCGTTTCTTCCACTCCGTCATCCCCTTTTGCCGCATTTTCGGATGCGTTATCCCTGATGTGCCACAATAAAATTATAGGTAAAGGCAATCGCTTCACAGGTAAGTTTTTCACATTTGTGGGGCGGATCCTCCGGCCGGAAGCCTCCCGGACGCAGTTCAAAACACCGTAGGGATCCAAAGATATCCGAAAATTCCTGTGCATAACGGTAACAAGCGGATACAATAGCTTCCTCCTCTTTATGCAAGGAGCTGTAATACATACCTATTGCCATCAGACCGCCTTCCGCCAGGCCGCATTGGGCGCGGAAGCCTCCTGCACCATGAAGCCCGATGGCCGCATGCAGGGTCTGCTCCTTAAGAGATATCGGAAGAAGCTCGCTTAAAACAAGAAGTGTTGTCCTTGCACAATTCACATTCTTATCCCAATATAGTTCGTGGACCCGTTTCTCAACTATTGTCATGGCGGCTTTCCTCCTGCCTGAAGGGAAATGTTCTTCTCTCCCTGAACCGGCGTATTATAGGTTTTATCTTAACACACTCATTCCGATATCACAATAATAGCAGAAAATGGGGGGCAGATAAAAAAATTTGGCATCACCAGCCCCTGCATCCCTGCGGAGCCTGCTGCCCTGCAAGGTTCCTTCCAGGGGACGCTTTTGCTCGGATAATCACGCAGCGGTACAAAGGCTGCAAAAGACGCAGCCCAAGAACCGGCGTGCTTATAACGCCCCTTACAGGAATCCTTGCAGGGCAGCAGGCTCCGCAGGGATGCAGGGGCTGGTGATGCCAAATTTTTTTATCTGCATCCGAAAATGGTCTTGACACATTCCTTATTATTACTTATAATTACTGAAAACATTATTTTTAGGAGCAACAGGTAATGATTAAGTATTATACAGTCGAACAAATAGCTGAATTGCTTACTATCCATCCTAAAACAATTCAAAGATATATCCGGGAAGGTAAACTACGGGCTGCTAAAGTAGGAAAAAGCTGGCGTGTGACGGAACATGATTTACGTGCATTCACGGAAAATACAGAGTTAACAGAATCTAAGAATGTAGAAAAAGAACAAAATAAAGTAAATATTTCCTGTGTTGCCGATATTATGATTGATGAAGCGGACGAGGCAATACGGATCATCAATCTGCTTACAGCCGCTTTGAACGGCAAGCCGGAAAGCTATGAAAACGCAACCATGTATACCCAATATCTGGAACAGGAAAACAAGGTCCGTGTTACCCTGTGGGGACATCTTCTGTTTATGCAGGAAATATTGGAACTCATCTCCGTCGTAACAGGAAGCTCTACTTAAAATGATTGAGAGTAAGAACTGCCCACAGGAGTCAAGTGAACAAGAGAACTTTCAGTTCTCTGCAAGCGCGTTCGTTTGGCTCGTTGTCCGCGGAAATAAACGTAACTACGGTGCGGTAAGCCCGATTACTGCACAAATGATTTAAGAATACAGAAATCCATCCTGTAGCCGGAGGCGGTCCAAGATGGATTTTTGCAATAAAATAGGATGGTAAGGAACAGTTCCAACGAAATAAAAATGTGCTTGATATTCTCATTTTGCGTAGAATACGATATCCATCCCTTCTTTCACATGTTTGGTTTTTCCTGTTTTTTTATAACCCATTTTTTCGTACAAATAACATAGCTTTCTTTCCTGCAAAATCGTGTCAAGTTCCCATCTTTCTGCCTTTTTGTAGTAGTTTTCGGCAATAGTGATTGCACTTTGTGCATAACCGTTCTCCTGGTATTTGGGCAGGATAAAAATCTGTTTTAACTTACATATCTTGTCAAAATCACAAATACGTAACGCACCGATATGCTTTCCGCAAAGAGAAATAAAATAAAAATCAGTAAACGGTTCAAGCAGTCTCTGTATAGTGCGTTCCAGTTTCTCCGCACCCGGACTGTAATCATAATCCTGGTATTGCTTCAACAAAGCAGCGAAAGATTCTGTCTGTAACTCATAAATTTCCTGTGCATCCTTTATACATGCTTTCTCTAAAACAATTGACATGCCCTCCCCCTCCCGGCATTTGACCCTCCCGGCAGTATATGTCCCTCCAACGCCTTTTCCAGTTCCCTTTTCCTCGCTGAACTATCCAGCTCCAGAAAACAGTCAAGCGCAAAAAGCCGGAATACATACCTGTAGGTATTTCTGATAAAGAACGGCTGTTTCGACCCACGGTATTTATTTTTACCATAGCCAATCCCCTGTCTGGCATTCCCCAGTCCGGAAACCTCCTGACCATGGAGTATGTGTTCACCGGTACAGTCTATCGGCATATTCCGCCCGTCCTCAGGATTCCTTGGAAATCAAAAATATCCTTTTCTCAAAACCGCCCCGTTCCGCATGCTTTTTCAGGTACTTCTCCCGCAGTTCCTGCTCCGAATAACCTCTGGCCCTGCAGATAGCAAGGATGACCTCCAGAACATCGGCAAGCTCCTCCAGTGACTTATCTTCCTGATATTCCCGGATTTCTTCCTCTAATTTTCTGTCCAGCGCCTCCAGGTACTCCTCTTCTTCCAAGATACGCAAAACCGGTGTTTCCCCCTGCTTTTTTATCATCTCCGGTATTCTGTCACGGACTAATTTATGATACTCTGTCTTCATGGAACATACCTCCTGTTTCCTTTGTCCTCCCAACTCCTGAAGGGAGATTTCTATTCTCCGGAATCCCTCTATCCCCATCATTCCATTTCCCGGAAGGTTCCGGCAATCCCTCCCACAAAGCTCCATTGCCGCTGCATATAGGCTTGTAAGGAAGCCGTTCCCTTTTGATAGGCGTCAAGCACCTTTTGCGGATGTTCAAAATGGGCTGCCGCCGCTTCCGCCGCCCAATACCCGCTTTCCATCCCCGCGGAAATCCCTTCCCCCATGGGGTTGAGAAAGCCTGCGATTTCACCGGCGAACAAAATGCGGCCTGTTCCGTAATCCACCCCGCAGCCGGGCCGGATATGGGGCATAAGCCATTTCTCCGCTTTCGTCTCTTCCTCTATGTACAGGCTGTGTTCTTTTTTCATATAGGAAAGAAATTTCTCATAATAGGATTTAATTTTATCGGCTTCCTTGACCGACACCCCCAGAACGAGAAGATTATCCTTCACATTAAACCAGGCATCATACTGGGATAGTTCAGGCTGAAGATACGCGTAGAAATAATGGTAATCCAGGTCAATGCTTCCCCGGTTAAAGGTCTGGAAGGTGGTAATATATCCGTTGTTTTTCCCCAACAGACTTCTTTTCACCGCTCCGGTAACACCTTCGCAGTCCAGGACATATTTTGCTTTTTCTGTGTATGTCTTTTCACCATGCAGGATAACGGATACAGAATCCTCCTGTTCTTCACAGGAAACAGCCATTGTTCCGTCCCGAAGCTGTACCCCTTTTTCCACCGCTTTTTCAGCAAGCCAATTATCAAAGCTGCTGCGCCATACATTCAGCCCCTCCTGTTCAAACCGGTATTCTTTTCCATAATCATTTGTAAAAATCATCCCCCTGTTTTCTTCTGGGGCACACATCGTATGAACCGGGGTTTCCTCCCCGATATAAAGCTTCACGAAATCCATGGATTTCTTTATCAGGACACCGGAACAGGACTTGTACCGGGGCAGCCTGCATCTTTCCACAAGAAGAACCTTCCGCCCTTTCTCCGCTAATCTTCCGGCAGCGGTACAGCCGGCCGGCCCCGCGCCTATAATGATGCAATCGAACATTTGGTTGCTCCTTTTTCTTACGCTTTCTGGTCTGCAGGATATCTTATTAGCTTATTATATTTCATCCGTGGAATATCAGCAAGGGATAGCGAAAGAAATTATGAAAACCATGCCAGGAAGGTATAGGGAATGTGAGCTTCCATGTTACTGCGCAGCATGCTTTCCGACAGCTGTTTATAGGTGAGGTTTCCCAGGTCGGAAGCCACAACGTTTTCCGCACCGGTTTCTTCATCCCGGAGCCAGTTAAGGTATCCGGCATGGGAAACTGTTATATCTTCCGTATCCGTTTCCTTCCATTTGTCACGGCTTTGGTCTGTCAGGATCAGATAACCCTTTCCCCAGCATTTGACGGAAATAAGGATCATGTCGCCTTCTGTGGTAAGCTGGCCGATGAGGATTGTTTGCGCGACCACCTTTGTACTTACCGCATCTTCTGCTAAATCGGCGGATTCCAGAGGCTCCGGCTGATATGGTACAGAAGGCAGGGTTCCTTTGCCGAAGCCGGTATTTACATAAAAATTCCACAATGCCTGCCGGAGTGTATCTTTTTCGCCCGTTGCCGGGGACACATAAATACCATATTCCGACGCGTTGTCTGCATGCAAATCCTCCGGCAGGGCCTCCAGGCGTTCCCGTTCCTCCTGAACCAGGTTACGGCCTGTAGCCTCCCATATATCCAGCTCCAGCAGCTGGTCCTTTATCATTTTCTGCTCTGTCTCCAGACCGGCCAGCTGATTGTACAGTTCCTGCTGCCCTTCCGCTTTTTTATTATAACGCAGGATCCATTCCTCTTTTTCATCCTCCGGCGCTTTTTCCATTTGTTCAAGAAGGGCATCCATCTGCAGGTTCCATGCTTCCAATTCCCCTGTTATCCCCGCTATTTCCTTCTGCAGACGTTCTTTCTCCTCCGTCAGGCTCTGTCGTTTCTTCTCTGTTTGGTTATCCTCTTTTTCTTCTCCGCGGCTTTCTTCCCCGGACGCCGTTTCCTGTGCGGTCTGTGTTTCCGCAGGAACCGGGAGCGGCCCGGAACCGGCCGTATTTTCCGTACGGATTCCGGAAAGCAGAAGGGCTGCTCCCACTGCTGCCAAAATTACAAGAGCTATTCCCCATCGTCCCGGAGTCATATGTGGTCTGCGAAGCACATTTTTAACGCGCCGCTTCGTATCGCTTTCACCAAAGGATACCGGAAGCAGCAGGCCGCTCCTTTTCACGGAGACGGACAGGAGTACTCTGGAATAAGCGACCCGGATATCCTTTTTGGCATCCGCAAGCGCCTGTTCGTCACAGGCCATCTCCATATCCCGGGTCATAAGCCGAAAACTGAGCCATGCCAGGGGATTAAACCAATGGATAGCGGCTGCGGTAAAACAGGCCAGCTTAACTAAGGGATCCTTTCTTTTCAAATGCGCCCTTTCATGGGCCAGGATCATTTCCTCCTCTTCCTCCGACAGACCGGGAGGAAGGTAAATTACAGGTTTGAAAATACCAAATACAAAGGGACCTGCAATCCCGGCACTTATCCGTACATCCCCGCCGGTTCCGGGTTTACCGGCCGCAGTCCGCAAACCGGTTTTCAGGCGGGCGCCCCGGATCAACATACTTCCAAAAAGGAGAACCATTCCCAGAAGCCAGACGGCGGGCAGGAACGGTACTGTTTCTTTCAGGGAAAAGGATGCCAGAAACTTTGCTGTTACGCTCCCGTATCCGGGCATCCGCCCTTTGACGCCGGCCTCCTGCCCCGTGTTCCCTGTCTTGCCTTCCGTACCTGCCAAGAGGGCACCTGACATACTCCCTTTGGAATCCGCCGCGTTCTTTGTGTCCTCTTTTTCCGCTTCTGCCAAAAGGGGGTCTCTCCCTGCCTCATCCGGCAGGATATCCTCAGTCAGGGAAAGGGATGGTCCTATTATAGGAAACTGCCAGGAACTTTCAAACGAAAAGGGAAACAAAAGCCGCAGAAACAGAAGAAGCCACAGCCAGCAGCAGATTTTCTTCGGCATTTTTTTCAGCACGCTCCTTCGCAGTATCCAAATAACCAGGGCAGCCAGCCCCGTCCGTAAACTGCAGTCAACCACCTGGCAGAATAATGGGTATAATGTATCCACAGCCTTTTTTAAGCCGCTCCACATATGCAGCATCAGTTCCATGCGGGCACCCCCTTAGCATTTCCCGGTATTCCTTCAACAGCAAAAAGGTTTATTCCAATAAACCTATTATGAGTTTATCAGAATAAACCTCTCCTGTCAATCCTGGTACTGACTATCTGCGCGGGCATCATTAAAATGGAAGTCCGCCTGCCTCTGTTTTTAAATATAGTATATTTCCAAAGTTCCGAAGGAAACATCCCCGTCTATCGTAAGCATTTCGGCTTCGTCGCCTCTGCAGAAGCCGTGCTCCTCCACATGGCCGAAGGAGGAGGATACATTGCAGATCACGCGCCATCCCACGGGTACATAAAGCTCCATGTTGCCGAAGGAAACATCCACTTTTACATGAGCCGCATGATCCTGAAGCATCGCATTGTTAAAATAAACCGTCAGACCGCCGAAGGAACTGCTCAAATCGGCACTTTTCAGCCGGGAACACTGGATGTATTTCACGGAAGAATGAAAACTTACCTCACAGTTTACCTGTTCCGATCCGTCGTTTCCCACTTCCTCATGGTACTCCACTTCACCAACTTCCCCGTTATTTCCCCTGGCACAGATATAATGCCCGTGGCGGTGCCTGGAGGGGAACAGTATATTCAGCCCGATTGTCCCAAGAAGGGCCGCTCCCAGCACCGGCCAGGGAACCAGCTTCTCAATCCCCAGCAATGAGCTGTTTACAATTGCCAGAAATGCCGCAGAAAACAGGATTGTGCCCCAGCTTCTGTGGATTATGCCATTTACCAGCACTCCTAACAGACCGATGGAAAACAGGACCGACCAAAAACCCACGCCTCTGAAAACCCCCAGCCTGCCAGCAAGGACGGCAAAAGCTCCCAGCAAAAACAATAATCCCCAAAACACATTTTTTCTTTTCATTATATTTTTCTCCTTTTCTCTCCCAGCCTCTCGATTAAGGCTTTATAATAATTGCGGGAAACATAAACCTTTTTGGAAGTTTCATAAAATTCCACAATACTGGAAGCCGTCAGGTTCCTTGTTATGGAATAAATGGGATCCAGATTAACAATGGTGGATTTGGATATCCGCATGAAGCTTCCCGGGAGACTTTCCTCCAGTTCATAAAGCTTACGGTCCGTCAGATAAAGCTTATCGGCCGTATGGGCCTGTACCTGCTTCCCTTCCGTTTCAAAAAACAAGATCCCTGCCAGCGGGACATAATATTTGGTATCTCCGCACTGCAGAGCGATGCAGCAGTCTCCCGGCCCGGTATCCACCGCTATCTGCTGGAGTCTCAGGATATGCTCCTCTACCTGCCTGCACCGGATAATCACTTCGTCCTCCGTCAGTTCCGGTTCGATTTCGATTCTGACCCTCATAATTTCACCTTTCGCATTACTCCATTGTTTTCTTGCCCTGCTGATAGTTATCATTATACAGATACGTAAGGATTCGTAAATAGAAAAGAAGCAAGAGGTTAACTTTGGGAAGCAACAGGTTCGTTTTCAGATATCACCTGAAACCTGCAAAAAAAGAAAGCCCACTCATACATCATGAGCAGGCTCTCCCCATATCCCTTACCGATACTTCTATTGCCTATAACCGCCATTCCACGGCTTCTGCCATACCCTTCCGCGGCCAAGGCCACGGTGACTCCTGTGCATACCCCACAGCCATCACCGCAGTCAGATCGCCTCCCGCCCAGTCACATAATTCCCTGTAAGCAAAATAGGTATCACATATCCACAGGCTTCCCAGCCCCATCTGCGTGGCTGTAAGAGTCATGTTCTGAACGGCGGCTCCTATGGACTGCGCATTGCAGATCGCAAATATACGTTCCTCCGGGGAAGCGGCGGCACAAACATCCAGTCCCAGGGTATTGACCACCAGAATAAGGACCGGCGCCTGTTCCATAATCCGCAGGGTATTTTCCGCTCCTTTGAGATAACCGGCGCTTCCGGGAAGAAGCGGCTGTACTTTTTCCCGTTCCATCCCTGCAGCCATAGCGGAAAGGAAGCCTTCCTTTTCCTTTCCGCCGGTTACGATAAATTTCCAGGGCTGCCTGTTTTTGGAGGACGGTGCCAGCATCCCGGCCCGTACAATCTCCTCAATCGCAGCAACAGGTACGTCGTCCCTTCTGTATTTCCTGATACTCCTCCGGTTTTCAACAGCATACAGCATGACAAGCTCCTTCCCCTGTGGTTATCTCATACAGGACACCGGTCATTCTCCGCAGAGATTATTCCCTTCCTGTCCCCCCATGGCCTTCAGCTTGTGCATAAAATGCAGCAAAAACGGCACCGATGCCGCCATTGTACATGCGTCTGCCAGGGGCTGTGCAAGTTGAACCCCCAAAACACCGCAAAAACGGGGCAGTACAAGAATCAAAGGAAGGAAAAAGACCCCCTGCCTGCACATGGCAAGAAAGGTGGCGCTTCCGGACTGCCCGGTGCTCTGCAGCGCCATATTCGCGGTCGTGGTGATCCCGCAGAAAGGCATGACCAGACATTGCGCCCGCAAAGCGAAGCTTCCAAGTTCGATAACCACCGCATCATCTTTCCGGAAAGCCATCATGATCTGTGGGGCAAAAATAAAAATAACCAGGCTGAACACCGCCATCACCACAGTACCGACAATGGAGGTAAAGCGTATGGCTTCATGGACTCTGCCGTATTTTTTAGCCCCGTAATTAAAACCGGCCACCGGCTGGAAGCCCTGTCCGAAGCCCAGCATCGCGGAAAACATAAAGAACATGAGCCTTCCTACGATACTCATAGCAGCCACGGCGGCATCCCCGTATAGAGCCGCATTCACATTTAAAGCTACCGAAGCAATGCTGGCAAGCCCCTGCCTGCAAAGGGTGGGCATCCCTGTTGTAAAAATATCCACGTAGGTCCTGAGCTTCCTGGAAACCATGGTAATACGGAGACGTACATCACTTTTTCCTTTTAAGAATAAAATGAGCAGAATAAGAAAGCTCACCGTCTGGCTCAATGCCGTCGCAATGGCCGCTCCCGCCGTCCCCAGGCCAAAACCGAAAATAAAGATAGGATCCAGGATGATATTAAGGATACCGCCGGTACCGATTCCCAGCATCCCCAGCACGGATTTCCCTTCACAGCGGAAAATATTGTTCATCACGAAGGATGCACACATGATAGGCGCTGCGAGCAGGATATACTGTCCGTAATCCCTTGCATAGGGAAGGATGGTTTCCGTGGCTCCCAGCAGCCGCATCAGCGGCGTTACAAAAAGGGAACCCAGCACCGTCAGCAGCAGGCCCAGCACAATAGCGGTAAAGAACCCGGTACTGGCTGCGCAGGTCGCCTTTTCCTGTTCCTTCGCCCCCAAATGCAGGGATACGATAGTCCCGGCTCCCATTCCCAGGGTAAATCCGATTGCCTGTATGATCGCCATCAGGGAAAACACAATTCCCACCGCCCCTACCGCGCTTGTCCCCAGCTGGGACACGAAAAAGGTATCCGCCATATTGTAAATAGCAGATACCATCATGCTTATAATCGTAGGGATCGCCAGCGTGGTTACCAGTTTGGGAACCGGCGTCTGTGTCATTTTTTCATAATGCGCCTGTCTGCGCGCTTCCTCTTGTGCCATTGCTTCCATAGTTACCCTCATCCTCTTTCCATGTACTTTTTACTTCTCATGGGGACAATCAAGACGTCCGCATAAGAACGGGCTGGCAGGAGAAAATGCTTCCCCTGCCAGCCGGATAATTGCCGTTATAAATAATAATAGCACAATTTGAATGGGCATACCAGACATTAGTAACAAAATAGATAGGAAAGAAATTTTAAAGTTATTGTTCACTCAGTACTGTGCATTCCGTCATGCGGCGCTCCCCTTCTTCCCGCCGCGCCGGTTTGTCCCGCACGCCTCTTCAAATTCTCTTAATTTTTCTTTTGCTTCCCGGCTCAGGTTTTTAGGCACCTGGATCTGTACGGTTACATAATGATCCCCATGTACGTTGGGGTTTTTCATGGATACAATACCTTTTCCTTTCAGCCGAATCTTGCTTCCCGACTGGGTTCCTTCCCGGATTTTACACATAAGCGTCCCGGAAAGTGTCTGTACCGGAACTTCTCCGCCCAAAACAGCCGTGGTAAAAGGAATGGATATCGTGGAATACAGATCCATGCCCCTGCGCTCAAAGCCGGGCCTGCTGCCCGCCTTTACCTTAAGAAGCAGATCTCCCGGCTCTCCGCCTCCAAGGCCCGGCATCCCTTTTCCCCGAAGCCTTACGCTCTTTCCGTCCTCAATGCCGGCCGGTATATGAACCTGCAGGGACTGCATCTGTCCGTCCGCATTCTGAAGGCTGATGATTTTGTCACAGCCAAAGGCCGCTTCGTCAAAGGTGACTTCCACCTGTGCACGTAAATCCTGCCCCTTCCTACGATATTCCCGGCCGGCGAAGCCGTTCCCGGTAAAACCGTCCTCTCCGAAACCATGATAGGAGAAGCCGCCGGATGTTCCTTTCGATTGCCGGAACATGTCACCAAAAATATCGCCGAAAATATCATCCATATTCCCCTGTTCAAAATGATATTCCCGGTATCCTCCGCCCTGCGGCCCGTTCTTCGTATAAGCGCCCGGATCCGGCGCGGATCCGTCAAAGGCGGCATGGCCGAATCTGTCATATAACTTTTTCTTTTCCGGATCACTCAGGACGGAATATGCTTCCGTCACTTCTTTAAACTGCCGTTCTGCACGCACATTGCCTGCATTCTGATCCGGATGGTATTTTTTCGCAAGCTTCCGGTATGCTTTCTTAATGGTATTGTCGTCTGCATTTTTATCTATCCCAAGGATTTCATAATAATCTTTTTTGGCTGCCATAGTCATCACCTTCCGTCCTTTTCCTTAGCGCCTGACCAACACAAGGTTATAATTATATTTGTTATATATGTAATATAACACACGCAAACAGATTGATCAATAGGTAAAATCTATAATTTTTACCGTCTCACAGGCCTGTATTGCAGACAATACAGATACCCGGACCCTGGATTGCCAACGGATTTTTATAATGGTATACTGGCAGCAGGAGAAGAGGTGGCTGTTATGGTAATGCTTGATCGGGGATGGGGCTATTTGTGTGACAAAAGCAAGCCGGAACGCAAGGAAGCGTTGTATCAATATGCCGTAAATTATGTGGAACCGGTACTGGAGAACTACCCTGAATTAAAGGGAAAGGTGTATTTGGCGTTAAGAAAACACGGCTTTTTTGCCGAATACGATCCGGTGAATCATATTATCGTACCAGAAAATGCCTCAAGCCGCTATGGAAAGCATCTTCTGATGTCGATAACGGCACATGAAATGGGACATCTTCTGCAATATGAGTTCGATATTGAAAAAGACAAACAGTCTTTATGGACGGAGATGCAGGCTACCGTGATTTCCTGGGAAAGAGGATTTGCAAAGGATTTTATATTATCTTTTCCCGAAAATTGCAGCAGAAGTACTTGCTGCGGAGAAGAAAAGCATGGCTATTTTCATTGTAACCTGTTTTTTGAAGGCTGCTGCAGAAACTGTTCCGTCCGTGACATGGACAGGCGGGCGGAAAAACTGGAGGCAATCGCCAGAGAATATAAAATAACTGATGTGCTGAACGTTACCGAATTAAAAGAGAAAATAAAAAAAGCGATGTGCGGATAAAAAATACCGGGTTCGCAACCGCAGAGACGGAATTTTATTACCTGGTAAAACCTGACATAACGTGTCAGGTTTTATGGTTTATAATGCTGACTATAGAAGGTATTATCTGCCGCTAATGGAAATAGGAAGTGTTAATTAAGAAACAAACAGTATCATTAAATTATTACAAAGGAGCATACAAATGAATATTCGGAAAGAGTTAGAAAAGGCAGTGGGTAGCAAGGAAGAAATTCAATTATATGATTTAGACATCGACCCGTTGAAAATCAAGGCCGTCATGATAAATGAGGTCGTTCCGGCCGATCCTTCCCAGGATTTTTACGGAAAGGCCGATGCGGACTATTTGTCGACAACAATACCTCTTTTTCAGAAAGCAGGGCTTCCGGTAACGGATATACAGGACATCCTGCAGATGGGCATCTACATTACAAACGCAGTGAAAACGCCCAAATCCGGTTATGCGGTTGAAAAAAGCAGTATTGAGAACAGTCTGCCCTATCTGGAACAGGAACTTGCCTTGTTCCCGGATTTAAAAGTGATTATGCTTATGGGAGATGTTGCAAAAAAAGCATTCAACATGATCGCCAAAAAAGTGACAAAGAAAAATGCCGTCCCTGCCGTTTCTACCTATAAGCTCCGAAGCAGTGAAATCTACTATGGGAATATCCGGATAATGCCTTCTTATATTATGACGGGCGGCAATATTTTAATTGAGAAATCCAAAGTAGAAATGGCTTCCGCGGACATTGCCGAAATGGCCCGTCTGGTCCGGCAGTAAACAGCATGGATTTACCAGGAACCGGATACCTCCGCACCGGCAGCAGGCAAAACGGTTCGCCGCAGAAAACGCGAACCGTTTTGTCCCCAGGCCGAAACCTGCAGTTACCGCCATATCACCGTTTTCTATTGCCTGTTAAAACAGATTGGGAATTGTCACAAAAACCGTGTAGAATCCATACAGCATACCTACCAATGTGAGGATAAGGAAAAACAATAGGATATTTTTTATCGTATGGATATCATTGCATAAACCAAGGAACATATCTTCTTTATCCGGCTTTTGCATTTCTGCCGCCTTCTGTTGCTCTACTGTATTCTCTTCCGCTTCCTGTTCTGCTGTATTTTGGTCTAATACCGTCCTGTCGGAATGTAAAATATCCGATGCCACTTTCATAGCAATATCTGTATAACCATTTTCCGGTTCGATGATTTGGGCTAATTTGTCATCCGGCATTTTAATGAACTGTGCATATAACCGTTTATATTCTTTAGAATCCCCTGACTGCAGCATGCTGTTTGTTCCCCCTCTTTTTTATTTTTCTTTCAAGCACAAATCCATTATAACAGGAAGCAGCCGTTTCAGGAACATATTTTCCGCAAGCTTTCCGCCGTGAGCGTTTCCGCATGCAGAATCATATCCACCGGTGTTCCCGTGAATACAATTTCCCCTCCGTTCTTGCCTCCATCGGGGCCGACATCAATAATCCAGTCGGCCTGCTTCATCACATCCAGATTATGTTCAATGACAAGGAGGGTATTTCCTTTGGAAACGATGGTATCAAACAGCTTGAGAAGTTTTTGGATATCAGAGGGATGCAGCCCTGTGGTAGGCTCATCCATCACAATGATATTCCCTTTCTTCCCCAGGTTCTTTGCCAGCTTCAGTCTCTGCCGCTCCCCTCCCGACAGGGTACTGAGCGGCTGTCCCAGCGTAAGATAGGACAGACCCGCCTGTTCCAGGAGTTTTATCTGCCGTGTGATTTTAGGATTGTCGAAGAATGTCATGGCTTCGGAGGCCGTCAGGTTCAAAATCTCCACAATATTCTTTCCCTTGCAGGTGCACGCCAGCGCTTCTTTGCTGTACCGGCTTCCGCCGCAGGCTTCACACTCCGTAACGATAGGATCCATAAATGCCAGTTCCGTCACTATTACCCCTTTTCCGGCACATGCCGGGCAGGCTCCGGCGGAATTGAAGCTGAACAGCCCTTCTTCTTTTCCGTTCTCTTCTGCCATAAGCCTTCTGATTTCATCAAAGAAACCCAGATAAGAGGCGGGCGTGGAACGGTTCGTTGCGGTTATCGGACCCTGGTCGATTAAAACGGTTTCTTCCGCGTATTTCTTCGCAAATATCTTCGTAATCAACGTGCTTTTCCCGGAACCTGCCACTCCTGTCACAACAGTCATAATGCCCAGCGGGATATCCACATCTATATTTTTCAGGTTATGGAGGGAGGCCTGGCGTACCGGCAGGCTCCCTGTCATCCTCCGGGGATGCTGTTTTACCGGCAGGGATGCGCGCAGCGCCCGTCCTGTCAGGGTATCCGCACTGGCAAGCGCTTCATAGCTTCCTGAAAAAACAATTTCTCCGCCCTGCCTTCCCGCCTGCGGTCCGACCTCAATTACATGATCCGCAATGGATATTACATCCTTGTCATGCTCCACCACCAAAACGGTGTTTCCCTTATCCCTCAGCCGGATCAACAGCTGATTCATGCGGTAAACGTCCCTGGGATGCAGCCCGATGCTTGGTTCGTCGAAAATATAAGTCATACCGGTGAGGTTGCTTCCCATATACCGCACCAGTTTCAGCCGCTGCGCTTCCCCGCCGGAAAGGGAGGAGGATTCCCTGCCCAGGTGCAGATAGGGCAGGCCGATTTCTATCATACGGTCCAGCCCGTCCATCAGTTTCTGTACTACAAGATCCACATTTTTATCGGAAATGCAGGAAAGGGTCTCCCGCAGCCGGGTAAGCTCCATATCACACAGATCCGCGATGGAAAATCCATTGATTTTACAGGCGAGCGCGGTTTCATTCAGACGTTTCCCGCGGCAGACAGGACATTCGGCTTCTGTGATCAGTTCCCGCGCCTTTTTCTGGGTATGCCTGCTTTTTCCGCTGATATCCCGGTTTAAAAAGGTGTCCTTATATTTGTTATACAGGCCCGTCACTTTCGGATTTTCCGTTTCCCCGCCTCTAATCCGGGAACCGTACAGAAGAAGATGGTATTCCTCCTTGGAATATTCCCGGATCGGCTTGTCAAGATCAAACAGGCCGGACTGTGCATATTGCTTCCAGTACCATGTTCCGGGTTTGAAAAGAGAGTCCCTGACACAGCCTTCGTTCCATGATTTCTCCGGTTCAAGGAGGCTTTCCATATCGATTTCGGCTATTTTCCCAAGGCCGGAGCAGGTCTTACACATTCCGGAGGGGTCATTAAAGGAAAAACAGGAGGATGTCCCGGCGCCGGGTATCCCGATTCTGGAAAACAAAAGGCGAAGGCCGGAATACAGGTCACTGATCGTACCCACCGTGGAACGGGCATTCCCTCCGAGAGGAGCCTGATCCACAATGACGGAAGCCGTCAGATTATCGATCAGCTCCGCATGGGGTTTTCTGAACTTGGGCAGCCTTCCCTGCACATAGGCCGGGTAGGTTGCATTCATCTGCCGCTGTGCTTCCGCCGCGAGGGTATCGAATACAATACTGGATTTCCCGGATCCGGATACCCCGGCGAATACGGTGATTTTCCCCTTGGGGATAGTAAATGAGATGTTTTTCAGGTTATTCTGTGTGAGTCCTTTGACTATGATATCAGGCATGGTTTCCTCTTCCTTCCCGGGAACTGCGCGTATCCCGTCCGCTTTGAATCGTTTGCTGTAATCATTCATTATACGTACTTACAGGAAACCATTCCTGACATTTTCTGCTGCGTTTTGTCCGCACCTTTTGTGTTTACAGAAACTTTATCTGTGCATCCGCAGGCAGGGCCAGCCTGCATTCCACTTCCGCACATTTAATAATTCCTGCAATCACCGGACAGGCTGCATGAATCGGGAAATGTTCTCCCGCATATTCAAACAGCGGGCCATGTCCCGGTTTCACAAGGCAAAACTCGAATGCGTCAAACATATCCCCCAGTTCTTCCATCATTTTCCGGACGCTTTCACATCCTGATTGGACTGTTATTTTTACTTCTTCCTGATCTTCGGATACCGCCTCCACTTTTGTTGTAAATCCGCAGATACCCGGCTGAATCTGTACAGTTGTCATTTTCCTTTTCTCCTTTTTGTTATTCTTATTTCAAAAAATAAATCTTCTGCACACGTTCGGACTTATCTGAACGGTTACGATCTCGATCTTCTCCCTTCATGATAAGCCTTATGGGATATCTGTCTTGTAATTTTATTGGTAATCTATAAATTTTTTTAGATTTACGATAGGATCTTTTTTCCTTTTACTTTACAATTCTTGCTTCCATTGTTACGACCCCGGCCTTTGGCACTGCGAACTCACGGCTCAGATCCACACTCTGTGTGCGCACCGTCACCCGGTTCGGCTCTTCAAAGGTGTTATGGGCATGATAATCCTCCTCGGCAAGCACCTGCATCTGTGCTGTCCCTTCCAGTTGTTTTCCAACCGGTGCCAGGCAGAGCGAAGCGTCCTGCTGTGCGGATAAATTGGCAATGGTTATGGTTACCAAATCGTCTTTATAGGAAGCCGATACGGACAGGTTCTCAATTTCCTCTTCCTTTTCCTCCCTGCCGATAAAGGGAATCCGCTCCTTTTCCACCGCCGTACGGATAGCTGCAGCCCCCTGGTGCCCTTTGTACATATCGAAAACATGGTATGTGGGGGTTACGATACAATGTTCTCCCGATGCCAGGAACAGCGCGTGCAGATTATTTACAAGCTGTGCCACATTCGCCATGAGAATCTTCCCGCAATGGTTATTGAAAATATTCAGCGTCAGAGCCGCGACAACCGCATCCCTCATGGTGTTCTGCTGTTCAAACAGGTTATATCCCCTGCTGGGGCCGGAACCGTCCGGATGCCAGCAGCCCCATTCATCTATCACCAGCTTTGCATGTTCCTGCATGCCATAGGCTTCCACAATGCTCCAGTGTCTCTTCAGTATCTCTTCCATACGGAGTGCCTGTTTTATCTGCTGATACCATTCATCCCGGGTAAAGTCCACCGGATCCCCGGCAAATCCGCAGTAATAGTGCAAGGACAGGCCGTGCATATGCATTTCGGAGCTGTCCATGGTTTCCAGGAAATTTTTCGTCCAGGCATAATCATCCCCGTTGGGGCCGCAGGCGATCAGCACCTTCTCGTTCTGCATGTTATCCGCCAGGGAGGAGAACCTCCTGAATTCATGGGCATAATGCTGCGGAGTCATGTTGCCTCCCCCGCCCCAGTTTTCATTGCCAATTCCCCAGTATTTCACATCGAAGGGGGCGGGATGGCCGTTTTGTGCGCGTTCGTCTGCGAGGCTGGTTGTCCCCTCCGGGGAATTGCAGTAGTCCATCCAGCTGCGGATATGGAGGGGAGAGACAGAAGTCAGATTCGCCGCAAAGTACGGCTGTGTTCCCACCTGTTCACAAAAATCCATGAATTCGTGGGTCCCCACTTCGTTTGTTTCATATCTTCCATCCCAGTTCGTCCACCAGTTGGGGCGTACCGGCCTTTTGCTTCCGATGCCGTCCCGCCAGTCATAGGTTTCCGCAAAGCAGCCTCCCGGCCATCGGAGTACCGGAGGGTGTATCGCTTTGAATTTATCAATCAGGTATTTGCGGAAGCCGTTTGTATTCTCCACGGGGGAATCTTTTCCCACCCACATGCCATCATAAATGACGCCTCCGATATGTTCTGCGAAATGGCCGTATATCTCCGGTGCAATGGTTCCCAGTTCCTCTGGAAACAGTAAATAAAGTTTTTTCACTTGTTCCTCTTTCCTCTCTGTTATTCTTTCACCGATCCCAGCGTCAGACCGGACACAAAAAACCGCTGCATGAAGGGATAGAAAATGACGATAGGCAGTGACGCCACCACAACCTTGGCTGCATTGAAGGTTTTCAATGAAGTCAGTACCTCCAGTTCTTCCGCCGTCAGGGAGGAGCTGGAAACATCGATATTCGAATTGGTCAGTGTCTGGATATAGCTCTGCAGGGGCATATTGCTGGGCGTATTCATGAGCAGCAGCCCGTCAAAGAAGTTATTCCAGTGGCCCACAACGGAGAACACGGTTACCGTGGCTATGGCGGGCAGCGCCAGGGGCACACAGATCTTCATCATCATCTGGACCGGATCGATCCCGTCCAGCAGCGCCGATTCCTTGATTTCCCTGGGCAGGTTGCGGAAGAAATTCATCAGAAGGATGGTATTGTATACCGGAAGCGCCCCGGGAATGACCAGCGCCCATATGGAGTCCATCAGGCCGGTGGCCTTGATAATAAAGTACCAGGGCACAAGGCTTGCCCCGAACATCATGGCAAATATCAGAAACCACATATAGACCTTACGTCCGGGAAAATCCTTCTCATCCTGGGACAGGGCGAAGGCGGTGATCACCGTAAGAACCAGGTTCAGCCCGCCGCCCAGCACCACTCTTTGTATGGATATCCACATCGCCTGCATGAATTTGGCATCTGTGAGCAGCACCTTATAAGGGGAAAAGGACAGCTCCACAGGCCATAGGTACACTCTGCCCGCCAGAGCCGCATTTTTACTGCTTAAGGACAGTGCCACCACATGCATGATCGGTATCAGGCAGCTTAAGCCAAACAATAGGAGCAGCACCAGAACCACAGCATCGAATGCTTGGTTTTTCCATGATTTATATTTTTTCATATATCCTCTTTTCCGCTGCCGGAGAACAGCTGTTGCATAGCGGCTGAAAGTCCGTTCCTTCCAACCCCTAGAAAATCCGGTAGTTTGCAAATTTTTTAGCCAGTCCGTGGGCCGTTACGATCATGATAAAGCTGATAACCGATTTCAGCAGGCCGATCGCTGTCGCCAGGGAATACTGGGCATTCACAAAGCTCATCCGATAGACATAAGTGTCAATGATATCTCCGCTCTGGTATACGATGGGACTGTACATATTATAGATTTGGTCAAAGCCTGCATTCAGTATATTGGCGATATTCAGGGTGGCTACGAGCACAACGGTCACGCGGATGCCGGGCAGGGTGATATGCCATATTTTGGCGAGCCTTCCCGCGCCGTCCACATCCGCGGCTTCATATAATTCCGGATTGATCCCCATCAGGGCCGCGATAAAAATGATCGCGCCATAACCGAATTCCTTCCATACATCCGTCGCAATGATCACGCCCTGGAAAAATTTGTTGGAACCAAGAAACATAAGCGGCTCTTTCAGGATCCCCACATTCATAAGCATCTGGTTTACCACTCCGTTGGTATCAAGAAGATTTTTGAAAATAGTCGCCAGAATAACCCAGGAAAGAAAATGAGGCAGAAAGCAGATTGTCTGAACCGATTTTTTGAACTTTACGCCGCCTATCTCATTCAGCAATATGGCAAAGACCATGGACAGGACCATGGTGAGCACCAGTTTCCCCACGGCTATAGTAAAGGAGTTCATGAAAATACGTCCGGTATCGGGAAGGATAAGCATACGTCTGAAGTTATCCAGCCCCACCCATTTGGATTTCAGGAAGCCGGTAATCGGCTGGAAATTCTGGAATGCCATGATATTTCCGAAAAATGGTATGATAGTATAGATGAACAGGATCAGAAAACCCGGAAGCATCAGCAGATGGTACTGCCAGGTCTGTTTGATGGTAACCTTACGGCCGCCGCTCCCTTTTCTTTGCTGTTTGATTGGCTTTTTCATAGATGTCCTCTCTTTGCCCTTATATTCAGTAAAACCGGACGGCAGAATACCTATGGCCGTCCGGTTCCCATTCCGTTAACGGTTCAGACAGCCTGAACCGCTAACGCATCCGGCCGGTAAAAGCCCGGATCTGCCTTTATCAGGCTGTGCTTCACTGTGCCTTAACCATATCGTTGATTTCCTGGGTGATGGTATCACCGCCCAACGCTTTCCACTGTTCCACAAAGCTGTCAAACGCATCCACGGAAACGTCGCCGGTCAATACCTGGAGGAAGAATTCATCCTCCTGGGTTTTCAGTGTCCCCCAAAGGGATTCCATAGAGGGGCTGTCTGCGTAGGTGGCCGCATATACCTGGTTCAGCTGATCCGCATTTTTCTGGACGGTCCATGCGCCGTTCGCCCAGCCCCAGCCGTTTGCCGTGGTGATATTGGTATCCGCCGCTTTCCGGAAGCCGTCGTTGATCACTGTGGTATAGCCGTTGTACCAGGTCTTGCCGTCTCCGCTCAGATCCTCATAGGCCACCTTGCCGTCGATGCAGTCCATAACCGACTGGATCTGCTTCTCTTTGGCATCATAATCACAATGAAGGACATTGATGGGGAAATAGTGCCAGGAGAAGGGATCGTCCATGCCGTTGGGGCGTACGCCGTCCGCCTGTCCCTGATCCAGATCGTACTGATAATTGATTGTCTTTACTACAGCTTCTTTGATTTCTTCGGAGCAGCCCTTCTTCACCACCACATAGGTGCTGGTAGGGCTCTTCATGGGAACGTTCAGCTTGCCTTCCGCCGATACGGGAGCCAGATAGGAATTCCAGTATACGGAGTCGTCCGCCCCTTCCAGCATGGATACAATAGGCCACTGGTTGGACCACCATGCGCCGAAGAAGATGCCGGCCTGTCCGTTATTGATCATCTCCACACACTGGTCGCCGTCCCTGACTGCGAAGGAAGGGTCAATGACGCCGTCCTGCACCAGCTTGCGGATTTCCGTGAGTGCGGTTTTGGTTTCTTCCGTCGTGGAACCATATACCACCGAACCGTCCTCCTGTGTGATCCACATCTTGGGGTACGCATTGAATGCGGTAAAAAGCCCGTTCATATGCCAGGCGCCTCCGCCGGACTGTACGATATCTTTGGAGCCTACGATCCCGGTATTCACATTGCCGCCGGGATTCTTTTCCATAAAGGCCTTTGCGATTGCCACGATATCGTCAATCGTTTCAGGCTCTTCCAGTCCCAGTTCTTCCATCCAGTCACCCCGTATGTATACCAGGGGAACCGCGTCCATACCCGGCTGGATATCCGGTATCGCCATCAGCTTCCCGTCAAAGGTAGCCAGATTCTCGGAAATACCGTTGGTGGAATCAAAGCATTTCGTCAGCCCCTCCGAACGATAGGTATAGAAGGCATCTGTCATATCCTCCACCGCCCCTGCATTCACCAGCTGTACCAGCTGTGTATAGGTTACATTCATGACGTCCGGCATATCCCCGGATGCGATCGCCATGGCAACCTTGGTTTCATACTGTGTGTCATCCACGGAGAAATCATAAATATATTCCACATTCAGATTATCCTGCAGATATTTCACAATATAATTGTTGTGGGAATCTTCCCCGTCCGCATAGGTCACGTTAGCGGATTCCGCCCTTCCTATATGTATAGTTGTCACCTCGCCGCCCACAGGCCCGTAGGGATCCACCTCTTCTCCTGCTGCCGCATCTGTGGCCTGCGCTTCAGCCGACGGCTGTTCGGCCGCCGCTTCCCTGTCCGCCGGCGCTGCGGCTTCCTGTGAATTTCCTCCCCCACAGCCGGTCAGAGCCGACAGTGTCAATCCCATTGCGAGCAATACGGATAATATCTTTTTCCTCTTCATGACAATCCTCCTTTTTTATCATAAAAGTAAGGCTTTCACCGGCGCCGATAGAATTCCTTTTCTTTCTGTTTTCTATTGTATCTCCTCTCTTTTTTCAGGTAAATAAAAGGATATTATCATACATGCCACAAAATTACCCACTTTGTTCATGCCACTGTTTTCTTCCTTAAAAATGGTATAGAATCATACCAATACCTGGGAGCCAAAGAGAGGAGTATACACTTATGTACGAAATCCTGATCGTGGATGATTCTGTACTTGATATTGACTGTATCAGATTCCTGATAGAAAAATACGAATTCCCCCTTCATGCCGTAACTGCAGTGAACGGAAATGAAGCCCTTTCTCTTCTGAAGAAAAAGGGCATGCACATTGATATTCTTTTTACCGATATTAAAATGCCTTTTATGGACGGCCTGGAGCTTTCCCGGGAGGTACGCCGGCTTTCGCCGGATACGAAAATCGTCATTTTCAGCGGCTTTACTGATTTTGAATATGCGAAAACAGCTATTACCATCGGTGTGGAAAACTATCTGATGAAACCCATCATCCCCTCTGATTTTGAAGCTACGATACGGAAGGTTCTCCGTTCCATCGACGCAAGACGGGAACAGGAAAAGCACCAGAAGCGCCAGACCCGTATCATAAAAAGCCATATTCTCTGGCAGGCCATCAACCATACGGCCGCGCCCGACAGTCTCACCGAGTACCTGGATCCCTACTACAGCCTGCTCCTGATTGAATGTGATAAGGAATTCTTCAGTTCTGTAAATGAGGAGTTTCCGGAAAAGCTGAAGGACCTTCTTTCCATTCCCTTCGACTATCTGAACCTGTATCCCTCCAGAAGCCTTTTGTTTATCAAAAAGCCGCTGAAGGACAACTGGCTGCTGGCAACGGCCCAGTCCATCTGTCTGGCCGCACAGGAAGAATATGACCAGAAATGCTATATTACCTTTGATGAAATCCCGGATAACACCCATATTGCAGCGGTTTATTCCCGTCTGGAAAAGAAAATAGAAACCCGCTTCTTTTTCCCGGACCGCAACATTCTTCTTCCAAATGATCCGGGACATACCTATTCCGCCGCGGGGCATATATCCATGGATATCCTGGCGGATGATCTGAAGCTGCAGGACTACGATTCCTTCCATTCCCACCTGGAAGAAATTTTTGACTCCCTGAAGGACGATAAAACCCAGTCACTGATCTATGTAAAATACTGCTTTACGGAAATGGTAAAGGTACTCAGCCAGGCAGGGAACGGCACGCACTGGGATCTGAATGCCCTGGCGGAACAGATATTCCGTTCCTCCAACATCCTGGAATTGATGGACATGATACGCAGTCTGTCCGCCTCCATACAGAAAGCCCCTTCCGGGGAAAATACCCCGGTGCTGAAAACAGAGAAAATACGCCAGTATATTTATCAGAATTATTCACAGCCGCTGACCCTGGATGAGATCGCGTCCCATTTCTATCTCAGCCCCAATTACCTGTGTTCCATATTTAAAAAAGAAAACGGCTGCAACCTGATTAAATTTATTAATGATTACCGGCTGAAAAAAGCCTCACAGCTTCTGTCCGGCACACAGATGAAAATACATATTGTTGCAGAGGCTGTGGGTTTTCGGAATACCTCCTATTTCTGCCAGCGCTTCCGGGATTTCTACGGCGAAACGCCGGAAAGCTTCCGGCAGAACCACAGCAGCAAATTACCTTGACAGGAGGATGGCATGTTCAGAATGTTTTACCCGTTACGCTCCCGCTTTCTTAATATGAAAATA
The DNA here is from genome assembly GCF_003478085.1 of Eisenbergiella sp. OF01-20. Taxonomy (NCBI): domain Bacteria; kingdom Bacillati; phylum Bacillota; class Clostridia; order Lachnospirales; family Lachnospiraceae; genus Eisenbergiella; species Eisenbergiella sp. OF01-20. The sequence goes on along the minus strand of NZ_QUES01000006.1, from coordinate 52,755 downwards.
CGCAATAAGGTGTTTTTTATTTTTATTCTGGTAGGTGTCATCCCGTTTCTGTGTTACATCACCCTTTCCAACCGCTTTACCAACCAGCTGATCCTGGAACGTGAAACGACTCTCACGGAACTGGCTCTGGATCAGGCGGTCACTTACATGGAAAACAAGCTGGAAACCTATAACAACCTGTCCAACTATATGTTTAATAACACCTCCATCCTTGAGGTGCTCAACAAAGAATACGGGACTGATTATTTCCAGATGTACAAGGCTTACCAGGATACCATAGAGCCTCTGTTCCAGACCTACTATGCCCTGCACCCGGATCTTCTGAATCTGACCATCTATTCCTCCTGCGATCTGCATCCCTACAACGGCTATATCCAGTCCTTCTCCGTCTTAAGCGGACAGGAATGGTTTTCCCTCGTCTCCGGCCGGTATTCCCCCACCTGGACCATCCTGGAAGAGGACGGTGAAAAAAGCCTGTATTCCACCAGGCTCATCGGGGATTCCCGCAAATACAGGACACTGAATTATCTCTGTCTGCAGGTGGACTATGAATCTTTATTTGCCCCGCTGTATACCGTATCGGAGGGCGATTACCGGATCGTGATCACCGATTCCGCCGGCTCCCTTGTTTTTTCCAATGTGGAGATACCGGCTTCTCTTGATACCAAAACCGATATTTCCGGTATCATGACAGACGGATCCGGCAAAGGCCATATGCTCCTGACAAACCAGATCCATGCCGCCGGCTGGCAGGTTCATTTTTCCAAGTCCTATGATTCCCTGGTGGACTATGTGAACAGCATCACCGGGGTCATCTATGCCTTCGGCTGGATCATTCTGGTTTTTCTGGGTATTATGGTACTTATCATCACCGTTTCCATTGTCTCTCCCATCGAAACGCTCACCGCCAAAATACGGGAAGTGAGAAATGGGGATATGAGCCATCTCACCGTCGATCTGGAGGATAACAGAAAGGACGAAATCGGTGTCCTTTTCCGGAACTTTTCCCGTATGATGGGGCAAATCCATCATTATATTGAGGTGAACCTCAAAAATGAACTGGAAAAGAAAAATTACCAGCAGAAAATTCTGTACGCCCAGATTAACCCTCATTTTCTATACAATTCCCTGTCCCTGATCAACAGCCGCGCCATCCTCTCCGGCCAGGACGATATCAGCAATATGGTCATCCTTCTGTCCACCTTTTACCGCACGGCCCTGAACAAGGGGAAGGATACCACCACACTGGAGAATGAGCTGCAGAATATCCAGGCCTATATCCAGATCCAGCTTCTTTCTTACAGCGAATATATCCAAGTCATCTACGACATTGATTATTCCCTTTCCCCGGTCACCTTCCCTAACTTCATCCTTCAGCCGCTGGTGGAAAATGCGTTGGATCACGGGCTGAAAAACAGTCTGCGGGAAGATAAATGCCTCACTATTACGGTGGAGAGGGAAAGCCCTGACAGGGAGGAACCGGACTATGTTCCCTCCGTCATGCACGTTATAATCCGGATAGAAGATAACGGGATAGGAATGGACGAAGAAACCGTTTCCTCCCTGTTCCGTATTAAAACCAACGGCTATGGGCTGAAAAATGTAAACGACCGCCTGAAGCTGCTGTATGGAAATGATTTCCGTCTTACCATTACAAGCCGCGCCGGCGAAGGGACGCTGACCGTGCTGAAGGTGCCGCTGGAGCCATCTTAAAACGCCAGTCCTTACGCTGCGTTTTTTACAGCGCTAGTATTGCCGCGTTTTTAGCCGAGCGAGAGCGCAAACGACTAAAGTCGTTCCCCTGGAAGGAACCTTGCAGCGCCGCCATCCCCGGGAAAAGCCGGGCGGGGAAAACGGGCAGGCAAAACCACACGGCAGCGGCACAGGGGGCGTAAACAGTAACGAATGAACTGTCATTCATGCACATATTTCTTTTTCCAGCAATACAATATAGAAACGGATAACATTCAGGAGCAGGCTATGGCAATTAACTCACTGGATATACTTAACCTCTCCCATTCGCTGAAAGATATCTGCGAAGTAAACTGCAAGACACCGGAATGCCTGAACCAGACCCTGCAGGTTCTCCTGGAGTATAATCTGATCCAGGCCAATCTGGAATTCAGCCGGCAATTCGCCTGCTCCGATACCCCCCGTACACCGCCGTCTCAGGCGCTGCCCCTTTCGCCTGTTGCCAAGGAACTCAGGCTGGAGCCGAATGTTGAGGAAATCAATGCCCTCCGGGGGTAAACGAAGATACGTTTAGAAACAGCATACACTTTTTTGGCAAGTAAGCCAGGAATACAGGAGCAGAAACATGGAAATAAATGATTTGTACCTTACAATTATAAATAATATGACTGACGGGGTGTATCTTGTTGATCTTGAGCGCAGAATTCTCTTCTGGAATAAAGCGGCGGAAACTATTACAGGCTACTGCGCAGATGAGATAGTTGGCAGACAATGCCAGGATAACCTGCTTAACCATATCGATGAGGAGGGCAGGCCCTTATGTATCACCGGATGTCCTCTGTTCTCCGCCATCATTGATGGAAAGCAACGCCGGGAGCATGTTTTTGTACGTCATAAGGATGGTTACCGCATCCCCATACTGGTGAATATCTTCCCTCTGAAAAAGGACGGGGAAATCATTGGTGCCATTGAAATCTTCTCACAAAATTCACCTACTATCTATGAAGACAATCTTGTGGAACATCTTTCCGAAATTGCCATGCACGACACCCTGACCAAACTGCCAAACCGCAGGTATCTGGAAAGCTTTTTAGACTATAAGCTGAATGAATACCAGCGGTTTGGCCGTTTATTTGCCGTGCTGTTTGCAGATATTGATGATTTCAGCCATTTTAATAATGAATATGGACATGATACCGGCGATAGGGTGCTGGTTAACATCGCTGCCGGCATTAAAAAGAATATGAACCGGAATGATTTGATCGGCCGCTGGGGAGGGGAAGAATTCCTGGGTATCTTCTCCATCTCCAACGGTTATGACGCATCCATACTCGGCGAAAAATTCCGGCGGCTTGCTTTAAACACAGAGGTTCCCCACGGGGAAGCCGCATTACATGTCTCCGTTTCCGTAGGGATAACCGTTGTTCACAAAGGAGACACGGCGGCCTCCCTCCTGGAACGGGCGGATCAGCTTATGTACCAGGGGAAAAAGGGCGGGAAAAACCGGGTGGCCGCGGGCTGATAAAAAGCAGCATTATAAAAACATCTGCGCATACCGCTTCGCGTCCTCAAATATAACTGCGGCTTCCTCCGGCGCTTTCTCCAATGTCCCGTCTACAATCGTAATCGTAGGGATAATCCCTTTGCGCAGGGGACATCTCCGAATGGGATTATAACCCAGTTCATGGACACCGGTGCTTCCCCTTGATACATCGCCCAGACACAGGTGCCCGAACCCGCGGGCATAGGTATCAAACATTGGGGCATAGGCCTCATCATGCCAGTGGAGGACACCATCCGTATGTCCGCACTGAAGCAGCGGGATACAGGCGGCAAGCCCGTCATACCAGCCTTCCCCTGCCAAAAGCAGCTCCGGATTATGTTCCTTCAGGCGGCACGTCAGCTTCCGGATCCCTTCGTAAAGGCTGTGGCTGGGATCGTTCATCCATACCGCCGCTATGTCAAAAAAGGCGGCATCAAAACCATATTCATCCATCAGACCCGTCACCTGGGCAACCAGCCGGTTCTGCCATCTGGGAGCCGCCGGATTCAGGCTGCGGTTGGAGCCATGATCATAGTGGCGGGATGCGTCCCAATCCACGCTGCCTCCGTACTGGCTGCCTCCCGGCCCCCGGAATTCGGAGGGCAGTCCCCATTCTTCATAATTGTCGAAATGGCTCCCCACAACGTTTATACCGAACATAGGCATGACATGAACCCCCAGCGCCTTCGCTCCCCGGCATAATTTCAGGAAACCTTCCTTTCCCCCCATACGTTCATCCGGCGAATAGCTGCCGTATTTCCAGTAATAACGGCCTTCCCAGCCGGGGAGGTATGCCAGCACGCGCCGTCCCTCCACCTGGCTGCAGATCTTCTTCAGGTTTTCCAGGACCTGTTCATAATCATGGAACACATAACCGGTCCAATGCTGGCAGTGTATGGCGGCAACCAGGGAAATTTCCCTGGCCCAGTCCGGCACATCGGCCCTTTTTTCCCAGGGAACCAGCCCGTAGTTCTTTTCCGTTTGCAGCCGGTGGGGTTCATAGATGTCCGCAATACTTCCGCCCTGTCCCACTTCCCATTCCGGAGTTTCTATCCTGCCTGACATCTGTGTGGCCTTTTCCTCAAAAATCAGCTCTGCCGCAAGCCCCTGCTGTGTATGAACGAAAACAAAACGTTTATCCCGCACCTGATTATCCAGCGAACGGTAATAGTATAAGCCCCCCGCTTTCGCCTGAAGGATCACAAGAGGGGTCCCCACATCACGCCAGCCTTCCGGGTATTTCAGGTTGAGGCCTTCCGGCGGAATTTCCCTGGGCCTTGCATCTGTCAGATTGATCAGTTTTCCATCCGGTATCCCATGCACTGTGACCTTAATGCAGCGTATGTCTTCCTCATGGCCGGCAATCTGCGCCATAGCCTTTATCCGGATCCCCGTCTCGCAGGCACAGGCATGGATTTTAACATATCCCGGCATTTTCAGCTGCCCTCCGGCGTAACACAGACCATTTATGTCTGCCGTAAGTTCCTCCTCTCCCTGTTTGATACGCATTCCGGAGACATCCGGGGCATAAGCGTTCCTGAACGTATAAATCATGACGGAAAATGCAATCCCCTTCAGGGTAAAATGAGGGGTGGGAAATGTAAAGCTTAAATCCTGCATCGCAAAAACCTTCCTTTCTGTTTTCCTTCTTATTTTACGCAAACTTGGCTCCTGCCAAATTTGCGTTCTTTACGTAAAGTATATTATTTCCGGGCGTCCGGCCATAGGGTGTCCGGTTTGGAATGTGTGTCCTATTTTCTCATGTATCCTCTTTTCCGTAACCGCTCAGACAAAACTGCCTTGTTACTGCGCAGGCCTGCCGGAACCGTTCCCTATATCCCTCCCCGGAAGGGTCAGAATAACCGTTGTTCCCGCACCTGGTGTGCTCTCTATTTTTATCTCGTACCGGTTCCCGAAATAAAGGCGGATACGCTCTTCCACATTGGATATCCCCACATGGCTGAACCGGATCCCATTTTCCTCCGGTTTTTCAGCAGTCTCTTCCGGCCTGAACCCCCTGCCGTTGTCTTCTACCCTTACGCACAGCTGTTCTTCCTTAAAAAAAGCATGGATGCTAATGCGGTATTCCCCTGTTTCTTTCTCCGTCCCGGCAAATCCATGGATGATGCTGTTTTCCACAAAGGGCTGGAGGGAGAACTTCGGAATCCTGCAGTCCCCCGTTCCCGGTTCCAGCGCAGTCGCAATCCGGAAGTTCCGGTTTCTGCGAAAGGACATTACAGCCGCGTAGTTTTGTACATAATCCAGTTCCCGGGACAGAGTGATAAGCTCTTCCCCGCTGTTTACAAGACGGAGCAGGGATATCAGGGAGGTGGTCATATCCGCGGCATCTTCGGTACGCTTCAGCCTGGCAAGGGATTTGATGGAATTCAGCGTATTATACAGAAAATGGGGGGTGATCTGCGCCTGGAGGAAGCGGATTTCCGCCCTTCTTTTCTCGTTCTGTTCTTTCTCGATATCCCGGATCAATTCTCTTATTTTTTCCGACATCTGATTAAAACCGTCTCCCAGCCGCCCTAATTCATCCTTCCTGGGAATATCCACCCGCGTGTCCAGTAAACCCTTTTCCATATGTGCCATGGCCCTGCTCAAACGGCCGATTGGCGCATTCAGGTAATGGTATAAACTCATTGCAGCAATGACGGAAAGCACCGCGGTTATCACCATCACCAGAAGGACCACCCAGGTTATGGCGTGAATGGATTCCTTGCTATTGGCAAGCGGATTGAAATAAAGATATCTCCATCCATTGGTGCCTGATTTGGCATAGCTTACCAGATAAGTCCTGTCTGCCAGGGGAACAGGGACGACTCCCTTGTCTGTGTCCAGCATTCCTCCCGCCGACTCCTGCCCAAGCAGCTCCTGGAGCTCGTCCTCCTCAGCCGGAGTCCCCGCCGTATACACTATCCTGCCTTCTCCGTCCAGAAGAACACAAAAAGCCCCCTTATCCATCGTACGTGCCAGAAGCTCGCGGAAATAATCCGCGGAAAAATTAATCAGCGCCACGCCGATATTGGCGTTCGCGGAGGATTCATAAATCGTCCGGTAGGCGTAGATAACCGGCCCTTCCTTTTCGTTAAAAACCTTCCAGTGAATGGATGCGTCTGCCTGAAGGAAACCGGAAAAAGGCTCCCGGCGGGTATAATCCCCGGCCAGATTGATCCCGGAGCTGTCCCCTCTTATCAGGGGCAAATCCCCGTCATTCCATAAAAATGCTGCCATTTTCAGGGAATCCCCCCGCTGGCTGATCAGGGAATCCAGCTTGGAGGTCAGAAGCAGCAAATCCGAATAATAGATTTCACTTGTCTTTTCCTTCCGGAACTGGAGAAATCCCTGGGTGGATTCGGAGGTAACCAGATCATGCAGTATGGTTTCGAAATTATGCATCGCCAGATCAAAATTGGTCATCTGGTTTTCCAGGATGCTCATTTCACTTTTCCGGGTATTTTCCGTTAACGATTTCAGCAGGACCCGGTAAGAAAAAATCCCTGTGGTCAGCGTAGGTGCCAGGGTTAATAAAATCAGGAAAACCGACAGCTTATACTTCAGGCTGATGTGCCGCATCGTCCCCCTCCTTTTTTTGACAATCCCTTTCCTCCAGACAGCTTTTCCGGAATTCGCCGCAGGTTTTACCTGTCGTCCGCTTAAACAGTCTGCAGAAATACCGGTAGTCGGCAAATCCGGTCCTGTCGGCAACCTCCCTTGTATGAAGGCTGCTCTTTCGGAGCAGCTGCATGGCATGGCCGATTCGTATTTGATTCAGGAAATCCGTATAATTGACGCCCACCTCATCCTTGAACACCTTACAGAAATAGGCACGGCTCATACAGGCCTTTTCCGCCAGCTGGTCCAGAGTGACGGCTTCCTTATAATGCCGGTACAGATAGGCAGCCGCCTCCCGTATTTCCCTTCTGGATATCTTATGCAGGATGATATTCGCCCGGCCGCATTCTTTGACAAGCCCCGTGAGCAGTTCAAAAAAACCGGTACAGGTATCGGCTTTTTCCAGACTGCCCAGCTGCAGCTCCTGTTTTTCCATACTGTCCCGGAATACGCGCAGTTTTACCGATACCTCCCTCTTTAGTTCCTGCTCCGGCGGTTCCTGGCGGAAAACGGCCTTTCGGAAATCCTCCAGCCTCTCTTCCGTCTCCTCCGGGCCTCCTGCCATCATGGCGGAAAGGAGTTCTTCCCACTGCGCAAAGGGAAATCTTCCTTTGTCAGATTTCCCTTCCGGGAATCTCCCTTTGTCAGATTTCCCTTCCGGGAATTGTGCCCTGCTATGCCTTCCTGCATCCGCCGGTCCTGCAATGCTGTCCATAATTGTCCGGTATCCTCTGTAAAACCGGATATGGGCGTATTCCTGCATTCCCCGGAGGCCTTCCGGGATTTCCTTGAGCTGCATGCAGATCCTCCCCGCACACAAAAAAACCTGGATATCCGCACAGAGGAAACTTTCCTGCAGTATACGCAGCAGCCTTGCCATCAGATTGGTTACGAGCAGAAAGCTCACTTCCGGGATATAAACTGCCAGGAACAGAAGATTATCTTTGACCGGAGCGCCGTAAATTCTGCAATCCCCGCCGGCCCGCGCCGCAGCAGCTTCCGTTTTCTCCCATACCGCATCGATATCCTTCCATCTGTCCCTATCCGCAAACTCTGCGATAACCGGTATCCAGGCTCCTCCTTTTACAGGAATATCCAGACGGATCGCCTGGTCATACATCTGCCTGTATTCCAGTTGGTCCCGGTATACCTGCTGCCAGAATAAACAGCGCAGGTCATGCTGCGCATCCAAACGCATCTGAAGCAACTGTCTGCGTTCCTGTACTGTCTGTTTTTTTGCCCGTATTTCTCCCGCCATCTGTTTCAGGAATGGAATCAGATTATCCGGTTCTATTTCGTATTTCAGAAGATATTCCACGGCTCCTGCTTTCATAGCGTCCCTGACATACAGGAAATCGTCGTAATTGCTCAAAACCGCAAAGACCGTATCCGGGTAAAGCTGCTTTGCCTGCCGGATCAGCTCCACACCGCTGATTTCAGGCATGGAAATGTCCGTTATCACCAGTTCTGCCGGCGTCTTTTCCAGAATCTCCATTGCCTCTTTTGCGCTCTGCGCGGCCATCGGCGTGTGGAAGCCGCAGCTTTCCCAGCGTATCAGACTGCATATATCCTCCAGAATCAGCCAGTCATCGTCTACAATCAAAACCTTGTGCATGCTATCCCCTCTGTTACACGACGGCAAAAGCCCTGCGGACTGCAGGGTTTCTGTCGAAGCTGTTCTTTTATCGGGCGGCATCCTTTGCCGCATAATCCACCAGAATCTGCTGTACATTTTCTGCAAACTGGTCGGAAGTTATTTTCCCAAGAAGCCATTCATCCATGACATTGTTCACCTTCTGGTCCGCCTCCTGATAGTAGGAATTATAAGGCACCTTGACGGTATGGTTCATTCCTTCCTCGGCACATTTTTTCCCATTTTCATCCACTGCGCTTCCCAGACTTTCGTCGATTACCGAATTGGCTACATCCTTAGCCACAGGCACGCCGCCCACGCCGGTTTCCGCCAGCGCCTGAAATGCCGGGGTGCTCATGATAGCTTTCACCGCTTCCCAGGCCTCTGCCTCATGCTTACTTCCCTTGAATATAACAAAGGAATCCACAAACTGGCTCGTGAAGGCTTCCTCTCCTTTACCGGAAGGAATGGCTGCTATCCCCACACGGAAGTCCGTAATATCCTTGATAGCCCCCAGCCACCAGGTTCCATCCAGAATCATGCCGAGCCGCCCTGCCTTAAACATATCGAACGCGCCCATTACCTTGGTATCCGTAGGACGGGGCATGCTGTAATCGGTACGCAGCATTTCGTCAAACCAGGCATATACTTCTTTGCTGACCGCATCATTCATGGTCGGGTTTCCTTCTTCATCAAACACATTGTTGCCGCCTAAAGAAGTATTGAACATCCCCACGGCAGCCATATAGGGGCCTGCGGCAAATCCATAGGTTTTTGACGCGCCTTCGCCGCCCGTAAGTGCTTTCGCCATGGCCCTGTAATCGTCGAAACCGGAAGCCTTATTCCAGTCCGCAGACGGATACTCCAGGCCTGCCGCATCAAACATATCTTTATTGTAATATACCAGATAATAGTTCAGCCCCGATGGAAGGCCGTAATAACGTCCGTCCACATATGCGGAATTTTCAAAGGTCTTTTCATAATACTTGCTCATATCAAAATCATCGGCCATATAATCCGTCAGATCCACCACCTGCCCTTTGTCGATGAGCATAGGCATATAAGATTCGGCTATCCTTCCGATATCCGGCGCGCTGCCGCCGGCCATCTGGGTAATCACCTTCTGATAATACTCCGGCCATCCGGTACAGGGTACCTTGTTGATTTTAATCGTTATATTCTTTCCTTCCGCCTCCAGCTGCCGGTTTGCCTCCTCTATCATGGCTGTCCAGCCATCCACTTCATTGGAATACGCTGCCATGGAAAAAGAGATTTCCACCTTTTCTCCGGCTTCCGCCGGTTTGCTTTCCCCGCTTTGTGCAGCCTGCGTCTGTCCGGCCGCATTTCCCTGCGTTTCCGTTTTTGCGCCGCCGCAGCCGCACAGCCCCAGAACGAGACTTCCTGCCGTCAGGAAAACCAATACTTTTTTCATTCTTTTCATTATGAAACCCTCCTGATACATTGTAATGTGTTGCGGTTCTTTTTAAAAGAACCATTTTATCCCTTCAATCCGGTCGCGGCGATTCCCTCAATAAAGGAACGCTGGGCAAACAGATAAATAAGGAGCAGAGGAAGAACAGCCACCGTGGAGCCTGCCATCAAAAGTCCCCAGTCAACCGCATAGGCGGAACGGAACGAATTGATGATCAGAGGAAGGGTAAACAGCTCCTCGGTATTCAAATAAATCAAAGGCCCCACGAAATTATTCCAGTTGCCCACAAAGGTAAACATCCCCAGGGTAACCAATGCCGGCTTGCACAGCGGCAGCATGATTCCTGCATATATCCGCAGATAACCCGCTCCGTCCAGCTTTGCCGCTTCTATGTAAGAATCCGGTACCGACACCATAAACTGCCGTATCAGGAATACTCCATAAGCATTCACCATGATCTGCGGTACAATCAGGGGCAGATGGGTATCCACCCAGCCGATTTTGCTGAAAACCACATACAGCGGGATCAGGGTCACCTGTGAAGGAATCAGCATCGTGGCAAAGAGAAGGCCGAACAGCTTCTTTTCCCCCGGAAACCGCAGCTTGGCAAAAGCGAATGCGGCAAGAGAACTGGTAAGAAGGACACCGGCTGTAGATACCACCGCGATAAACAGGCTGTTGCCAATTGCCCTCCCTGTGGCCGCCAGTTCAAAAACCTCCCTGTAATTACCGAAATACAAAGGAAAGGAGAGCCACAGCCGGGGCGGCATTTCCAACGCCTGGCTGTCCGTTAAAAAGGAGGTTTTCAGCATCCAGTAAAAGGGGAATATCATGGTAACCGCCCCTGCCATAAGCACCAGATGGCTCAGAAAATTTTTAATATGCTTCTTTCTGCTAATTGTCATAATTCACCAACCTTTTTGATACGATAAACTGAATTGCGCTGACCGATCCGGCGAACACCACCAGGACCATGCTTGCCACGCTTGCCGAACCCAAATCAAAATACTGAAACGCCTGGTTGTAAATATACATGACCAGAGAATAGGTGGAAAACATCGGGCCGCCCCGGGTCATGATATAGGCAAGGTCAAACATATTAAAGGCGTCAATCATCAGCATGACAAATATGAAAAAGGTTACCGGGGAAAGCATAGGCAGTGTGATGCTCCTAAACTTCTGCCAGAAGGATGCCCCGTCCATTTCCGCCGCTTCATAATAGGCAGAGGAAATTCCTTTCAGCCCCGCCAGGAACAGCAGGAAGTAATATCCCATCTTTGACCAGGAGGACATAAGGATAACCGCCGCCCTGGCCCACAGCGGATCCGCCAGCCATCCCGGCCCGGCAATCCCAAGCCTCCCCAGCAGATAATTGATCAGCCCCATGTCCGGTGCAAACAGCCAGTACCAGACCATGGCAATCGCCACCGTTGATGTTACCATCGGCATAAAAAAAGCACTTTTGTAAAATGACAGGCCGCGCAGTTTCTGATTGGCCAGAAGGGCCAGCCCCAGGGAAAACAGCATGGTCAGCGGTACGATTCCCAGAATAAATATTGCCGTATTCAGCAACGTTTTATAAAAGACGTCCCCGTCAAACACAAACACATTCCAGAAATTTCTGCCGCCCACGAACTCCGGCGTATTCATAAAATCCCAGGAACAAAAACACAGCACTACCGCAAAGATAAGCGGCACCAGTACAAACAGTATCAGCCCGATAATCTGGGGCGCTATAAAAAGATAGGCGGCCGTAATCTCCTTCCGGCGGTATCTGCTTTTTTTACCCGGCCGGACCGCCGTATTTTTCCTCTCCATTCCACTCCTCCTCTTCTATCTGCTATTTCTATTTCGTATGGTTACAGCATACCCGGAGGATGACAGAGATACAACGATGTGGTTTTTTGAAAGTGTGGATTATATTGACATTCCATTTTTCCTTATCTTCCGGTCGTTCTCTGCCGATGATACGTATAGAAACAGATTGCTTACCATCCGAAAAACAACCGGAACACAGGAGCGGATAACATGGAAATGAACGAATTGTATCTTACGATAATTAATAACCTGAATGACGGGGTCTATTATGTTGATCTGGACCGCAGAATCCTCTTCTGGAATAAAGCGGCGGAAAACATTACAGGCTACTGTGCGGATGAGATAGTGGGCAGACAATGCCAGGATAACCAGCTCAACCATATCGATGAGGACGGCAGGCCCTTATGTATCATCGGATGTCCGCTGTTCGCCACCATCATTGACGGGAAACAGCGCCGGGAGCGGGTCTTTGTGCGCCATAAGGACGGCTACCGGATCCCCATACTGGTGAATATCTTTCCTATGAAAAAGGAGGGGGAAATTATCGGCGCCATAGAAATTTTCTCACAGAATTCCCCTACCGTCTATGAAGACAACCTGGTGGAGCACCTTTCCGGGATCGCTATGCACGATGCTCTCACCCAGCTGCCAAACCGCAGGTATCTGGAAAGTTTTTTAGACTATAAGCTGAATGAATACCAGCGGTTTGGCCGTTTATTTGCCGTTCTGTTTGCAGATATTGATGATTTCAGCCATTTTAATAATGAATATGGACATGATACCGGCGATAAGGTGCTGGTTAACATCGCTGCCGGTATTAAAAAGAATATGAACCGGAATGATCTGATCGGCCGCTGGGGAGGGGAAGAATTCCTGGGTATCTTTTCCATCTCCAACGACTATGATGCGCCCATACTCGGCGAAAAATTCCGGCGGCTTGCTTTAAACACAGAGGTTCCCCACGGAAATGCCGCCTTACATGTATCGGTGTCCGTAGGAATAACCGTAGTGCGCAGGGGCGACACGGCGGCCTCCCTCCTGGAACGGGCAGATCAGCTTATGTACCAGGGGAAAAGGGACGGAAAAAACCGGGTGGCCGCCGATTGATCTTCTCCTTATCAGGCAAGGATTTCCCTACTTCTTATACCGGAAGGACGTCCCGGGGAAGCGTACCCGATCGTCCGGCAGGGCTATTTCGAAAGGCCCATTGACCACACGGTAATTGTGTCTCCCCCATAAAACGTGATCCGCAAGACAAGATAATACATTTTTGTATCATTCCGGCTAAGATACTCCATTGAGGCCAATGCCTTTCCCTACTATAATACTTTTAGAGCAATTGTTTTGCCGCCTTACGGATTCGGAAGAAAGGCCATGCGGCACCACCCCGCTGTAATGGTTTTTTACGGATACGAATTGCGTTTTCTGCGGTCATTACAGTTCCTATTTTAGTATAGATTACAGGAGGTATTTCCCATGGAAATTCATTATCAGGATTACCGTTTATCCTTCCGGGACGGAGGGATTGAGGTACATAAGGACAAAGAGCTGCTGTATTACAACAGACGTCCCATGTTCCTTACGGTAAAGACCCCATTTGCAGTCAGTGAATTTTATGACGCGCCTTATGAAACGGCAGAATGTTCGGACGGACGGCTGCTTGCCTCAGGAACGCTTCGCGTGCCTTCCGGCTCCGCCTTTGCCTTTACGGATACTTATGAAACGAAAGGGGAAGGGTTCCGCTTAAGCCGCAGTGTCAGGGTTGTGGAAGCCGGAGATGATTTGGGCTTTTCCAGCAAATTTTCATTAACCCTTACCGCATCGGATAATCCCAAAGATTATGAATGCTTCGCACCGGGCGTCTGGTACAAACAGAATGAATTTGCCCCCTCGGACAGGATGGGGAAGGATTTGGACTGCGAATATTTCTGGATGCTGGAAACCCGCTGCGCCCTTCCTCTGTTCGCCATGCATCATACCGCCGGCGGTGAAATGGTGTCCCTTTCCCGTTGGGCTGCGGACGTGACTATGCGTAATCAGGATATCGAGCAGTCGGAAAATAACACGGATCCCTGTTTTACCATCGGTTCCGTAGGTATGAGCAGACCCGAAAGCCGAACTCTCAATTATCTGTATTATGGCTACGCAGTCCGGAAGGATATCCCCACACCGGTTGACGGTCTTTCCATTGATTATGTATATCCTGGCTGTGACGGCCAGACCCCTGTGAAGAATGTGTACGACGGACTGGACTATGAGAATAAGGTTATGACCTTCCGGCGCATAAACCATCCCGTCACCCCCGGTTTTGAACAGTCTTATTCCGTTGCCATAAACTTCGGCCGCCATGAAAGCTTCCAGGAAATGATGCGGGATATCTGGCGCATTACCTACAGCCGATTACGGGACAGACTTTTCTGTGTGGACAATAAACAGCATTACCGCAACTGCATGGAAATCTTTAATAAATATACCCGTAAGTACGGTGATTCCTATGGGCTTCCTTTCGCCTGCCAGCTTCCTGACATGGATATTTCTTCCGTGTCCTTCCAGTTCGGCTTTGTGGGGCAGCAGCCGGGAATCGGCGGACTGCTGCTTCGTTACGGGGACAGGGAAAATCTTCCGGAGGCCAGACAGAAAGGGTTCGGTATCCTTGATTTCTGGGTCAGGACTGCCATGACGCCATCCGGTCTGCCCCAGATGTGCTACAATCCCACCATAAAAGGGTTTGAGCCTTATCCGCACTATACCCGTATGCTCGCGGACGGGGTGGAGGCGATTCTGGATTCTTATGTTTACCTGTATAAACGCGGGGAGGAACAGGCTTCCTGGCTGGACTTTAGCATCAAAACAGGCGACTGGCTGGTGAATATCCAGAACAGCGACGGCAGCTTCTACCGTGCTTATTACACCGACGGTTCCATACGCATGGATTCCAAGTCCAATACCCCCAGCGTGATCCGTTTCCTGGTTCAGCTGCATCTGGTTACCGGTGACGAGAGATACAAGGCTGCCGCCCTGAAAGCCGGGGAATGGTCCTTTGAAAACGCTTACCGGAATATGGAATACCGGGGCGGCACCTGTGACAACACGGATATCCAGGACAAAGAAGCCGGTATTTATGCCCTGTTCGGCTTCCTGTCCCTTTATGATTTGACCGGAGATCTGCACTGGCTGGAGGGGGCCGTAGGTGCCGCGGATTATACCGAAACCTGGACCTATGCCTGGACCTTCCCCGTAGTTACTCCATGGCCCAAGCACCCCTTCAACCGGTATTCCATCAGCGGGCAGAGCATTATTACCATCGGCGGCGGCGCCGATGTCTATATGGCCGCCTGCTCCTATACCTATTACAGGCTGTATCTTCTGACAAAGGACAGCCATTATCTGGATTTTGCCGAGTTCCTGCATAAGAACACAAGGCAGTCCAATGACATTGACGGAAGCTGCGGTTATAGTATGCCCGGCCTGGGACATGAAAGCGGCAATTTCTTCACCCAGAAAATGAGAAGCCAGTATCACTGGCTGCCCTGGTGTACCTTTGTGGAAGCGGAGCCTTGTGAACGTCTCTATGAAACCTTCGGCGTATATGAAATTGATGAGGCGCAGAAGCTTGGAGACGAGGAGCTGCAGCGGCGGAACCGGGTTTATGAGCATTATTTCTGATTCCATGCCGTATATTTATAAAGTAAACGAACCGCCGCAGGCCGCGGGTCATCCGGCAGCCGCCGGGCAGAAGCACAGAGATGTCCGTCCCGCTGTCTGCGAAAATAAAGGAGGAACGCATATGAACACTTCAGATGCCATACGTTCACGGAGAAGTATCCGAAAATATAAAAAAGGGAGTGTTATCCCCAAAGAACATATCCGGCTCCTGCTGGAGGCGGCTATGATGGCTCCCAGCGCCTGCAATACCCGTCCCTGGGAATTCGTTGTGGTGGAATCGGAAGAAATACAGGAAAAAATCACGGCAATCCACCCTCATACGCAGATGTTAAAGACCGCATCCCTGGCAATCGTTGTCTGCGGCAGGCCCGATTTGCAGGAATCCATCTGCCCCGGCTTCTGGCCCCAGGACTGCGGAGCCGCCATCCAGAACCTGCTTCTCCAGGCCCGGGAGCTTGGTTATGGAACCTGCTGGTGCGGCTGTTACCCGGTAATGGATCGGGTAAAGCAGCTGCAGGCGCTTCTTTCCGTTTCCAGTATGCCGTTAGCTGTCATCGCAGTAGGAGAAGCGGATGAGGAGCCGGCGGCCAGGGGATTTTATGAGGAAGGCAAGGTAACCTATTTGTGATTGCATAAAACCAGGCCTTCGGTCCGTTCACACCGAAGGCCTGGTAATCACTTTACCTGCCTCTCTTCTTCTGCTCCTCACGCAGCCAGGCATTATAGTTTTCCTCCAGCAGGCTCCATTTATGAGGCGGATTCCCCACGTATGCATAGGTATCAAAGATATCGCCTTCTCCCCTGATGCGCGGATCCCCTGTTTTGAGCAGTTCGTCGTCCAATTCCTGTTTCAGCTGTTTCTTTACCGACCGATAATTGGGGTTTTCCGCCAGGTTTTCCATACATTCCGGATCTTTTATAATGTCAAACAGCTCTTCCGCCGGCCGTAATCCAAAGGACAGATTATAGTACATATTCTCGTTTTCTGCATGCCGGTGAAGGATTTCCCTTTTTGTAGGAGAGGGATCACAGTTGGTATAGCCTGTTTCCGGATTCCCGGCGGGACATAACCATGGATGATAGTTGCGGATATACAGATACCGGGGCGTGCGGATACAACGCACAGGATAGCCTTTATCCTGATAACGTCCCATATCATGCCGCTCTCTTCCCATAAAAGCCCTGTTCCTGTCCGGATTCACGATTCCTTCCTTATCCGTTCCCAGAATATCCATCAGACTTTTTCCGCAAAACTCCTCCGGTATGCTGACGCCTGCCGCCTCCAGGAAGGTGGGGGCAAAGTCAATAAAGCTTACAATATCAGAAACCTGCCTCCCGCCTTTGACCGCACCGGTCCAGGTGATGCTGAGCGGGAGACGAAGATCCTGTTCATACATCTGCCCCTTAACTCTTGGAAAGGGACAGCCGTTATCCGAGGTAACAACAAAGATGGTATTTTCATATTCTCCTATCTCTTTTACCTGCCGCACCATCCGATAAAGCTGCCTGTCAAACCAGTCGATCTCATAGGCATAATCACAAAAATCCCGCCGAACCGTATCACAATCAGGAAGGTACATAGGTATCTTCACCTTATCCGGATCCTTCCCATATCGGATGCCCTCGCCTTCCGTATAGGCCCGGTGCGGTTCCCTGCAGCCATACCAGAAGCAAAACGGCTGTTCCGGCTTCCTGTCTGCAAGAAAAGCTGCAAAATTAGCTGCATAATCCGTATTGGAAATACAGGTTCCTTCCGGCGGCTGCAGTGTTTTTTCATTGTATTCGGTTCCCGCCGGATTCCGTTGATATCCTGTATTTATGTAATCTCCGGGGCCCCAGCCCTTTCCGGTAAACCCCACAAGATACCCGGCTTCCTCCAGCAGATCCGGATACAGCAGCCTGGACGGCGGGAACCGGCAGAAATGCGTACAGGCCGATTCCAGCTGCCACGTATGGCATCCTGTCAGAATACTGGCTCTGGACGGCGCGCATTTGGGATTGGTGGTAAAGGCATTATGAAACACCACGCCTTCCCGCGCCAGCTGATCGATACACGGCGTGTCCACCAGTTCATGCCCATAGAATCCAAAATGCGACGCATCATCCGCCAGTGCAAATAATATATTAGGTCTTTTCATTCCCGCCCCCTGTTTCCCTTCTTTCACAGAATGTGTTCCCTTCCGTCCGGACGCTTCCCACATGATGGGTTAAAACATAATCCGACGCCTCAGACGAAACCGCCCCCTGTTCAAGACAGATCCTGTTGTTTCGCAGTATCAGCTTCCTGAGACTGTATCCCCAAAAAAGCGGGGTGTTTTTCAAAAAAATGTCATTGTTTTCGATGATTATTTCTCCGTGAAACGCTCTGTCCTCCTCCAGCCTGCACATTCCCGGATCCACATCAATGACGGCTTTTCCCCAATTGACCTGATTATGTCTCATCAGCCGGTTGTTCCTGATCACCAGCTGACTGATCGCACCGGACTCAAACCAGTTTTTCATATCGCTGTTCACTTTTATACAGGAGCCTTCACTGTCTATCTCATTATCTTCTATCACCATTTTCTTCTCCGAGGTAAGAATAAGCCCCCTCGCCCGGTTCCTTCCGCATCTGTTTCGCCGAAATACCACCTCCGGATACCAGTCGGACGGATCGATACAGCAGCTCTTCCCCTGTTGAAAAGGATACGGCTCCTCCAATTCCAGTTCCCCATATTTTTTATTGATAGCCCGGAATTCCTTTACTGCAGCCTGCCCCTGCTTAAGCATTGACATCTGATCACAGACAGTTATCCGGTTTCCCCTCCTTACAGGGAAAAATCCTTCCTGCTGAAAATGTGGGACTTCCACAACAATATGCCGTTCATCAAGCACTTTGTCCACCCGCAGATAATTACCGTGTACGTTGATAACATCATCAAACATACTTTCAAACCTGCCGTCCTGCACCGTAATCGTCCCCCCGCAGTTCACAAAGTGCAGGGCATCCGCATTTACGGAAAAAACCCGCTGTGAACAAGGATCCGGATAAATTCCAACCCTGTTCACGGTAATATCCCTGCTCAGCTGCGCAACAATCCCCATTGTTCCCGCATGTTTGATCCATACATCCTCCACCAGCACCTTCTCGCACCGATCTATCACGATTGCCGGAACCAGACGCTTTTCATGCTTTATGGTAAGGATATTTCCTGCCGACGGCTGCCTGGAAAAAGGGTAAGCCAGTTCCACGATCCCCTCCTGCACTTCCCGGGCGCACAGGCCTGCGTCCACCCCGTAATCAAAGACATCCGCCGCGGGTCTTTTTTCCTTTTCTTCAAATTCCAGCATTCCCAGCACATAGCTGCTGTCGTAGTTTTCCCCGGTAAACCGGATGGTCCCATTCCGAACCACATAGGGAAATTCCGAACGGTCTATTTTTAAAGTTACCGAATCCGGTGATGTCTCCAGGATTTTTCCCTGACTGGCAAACGGACGTTTATAATCGATTTCAAAATTTTGGATCACAACATTTTCACATCCGCTTATGTAAAAAGGCAGAATCCTGCCTATGCCATGCAGCCGTGAACCGCAGCCGTCTATGATGATATTCTTTTTATTCGTTACATAAAATGCCGCGCTCTTTACTCCTGAATCATTGTTTGAAATAAAAAAGGTATCCTGATACGCATATCCGGTTTTCAAATCATAGTCTGCGTTCTCAAATAAAATACGGGTGTCATCCTCCGCATTCTCCAATACTTCCCTGATACAGGCCGCCGCATCCTGCAGTTTGGAATTTCTGATAACTTCCGGCGTAATACTGATTTGTCTCAAAATCATCCCCCCTAAATATCCGGTGCATTCGTATTCCATTTTACAGAAGCTTCCGGTAAAAACCGGAACATCCGGTCAATGATCCTTCCCAGCGCTTTTGCCTTATATGCCTGATAGTTTTCATCTTCCCACAGATTTACCCGCTCCAGCGGATCTTTACTTAAATCATATAATTCCCCATAATCACGTTCGGCGTAATAAATAGTTTTAATTCCGTTCTCAATCACTGCCTTCATATTGTGGGCTTCCATAAAAATATAGCCGCGCGCTTCCACCGGCTCCCCTGTCCAATACCGGCTGTAAGGATGATTTTCCATATCCGCAGTCAGCTTATCGGCAGCCCCCGCAGCGCACAGACAGGTGGAGGCGATATCAATATTCGTGACATAATCCTGCACCTCATATCCTGCAAACCCCTTTATAGGCGGCTTCACAAACAAGGGAACATGCATCAGGCTTTCACTCAGATACTGGGCCTTGGATACCATTCCGAATTCTCCCATGAAATCTCCGTGATCCGTGGTATAGATGATCATTGTCGTGTCATACCGGTTTCGTTCCTTCAAAACCCTGACAATCTGACCGATCTGGCCGTCAATCAGCGACATATTCGCATAATAGGAACGCTTCGTCCTGCGAAACAGCTCGTCCGGATACCGGTCTATATAAGCTTTTGGATTCAGCTTCCTGAAATGGGGCGGCTTCCGGCTTAAATCAGCCTCACCGGATTCCGGTCTGTCCATATCCTCCAGCCGGTAATTACCGGCATAGGAAGTACCCTCGCAGTCATAGGGCATATGCGGTCCGGGAAAGGAAATGGTTACAAACCAGGGCCTCTCCCCGCTTTCCTTCCCATCCAGATAATGCTCCAGGCATTTTTTCCCTTCCTGCCCCACAAAACTGTCGATATGGCAGCTCTCCTTCTCCTTCCACGTTCCGCCAAGAATCAGGCTGGCATCGCTGCATTCCCGCCCGTCAACCCCCTCTTTTTTCAAAAAATCAAGATAGGGCGCGATTTCTTCCGGGACCCCGAGAGGGGAATGCCCGTCCACAATTATTTCAAAATCGTAGCCGTGGGCGATCCGGGAATGTGCGAAATGCTGCTTTCCCACCGATGCCGTCCAATATCCTGCCTCCTGAAGTCCGGTCATAAAGGTGGTTTCCTCCTCCGGCAGTCTGGAGATATAGGTGGGGCATCTGCATACCGTGGGATATTTTCCGGTGGCAATCGCAGCACGGGACGGAATACAGGAAGGATTTGAACAGTATGCATTGGTAAAAAAAATACTGTCCTTAATCAGCGCATCCAGGCAGGGGGTTTTTACCACCGGGTTATTATACCCAAAGGTATCCAGCTTCTGTTCATCCGTCATCAGAAAAAGAATGTCCGGACGCGATCTCCTGTTTTCCTCTTTTTCACTCTTTCCCATCCCTTTCTCCTCCCGCTTTCATGCCGCATCAGCCCTTCACCGCTCCAACCATAACTCCCTTTACAAAATATTTCTGCAGGAACGGATAAACACACAGAACCGGTACGATTGCCACCATAACCGTTGCATATTTCACCACATCCTCCATATTGGCCGTCAGACCGGACGCCACGCCCACAACAGTCTCCTCCACCTGGTTCTGCAGCAAAATCTCTCTGAGGAACAGCTGTAGGGGGAACAGCTCCCTGTCCCGCAGATAAACAGACGCCTGGAACCATTGATTCCAGTGTGCCACTCCGTAATACAGGGCGATGACCGCCAGGGTGGATTTGGAAAGCGGCAGTACTATTTTGGTAAGTACGGACCAGTCACTGGCGCCGTCTATTTTTGCCGACTCCTCCAGGCTGTCCGGAATTGACATAAATCCCGTTCTCATAATTATCAGGTTAGCCGTCGCCACAGCCCCCGGCAGAAGCTGTGTCCAAACCGACTCTCCCAGCACTTTATTCACAACAATATAAGTGGGAATCAGACCGCCTCCGAACTGCATGGTAAAAATAACGAGAATCAGGACGAACTTTTTTATATATAAGTCTTTTCTCGTAAGTGCAAAAGCGCCCAGTATGGTCATGAGCATATTAATTACAGTTCCTGCGCATACATAAAACAACGTGTTGCGGTATCCGGTGGCAATGGAGGGATTCCTAAGAACAAGTTTGTATGCCTCCAGGGAAAATCCAAGGGGTTTGTATAGAATCCCCTTCTGATGTTCCAAAAGCAGAGGGTCGCTGAGGGAACCAAACAGGACATACACTACCGGGTATATGGTGATAACACACAAAACAGTCAAAAATACTATCAGTACAATATCGAATATTGCTATTTTCTTTTTCATCACTCATCAGCCTTTCCGTGCTTTACCACAAACTAGTTTCGTTCAGCTTTTTGCTGACAAAATTAGCCAGAAAAAGCAAAATGGCATTGATGATGGAATTAAACAGGCCCACCGCCGCAGAATAGCTGTAATTTGCATTCAGCAAACCATTCCTGTATACAAAGGAAGAAATGACATCCGCCTGATCAAAAATAGCCGGATTATACAGCAGCACAATTTTTTCCCATCCCACTGTCATAATCGCCCCCACCCTCATAATCAAAAGGGTTACGATGGTAGGTGTGATTCCGGGAAGCGTAACATTGATGATTTTCCTGAAACGCCCCGCTCCGTCTATCTCCGCGGCTTCATATAATTCCATGGAAATACCAGTCAGCGCCGCCAGATAGATGATAGTTCCCCAGCCTATGTTCTGCCAGATATCACTCAGTACATAGATAGGGGCAAATAAACGCCCTACCGTCAGCAGATTATGCGGCTTCATGCCAAAAAAAGCCAGTATGTTTGTAATAACGCCGTCCGTGGAAACCATATCCACCACCAGACCTGCAATGACTACCGTAGATATAAAATGGGGCATATAAGTAACGGTCTGAACCATTTTTTTGAATCGTTTCTGTCTTAGCTCGTTGATCAGGATTGCCAGAATAATCGGCGCCGGAAAGCCAAAAACCAAAGACGAAATGCTTATGGTCAGGGTATTTCTCAGAAGGCTCCAAAAGTAATAACTGGAAAAAAAAGTCCTGAAATGCTCAAGCCCCACCCATGCGCTGTTCAGAATCCCTCTGGCCGGCCGATAATCCTTAAAGGCAATTACCAGCCCTCCCATCGGCACATAATGAAACAGAATGTAATATAAAATCACCGGCACCAGCATCCAATAAATAATCGTATGCTTTTTGTAATCCATAACAATTTTGTGCAGAAAGCCCCCGCCTTTCTGCCCTGCCTTTTTTCGTTTCTTTTCTCTTATCATGCTCACCCCAGCCTTCCTGACATTATTTAGAAAAAAGGCGTAAAATCCATACACATCCTTTCCGGTATTTTACGCCTTTTGCTTTAAAATTATCTTTCCAAATAACGATCTAAAGCTGCCTGCTGAATTTCGGTTGCTCTGCTGACATTCATTTTTTCAAGAGTCTCTAAAAATGTGCCGTAATTGTCAAGCGGTTCAATCCCCATGATAAACTTCGCCGACATTTCGTTTACATAGGTTTTAACATCGCCCATGATTTTACTGTATTCGTCATTTTCCTCTGCTGTCATCGTAAGCGTCTGGGGCATCTCATAATCAAAATCTGCCGTATCCCCCCAAACAGACCATCCCGCCTGCAGCCTGGGGTCTTCATACATCAGAGACTGGTTTTCCCAATCCCAGACCATAGCCGTATCACGTAACAGGTATTGTCTCAAAACCTCATCCATGGTCAGGCCATCCGGATTCTTTGTCACAAAATCGGTCTGCCTTTTCTCTCCGTTTTCGTCTATGTAGTAGGTATCCTCAAACCGTTCATCCCCCTTGGGTCCCCAAGAGATTTCAAGGATTCCTTCCGGGCTGTACAAATAATCCACCCATTTGATTATGGTTACCGGATCCTTCGCTGTGGAAGAAATAAAGCAGCTGGTGTCATTAAAATCCTTTACGTGGTGACGGAAATGGGTTCTGTCTCCTTCCTTGAGTACAGGATAAGGCACCGGTATGGCCACCGCTTCTTCATTGCCTTTCTGTACCGACATAGCCGGTGCGGAAAGTACGCTGTTTATGTGTAAAACAGAAGCTCCCATCAATCCCGCATCAAAATCCGTACGTACTTCCTTCCCCTGCTTCTTGGACAGGAAATCCGGATCCAGCCATCCGTTTTCATACCATTTATGGAAGGTAATCAAAAACTCTTTATAACCGTCCTGAAGCGGGCCAAATTTTACCGTTCCGTTTTCATTCATGAACTGGGAGCCCGCCGGCACTCCATACGCTCCGGAAAAAGCGCCTGCCAGACCGCCGAATTGATTGTCACATCCAAAGCTGAAGGGTATCTGAACTCCCATATCTTTAAAGGCTGCCAGCATCTCTTCCCAGTCCGCAATCGTAACCGGAACCTCCAAACCCGCTTTATCCAGCATGGTTTTATTTACCATCGGCCCATTAAAGGGCAGGCCCCGCATCTCATCTCCGGGTATGGTCGCCCCGAAATAAGCCAGCACCCCATTATCCGTATAAGCGCCCCGTTTCAGATCCTCGTTGCTGTTGATATATCCCATAAAATTAGGTGCATTCTCTTCAATCAGCTTGGTGGCGTCCAAAATCACCCCGTCCGCCAGCGCCCCTTCCACGCCGCCGCGATAATTGGTGACAAGATCAAACCGGAACAGATCCGGCATATTGGTTCCTGAAGCCAGCAGAAGGTTCATCTGCTCCAGTTCCTGTCCTACCGGCGGATTTATATAGTCCACATGGATTCCGGTCTGTTCCTCCAGACGCAGCGCGCCGGGATGATCGTTAAGATCCGTAACAGCCTTGGCTGTTACCGGATGCAGCGGAAGCCAGTACGAAAATTCCTTGATTGTCTCGCCGGTATTTTCTTTTGCCGCCTCTTCCGTCTGTACCGTTTCCGCAGCTTTTTCCCCGGCTGCCGTGGGTTCCGCCCCATTGTTCTGTTCCTTTGCACACGCAGCCGCCCCGGTCAGCAGCCCAAATACCAGTAACATGGCAATACACTTTTTCAGCTTCATAAACTACCTCCTGTTTTTCATTTTCAGGGTACCTGTTTTTGTTTGGCTCAACGTAACGGACGTCCACGTCATATACAAACGGTATCATAGATATCACCGGATAACAATTCCTCTGAAAATACACAAATTTCAAAATATGACGATACAGAAAAAAAGACTTCGTGATTTAAGTGAGTTTTTCTGCTCAAATCCGAGTCTTTTTTTGCACATCGTCTTATTTTTCTACGCCGTCATTATTTTCCCGGTCATCACGGATACTTTGGTTTTCCGGGTGTTTCCCCTCCGGACAATGTCCGATTTTGATACGGCTCCGGTATTTACCGGGCGTAATTCCTTCATAGCGCTTAAATGCCCGGATGAACACGTCGGAATTCACATAACCGCACTGCTCTGCAATCATCTTTATGGTATATTTATCATTCGGCAGCATTTCCTTTGCCTTTTTCAGCCGCACCATCTGGATATAATCGGAAATATTGATTCCCCATTCTTTTTTAAAACGCTTCGACAGGCTCGACATTTCAAGGCCAAAGGTATCTGCAATCATCCCGACAGACAACGAAACCTGTGCGTAATTTTTTTCCACATAAGCTTCCACCCTCTGGTTAAAGCCGTTTTTATTGGCGTCCTCCCGATCTTCGGTATCCGCAAAAAAGTGCAGTATGTCCTCAATGTTCTGCTCCAGCCCCGGTATGCTCTGTTCTTCCTTTAATTTATCATAAGCAAACCTGAGCTCTTCGCTGTACTCCGGCCTGACGGACAGCTCCCCCATAATAATATTGAAGATCCCATATAATTTACACTTAACATCATAAGGATTGCTGAAAAAGCTTTCCTTCAGCAGCACAAACATATTATTCAGAATCACCTCTGCGTTCCTGAAGCTTCCTTCCTCCAGGGCGCGTTTGAAATTTGCTTCATACTGATAATATTTACCATGCTTTGTATAAGGGCTTTTGGGGTATTCATGATATTCTTTAAAATTGATAGTTTCCAGAAGGCACTGTTCCATAGCCTCCATGGCCTCATCATATGCGTTTTTTAACTGTTGGAAGTTCTCCTTTTCCCTGCTCAGCGTACATATTATCCCTTCCTTTTGCAGCTTCTTTCTGAAATGATACAATTTATTTATCAGGACGGAATTCTCCTCAGCCAAACTATCATAATTCAGGATCAAAACAAGCATACCGTTCATCCACAGCGAATACATCTCTTTATCCGCGCCATATTTCGCTTCCATTTCTCTTTTTACAGCCAAATGAAATTCCTCACAAACGGACTGTGTATCAATCTCCTCCAATTGCGGGACATGGTAAAACAGCAGCACCCTGATGCAGCTGTACGCAAAACAAACATGGTAACTCTCCAGAATATCCGCATACGCCTTCCTGTCCTCCGTCTTCTGCATCAGCAGCTTCATTAAAAAATACCTCTGCAGATATTCCTCGCTGTTATGCATGGACCGCTCCAGGCTTTTTTTATCCGTCAGCAGTTTTGAAATAATCGAATAAAATGAACCGAAAATATTGTTCCCCGAAGCCGACAGTTTCTCTTCATCCAGCAACGCAATGGTGGTTGCTATTGAATTATACTCCTTCAGCCGGATAACGCGGAATATCAGTATCGTTGTCCCTATGGCAAACAGGAAACTTGCCATAATGAGCATATTCATTTTATCCGTCGCTTTAAAAATCTCCCCCGTATTCATCAGCAGGACATATTTCAGCTTATTTTTCTCTCCCTCCAGGCCATAGCAGTAATAATCTTTGTGATGCTGCACGGATAAATACTCCCCGTTTTCAAAGGTACGGATGCCCTTATCCTGTAATGTCTGATAAAATACCGGATCACTGACGTATACCGGCTCCTGCGTATCCGTATCTATAATGGCGGCAAAGGTAAATTCACTGCTGCTGAAAATCTGTGAGATAAACTGATTCCACCGCTCCAAATCCAGCCTCAGGATAAACTGATACCCTTTATTCTTATATAAAGCGCCTTTCATCGTGTCAATGTACAGAATATCTTTAATCTGCTGATCCTGATAGATGGTCACCAACGCCGAATGATACGTTTCTTCAAACAGATTCTGGTAATCCGGAATCTCTGTAAACAGGGCTTCCATCCTGTAGTCTTCCATGTCATTCACATAATAGTAGCCATTCGAATATATCAGCATCTGATCCGGCATATAAATAAGATAGTCCGCAACCATATGATTCGTCAGTATGACCTTGGAAAGATTCTTATTCATCTGAATCAGCTGATACCTTTGCAGGGCATCCAGACGTCCGTCCTTCAGCTCCAGGCTGATCAAAGACTCTTCCTGCTGGACAAAAATATTATACTGCTGAAATTCTTCCAGCTTTGTACTGATTTCCTGCCGGAACTGTTCCACGATAATTCTGTTGGCCGTTATCACTTCGGATCTTACAAGGTAGATGCTGAGCAGCCCCAAAAACAGGATTACAAACATTGGCACCAGCAATATCAGAATATAATACTGCAAAAGCGTCATATACCATGGATGCTTTATCTTCACCCTTTCCCCCTCCCTTCTCATCAGCCCGCCGCCAAACTCATCATCCCCCAATCCGGATGCGGCCGCGCCTTACGGATATGCGGTAAGCAGTATCTCTTCCGCAGGCGGCTGTATCAGGGTTATTGTACCATTTTTTATATGCGGTGTCTCCCCAATTGTAATGAATGCCGGTTACCGCTCCTGCTTTTGTGTTCTCTTTCTATGTTTTTTATCGGTCTTTTTACAAAAAAACTTCAGGGCTGCTGCCGGAATTTTTTAATTCCGGCAGCAGCCCTGATCCACACTTCCTTACTGCACCTGTATTTTAGCAAGCCTTAGCACATTCACCGAGTACGCCGGCGCCCCGTAATAAAAATGGGACGATGCCCCCGAATGGTTCTGTACCACATCATGTACCTTTTCCGGTTCCTCAAAGCTGTTTTCCGCCTGCTTTTCACCGGTGAGCAGAGTGACCTCATAGGCATCCTCCACTTCACAGTCCAGCGAAATTTCCACCGCGTCCTCCTCCGGCGACATATTCACTATCTTGAGAATCACCTCTTTGGGAGAGTCACAGACTACGGACGATAAAGAGGGGAAGCTGGGCACATCCACCTGATGGATGCATTCTCCGTTCACATACAGCTTCATCTGCTTTCCATCCGCCTCATACCTGAAATGGTTAAATTCCCCGTAACGAAGCTCTGCCTTACGCTCCTCATCCAGGTTCCTGTCACTGGGAAACTTCTGTTCACGGAAGGTGCTTATCCCCTTTTCCAGCGTCCAGAGAAAGGGCTTCACATTGGCTGCATTCCATTCTTTCGGCGGATGGGTTTCATCTGCCATATAGACCTCCTTCGGCATACGGCCGCTGTATACGCCCAGGCAGATCTCCCTTCCCTCTTCCGCATAGATATCGATGTCAAAAACCCCGGAGGTAACATGCTCTTCCCCAAATACGACAAAGACTCTGTCCTTATCCACCCGGTGAAGCGTTTCCGCCTCCGCCCTCTGTTCTTCATCCGGCGGCAGAATACGGCTAACTCTCTCTTCTTCCTTCACTCTTCCCATCAGTTCGTGAGAAATCCCCACAGGCGTTTTGTTCCAGGAAGCATTTCTGTAACGCAGGCCCGCCTGTCCCATCAGGGAGGCCATGCCCTTTACCGGCCGGTACAAAGTTCCGGTTTCCACATCCGCCTCCACCACATTCTCACCGCGGTTGTTTCCGAACATTTTCCAGACATAATAGGTTGGGATCGCTATGCTTTCCCGGTTATTAAACCGGATCAGGTTAGGGAACCATGCGTTGTAATCCACATTTTCAAGAAGCGGCGCATAGGAAGCCAGCTCCACCACATCCTGGTTGCGTTCCATGCCAACCAGGAAGGCCGCTTCTCCCAAAGCCCCGTACAGCTGCCCTACCCAGCCCCGGACTACCGCCAGCTCACCCAGAAAAATTTTCGGTTTATTCCGGTCATACTTATCATAGAAATTTACATTTTCCGCAAAGAATTCCGCCGTGCTGTAATAATGCTCATCCACGATATCCGCACCCAGCCCCTGCTCTTCCAGATGCGTATTGGCTATCAGGCGGATATGGGGATACCGTGCTCTGATGGCATCATAAAACATTTGATAGCGCGCTTCATAGGCAGGACCCGAATTTTCATTCCCGATTTCGATATAAGTAAGGCGGAATGGCTCCGGATGCCCCATTTTTGCCCGCAGGCTTCCCCATCGGGAGGTTTTGTCACCCACGGCATATTCGATCGCATCCAGCGTATCCTGAAGCATGGATGCCAGCTCTTCCCCTTCGAAAAATTCAGGCGACCTTCCCTGGCAGGTCATGCCGCAGTTGCACACATACAGCGGTTCCATGTCCAGATCCTCACACAGCTGCAGATATTCATGGAATCCCAGCCCGTTATAGCTGCGGTAATGCCACATCAGCTGATGTCCGGGCCGTTCCCAGACAGGTCCCACCACATTTTTAAACTGCATGGCTGTTTCCGGGGAAAAACCTTCCACAATACAGCCGCCGGGGAAACGGAGGAAGCGGGGATTCATATCCCTCAGCTTTTCCACCAGATCCCTGCGCAGGCCATGTCCCATATAGGTACCCTCCGGCATCAGGGAACAGAAGCCGAAATTCACTTTCCCCCCTTCCGGGCAGCGGATAACCAGCCTGGCGTTCCTGCCGTCCCCTTCCGCCGTAAAGCTTCCGTCATACCGCACATAGCCGCCGCCCTCCAGAAGAAAATCCATGCCTCCGAATTCGTGCCCGTCTTCTTCCACGGAAACCCTTATGTTTACCGGGACCTCCGTCCTGGCAAACATATAAAACAGATATTTTTCCCCTGCCTTCGGGGCGATTCCGCAAAAGCCGGTATTATACAGCTCGCCGCCCTCTTCAAAAGAAACGGCGAGAGATACCTGTCTGTGCGGATTCAGGGTATCGTTTCTGTCCAGAGCCATCTGGGCGTGATTTGTGTACCAGGCCGGAATGGGAGTATACGGCGTCCCGTTTTTCCTGACCCACCGGGAAAGCCCTTCCCCATGATTAAATTCATCTCTCCAGCCGGCCCTGCTGACGAGGGCATAGCCATCCTGCCCCGTGCGGCAGTCCTTCGGCTCAATGGAATCTTCAAAGCTTCTGTTCCTGAGAAGCTCCGGATATAACCCGCCGTCTCCCGCTCTGTTGATATCTTCGAAAAAAATACCATACAGATTGGGGGCGATCGGAAATCTTTTCTTTTCTGTACGAACTGTTATTTTGCCCATATACCTGTCCCCTCCTGGAAACATGCCTCCTTTTGGCGGTATATCTCCTCTTGCGGCATACCGCCTATTTGCCAATCACTCTTTTATAACAATATCCTCTGTCTCCTCCGGCCTTCACCGCAGATACCTCGAAATAAACCACTCCATTTTCCCGAACCGTCAGACAGACCTCCGCCGCTCCGTCCGTAAGCTTCTTCCTGTCCGCTTCCACAAACGGGCGCGCGCCTTCCTTCAGCAGCTTTTTCTGTTTTTCGGTAAGGCTTGACGGCTCTCCCATGGCATGCCACAGCTTCAGCGGATTACAGGTCACTTCGTCCACCGTCTTTTTCAGAATTGTGTATTCCTTTTCTTCGGAAACATCCATGGGCAGGCGGAACGTAAAGCCCCTGTCCTCTCCGCATCCCTCCATCGTCCGGTTCCAGGCGATACCTCTGTAGCTGCCGTCCTCTGTCCTTACCACCACCGCGTCATCCGAACGGTGTACGCAGGTTCCCTGCAAATCCTTAAAGAATTTGAAGATCCAGAAGGTAGGCTTGGGGATCCCGCCGTTTGCCACCAGACCGAAACCGCCGTGGAAAGGGGTAAAAGGAACGCCCTGCTCTTCAAAAATATCCCCGAAGGTCCAGTAGGAATAGGATTCGTTCATATCCCCCAGCCTGGAAAGCTGTCCGGCGATATAAGCCGCATTCTGGTTAGTATCGTGCAGAGGGCAGTTGGGTATGTAAGAGGTGTTGAACTCCGTAATATGGATTTCCATTCCCTGAAATTCCTCAAAGCTGTCCACGATATCCCTGGTCGTCTGCAGGTTGGCAAAGCCCTCCTCCGGCTCCCTCAGCTTAACATAGCCGTAATGACCGTCCTTTTCCGGTACTTCCGTCGTATAATGATGGCGGGTTACGAAATCCACCGGTATGCTTTCCTTCCGGCAGAACTCCATAAAGCAGCGGATCCATTTTTCGTCCTCCACGCCGCAGATAGCGGGACCGCCCACACGGAAGCGTTCGTCCACTTCCTTAACCGCCGCAAAGGTACGGGCAAACAGCTTAAAGTACTCCTCCATGTCCGCATCCTTCCAGAAGCCGGGAAGGTTCGGCTCGTTCCATACCTCGATAGGCCAGCCCGTCACCTCCTGCGCCCCGTAGCGGTCCATCAGATGCCGCAGCGTGGCCTGTACCAGGGCGCACCAGGCGTCATAGCTTTCCGGAGGCGTCACATTTCCTTTCCAGTAAAAGACGGTCTGCTCCCCGGAAGCCATTTTCTCCGGCATAAAGCCCAGCTCCAGGAAGGGGCGGATATGCAGCTTCCGATAGCTGTCCATCACCAGATCCAGATAGGTAAAATTATATTCCGCATACTTCTTCCCATTTTCGTCTGTGTACTCCTGATAGATAGCCATATCATCGGAAAACAGGCCGTGGCCGCGGATATGGGAAAATCCGATCTCCTCCTGCACCAGGGCCAGCTGCTCCTGGTATTCCTTCTGCAGCGCCAGACCCATACGGCCTGTGCCTACGCAAAACGCCACATTATTGTTAAACGGTACTTTTGTATCCTTTTCTACTGTATAGATTGTTTCTGCCATTTTTGATATCTCCTTCTTTTACCAAATGTAACTGTTCTCACAATATCATCAAATACTTTATAACAACCCGGACCAGATAATATTGCTCACGTTCCATAACCCCTCCGCATACCACTCTCCGGGGCGGTACGGCACGAACCACGCGGCGGCAAGCTGCTCCGCAGGATCGATAACCAGGGAACAGGAGCCGGCGCCTTCATGCATATAGGTCCCTTCCGAATAAAGAAAACCGGGGCCTTCCCTGCGATCAAAGCCAATCCCGTATTTTCGGTCAGCCACCCCGGCGTCCCAGCAGTTATCGGGAACATGGGAAAGCGCGGAGGCAGTCATCTTTTCCACCGTTTTTCTTCCCAGAATACGGACCTCCTCTAAGCGGCCCATTCCAAGCATCATGTTTGCAAAACGGATCAAATCCCCCGGCGTGGAAAAAAGCCCTCCCCCCGTTTCCGGGACCTGCTGCCAGAAGGAATCGGCTTCCTCCCCGCCGTTTACCGCACTTCCCACCTCTTCCTTCTCCTGCTCATCAATAAAATGAATCCGGTTCCGCTTTTTCGGTTCCGCCGGCAGGAAAAAAGTATCCTTCAGGCCCAAAGGGGATAAAATCATATCGCTTATATATTGCTCCGCCTTTTTCCCGCTGAGTTTTTGAATCACCGCACCTAACACGGCAAAGCCAAAGCTGCAGTACTGCCATTCCTCACCCGGCTGTTTTCTCATTCCGCAGGACAGGGCAGGTGTAAGCCAGTCGAACGCTTCTCCCGGCTTCCCGTTTTTTGCCGCTTCCTCTATATATTGCCAAGGAGATACAAAATAGGGATTGGGTAAGCATCCCGGATCCGGGGAAAGCCCCGAGGTATGGGTTAATAAATGAAACAGGGTAATTCCGTCAAAGGGCTTTTGTGAAAACTGGGGCAGAATATCGCCCACCTTCACATCAAGCCTGGTATAGCCATCCTCCACAAGCTTCATCACGGCCACCGCCGTAAAGGTCTTTGTAACAGAGGCAATCCCATGGATAGTATCGGGCTGCATGGGACCGTCCTTGTCATAATAATGAGCCAGCCCTATTCCGTTTTGCGCAATCACTTTCCCGTATCTGGAAATGCAGTAAGCGGCTCCTTCTATTTCCCCTCTTTCCATCATCCGGATGAAATGTTCATTCAATGCCCGGATACGTCCGGAATCATAGCCGGCTTCTTCCGGTAAACAATCTGTTTTTCCTATTGTTGTAATGCTCAAAGCACTCCCCCCTCTTTTCTTCCAGGGGAAAAGATTTTCCCCTGGAAAAGCCTCTACCCCTGAAACCAGGATTCCTCCCCGCGGGCAGCAGGCCCGTCCGGTACAAATCCGCTTCGTTTTCAGCCTCAGCCCACCACGACTTCCATCTCCACTCCTGCAAGCGCCGGATCCAGATCCCGCTGTGCCGACATGTCAAATACCGGTTCTCCCTGGATGGTAAAATGCACCCTGCGGATCCCGTCACAGCGGATATGGTGATCCAGCGCATCCTCCGCATGATAGGCAATCATCAGGTTCCCCTGGGCATCCGTAAAAAAGGAATTATGTCCAGGCCCGTATTCGCCTTCCACCGAATAGTAAGACAGAACAGGCGTGCCCGCTTTGTTCCAGACTCCGGTATCCAGCAAATCCGCTCCGGCCGGCGCCGTCAGCAGTCCAAGCGCATAGGTATAACCGTCCGCCGCCCCTCCCGAATAGGTCAGATATATCTTATCATTGGCGGTAAACGCATACGGCCCTTCATTGTTGATCGTATGATTCACGTTCTCCCAGCCGTAAAGGGGCCTGGAAAGAAGAACCGGTTCACTGGCAAGCTGCCAGGGAGCGGCCTCGTCCACAGCGGCAATATACAGCATGGAACCCGTATCCAGCGCCGTACCGATATTCCTGCGGTAAGACCAGATATAATAGGAACGCTTTCCCGTTTTCAGATACGTCATATCCAGCGTGATCCCGTCTTCCGTCAGCGGACGGCCGTCCATCCTCCGGATCCTTACCGGATCCTCCCAGCTTTCGGGATCCGTCAGGCTGCCGCCCTTTTTCAGCTTCATCAGATGGCACTGAGGCCCCCATTTCGTGCCGCTCACCGCAAACAGGATATAAAGCTCCCCGCCAATCACATGAAATTCCGGCGCCCAGAAGGTCTGCACAAAACCTCTCTCCTCATCCAACGCAAGGATCAGGTGCTGTTTCGTATCCTCCTTAAAAAGCCCGGCCACATCCTCCGACTCCCTTACATAAAAGCCCACATCATTCCGGTTATCGTCCGTGGCAATAAAGTAATATCGTCCTTCCCAGGGGAAAATAACGGGATCGCCGTAGCCGCAGGCCAGGGGAAACGTATACTGCTCATTTATCACGGTACCTCCAATGCGGTAAGTCCCCGGCCTGTTAAAATCAATCCCTCCTGTTTCCCATTTCACCTGCTTTAACGCCGAGGAACCGTCCGAATACATAACAGCCGCACGCACGGCTTCCACATCGCCCGCGTTACGGGCCATAATCCGTTCCGGCACCCGTACACCCACGCTGGTAAGTCTGCTCCAGCAAAGCGCCGCCCTGTCACACAGGCTGCGGCTTACCTCCACCGCATTTCCTGCCACGGCACCTTCCGGAAGTTTTCCGTCAAAAGCCGTCAGCGAGTCCGCAGACGCCTCCCGGAGCGATGCCACACAGGGAAGCCCGGAAAGCTCCGCCTGCCCGCAGTCCAGCAGCCCCAGTTCTTTAAACTCCTTAAAATCCGCAGTGGTCCAATACAGCAGCTTCCCTTCGCTTTCCCCATCTGCGCTTCCATCCTCATTGACCCGGACGGCCGCAATGACAAAGCCTCCCTGCGGCAGAGAAAGAACCCGGGGATCCCTTACCCCTTTGGGACAGATGGTATCTTCTTCGCTCAAAACTGCTTTGGCGAACAAAATCCCGTAATTTCCGTTCATGGCCTCATAGTTTTTCCCATCTAAGCTATAGGCAAGATGGATGCTCCGCGCCAGCCCGTCCGGGTATTCCTCCGCCGTCGTTTCCCGGGTATATACCATAATCCGGGCTTTTTTTTCTGCAAAATCCACTCCCATGTCTGTTTTCCTTTCATGACAGGCAACCGTTCAGACAGTCCTGACCTGCCGGAACGATTACCGTGATATTCCCCCTGCTCCGTACGGCAGATGCCAAGCATCAAATTTCCCCTATCCACTCCGCGTGTCTGTCCTCCCGAAGGAATACAGGTATCCGGCTGATATCCGCCGGCACCTTTACCGTCCTGCCTCCCTCATACTTCGTTCCGTCATAAATCAGGGTCCATACCGTTCCTTCCGGCAGGTATACCTCCCGTTCCCAGGCGTTTTCATAAACCACAGGCGCAACCAGCATATCTGCGCCGAACATGTACTGATCCTGAAGCTCCCAGCATTTCCCGTCCTCCGGGAATTCATAGAACATGGTACGGATCACGGGACGGCCCTCTTCATGGGCTTCCTTCATTAATTCCCTCACATACGGTCTCATTTTCTCCCGGAAACGGATATATTTTTCCAGGATCGGCGTATTGACATCGCCGAAGCTCCAGATTTCATTGTCCGCCCCTGTGGGCATAGTGGAGGATCCATCCGCATGGGTAAGCGGCGTCTGGGGCACCCGGTCTCCATGCAGCCGCATCACCGGACAGAAGGTTCCCCACTGGAACCAGCGTACCAGAAGCTGCCGGAACGCCGGATCCTTCGGATTCCCGCCGGAAAAACCGCCAATATCCGTAGTCCACCAGGGGATGCCCGCAATTCCCATGTTCAGCCCGGCGCAAAGCTGTCTGCGGAAGGTTTCCCAGTCGCTGTGAATGTCACCCGACCATACAAGGGCGCCGTATCTCTGGCTTCCCGCCCATGCGCAGCGCAGCAGGTTGACCGCGCTTTCCATCCCCGCTTCCATCTGCCCCTCGTAAAAGGTTCTGGCATACAGCTGGGGGTAGATATTGCCCACCTTGGTTACCGGTCCCATATAATAACGGTAATTATCATAATCATATACCGAGAATTCAGGCTCCGCTTCATCCAGCCAGAACACCTTTATCCCGTAATCATAATAATTTTTCTTACAAAGCTTCCATACATAATCCCTTGCTTTGGGATTGGTCGCATCATAGAAGGTATTCTCCCCTTCAAAACGCATGGCGATCTCCACGCCGCGTTCATTTTTAATCAGAAGCCCTCTTTTGCGCATCTCTTCATAATTCTCACTGGTCAGATTGATCTGGGGCCAGATGGAAACCATGAGTTCCATGCCGTATTCCCACAGCTCCTCCACCATCGCCTTCGGATCAGGAAAATCCGCTTCGTCGAAACGGAAATCGCCGCATTTGGGCCAATGATAGAAATCAACCACGATGACGTCCACCGGAATGTTTCGCCTGTGGTATTCCCTTGCCACGTTCAGAAGCTGTTCCTGGTTCCAGTAGCGCAGCTTGCACTGCCAGAAGCCCAGACCGTATTCCGGCATCATGGGAACGGTTCCCGTTGCTTTGCCATAAGCGCTCTCGATTTCATCGGGTGTATCCCCGGCCGTAATCCAGTAATCCATCTGGTCCGTATTTTCCGCCTGCCATTGGGTCAGGTTTTTCCCGAACATTACCTTACCCACCGCCGGATTGTGCCAGAGGAAGCCATAGCCGGCATCGGAAAGGACAAAAGGCACGGATGCCTGGGAATTGCGGTGGGCAAGCTCAAGCACGCAGTTTTTGACATCCAGAAGTTCCTGCTGGTACTGGCCCATACCGAACAGCTTTTCTTCCGGCTTTGCATGGAAGGTGACCGTCAGTTCATAATCCCCGCCCAGCCTTGCCTTAAAGTGTCTGGAATGGTTATTCAGCGCGCCCCCATGCCCTTCCTCTTTCAGAAGGAGTTCCCCCTTCTGATTATAAAAGCTGAGCTGGCAGCGTTTTTTCCACTGGTCAACCTCCAGCTTCGCCGTCACTTTTCCATTCGTAATGCCGGCGTGATATCCATCCTCTATCCGGATATCAGCCTCCGTTTCCTTCGGGGGAAGCAGGGCATAATCCGTATCCTTAATCTCTCCCATCATCACCGCCCTGACCCGCAGGGAATTTTCCCCCCACGGTTCAATACGCAGCAGTTCTCCGGCATTTTCAAACAAGACGGCATTCCCGTCCCGCGTTATATAATCCATAGCTTTCCCTCCTTCGCGCAATTGCAGGCTACAGTCCGGCCCTGGCCGGACCATCCTTTTCCCGGTCAGCGGCATCCATAATAAATTCCATTACCTCTCCCGCCGGTTTTATCTGCGCGGCCGGGCTTTCAAAAAAGGTCATGACGGCAGGCTTTTCCGTCAGAAAGGCATCCCACTTTTCCATAGGCGTCCCGTCCGCATCCGGGCCGTTAGGATCCCCCTTCTTTATAAATTCGGCCCAGTAATTGCACATCTGTCTGGCAAGATCATAATGCTTCCCGGTAAAAGGCCGCCAGCATTTCGCCAGCGTTTCAAAGAAAAACCACAAATCGGAGGAATGGAAAGCCCCCGGATCATCCTCTCCCGGTATGAAGGGACCGAATTCATATACATAACGGGGCTGCTTTGCCCCTGTTTTTTCCAGAAGGCGGCACATCCTGCGGATTCCCAGCTCCACAGAGCTTATGTACGCGTTCTCCTTAGCCGCTTCCGTTCCGGCTTCGGCATGGATTAAAGAAAGGAAATCCTGTGCCCTGTCCCCGAATTTTTCTTCCGCTTCCTTTTGGAGAGACTTTTCATCCGCTGCCTGAGGCATGGTGAAAAACTCATTGTTGGTTAAACCTGTCATGATGGGGACATCCAGAAGCCTGCCCGCCGCCATATTGTTCCAATAGGTATCGGTCTGGTAAACGCCGTCGGGAATGGTTCCCCAGAAAGCGCCGAAGGCATCGTTCTTATCCCGGATAAATTGGGCGGGAAGCGCCCTCGCTTCCGCAAGCGTACTGACACCCAGGTATGCAAAGAAGCGTTCTCCCTGTGCCAGCGCCTGTTCCTTTGTCAGCTTCATCCTATCCTGGAAGGGATCATAAAAGATGCCGCTTTCAATAATAGCCTTGCTGATATAGCCCTTGTTGGCAGGACAGTTCAGCTGTGTCAGCACACTTCCGCCGCCGGCTGACTGTCCCCCGATTGTAATGTTGTCCGGATCACCGCCGAAGGCGGCGATATTGCGCTTTGTCCAGAACAGACCGTACTGCTGATCCAGATTCCCGAAATTAGCCGGTGCCTCCGGCGCTTCCTCCCACAACTGGGGATGGGCCAGAAAGCCGAACACATTCAGCCGGTAATTGACCGTCACCACCACAATTCCCCTGCGCGCCAGGCGCTCTCCGTCGAATTCCATCTCCGCCGGATTTCCCCACTGCAGGCCGCCGCCGAAATACCACACATAAACAGGCAGTTTATCCTTTGTACTCCGGGCCGGAGTCCATACATTGAGGTAAAGACAGTCCTCCTCCATAGGAATTTCCGGATCCACATTCCATTCCTTCGTATAAATATTTGATTCATCCAGCCCCGGCGTGCTCTGCATGGATATGGGGGCGAATTCCAGGCAGTCCCGGATCCCCTCCCAATCCGCCGCAGGCTGGGGCGCCCTCCAGCGCAAATCCCCCACCGGAGGCGCCGCAAAAGGGATTCCCTTAAAGGAAATCACCCGCGGATCCGCCGCCGGGATACCGCGCACCAGACCATTTTCTGTTTTAACAATTTTTAACATCTCGAATCCTCCTTGTTTTGCGGAGCAAAATGCGAGTTCTTTGCGAGCAGAGGATTTTACTCCTTGTTTTGCTTCACCCGTATCATCATCACGCTGCATGCCGGAAGGGTAAAGGAAAGCCCCCTGTCCGTCACCTGTATCTGGGTAAATGCTTCTTCCTTTACTGTTTCCGGTTCCTCAAAGGTATTATACGCCTGCATCCTCCCCCGTACAATCCTTGCCTCCACTTCGGCAGGCTTCCTTGTGGTGAGCACCACTTCCACTTCCCGCTCTTCCTCCGGAGACAGGTTGTTCAATGTTATGGTGAGCACGCCGTCCTTATCCTCCGAAACGGATTCCTGTACGTCGGGCACCATCTCCTCATCCTGCAGGCCGATTTTTCCCGTTCCCTCCAGCCAGCTTTCCACAAGCTGCGCATCCTGATGATATTTATACATATGGAATACATGATACGTGGGGGTGAGGAGCATTTTCTTCCCTTCCGTCAGGATGACGGACTGAAGCACATTTACGATCTGGGCGATACACGCCATCTTGATCCGGTCGCAGTGCTTATTGAAAATATTCAGAGACACCCCTGCCGTCAGCGCATCACGCATGGTATTCTGCTGGTATAGAAAGCCCGGATTGGTCCCCGGCTCCACATCATGCCAGCAGCCCCATTCATCCACCATCATCCCGATTTTTTTCTCCGGATCGTACTGATCCATGATCGCGCTGTGGCGGATAAGCACTTCTTCAATATTCATTGCCCGGGAAAGTGTGTTAAACCATACGGACTCGTCAAAATCCGTGGCGCTTCCCTTATGCAGCCCCTTTTCCACGCCCGCATAATAGTGTACGGACAGACCGTCCATAAAGCCGTGTGCCTGCGCAGGAGCCGGACTGCGGAAGCATTCATGAAGCACCCTGTCCGTCCATTCATAATCGTCCGCATTGGCCCCGCCGCAGATCTTGAATATGGGGGCGGACTTGTCATAGCAGCGGATATAGGTCTGGTATCTGCGGTACAGCTGGGCATAATAATCCGGCGTCATATTGCCGCCGCAGCCCCAGTTTTCATTTCCCACACCGAAATAATCCAGCTTCCATGGCTTTTCCCTGCCGTTTTTCCGCCGCCAGTCCGCCATGGGGGATACGCCGTCCAGTGTCATATACTCCACCCATTCGCTCATTTCCTGCACGGTGCCGCTTCCCACATTCCCATTCACATAGGTTTTGCAGCCAAGCTGCTCACACAGTTCGAAAAACTCGTGCGTACCGAAGCTGTTGTCCTCCGTCACACCTCCCCAGTTGGTATTGACCATTTTCTTTCTGTCAGCTTTTGGCCCAACACCGTCCTTCCAGTGATATTCATCCGCAAAGCACCCTCCCGGCCAGCGCAGCACGGGCACCTTCATTTCCTTCAGCGCCTCCACCACATCCGTGCGCATCCCGTTCACATTGGGGATTTCGGAATTTTCCCCCACATAAAGGCCCTCATAAATGCATCTTCCCAGATGTTCACTGAAATGTCCATAGATTTCAGGATTAATATGGCCAGTTTTTTTATTCTCGTTAATATATAATGTAATCATGTTCTGCCTCTCCTTTTTCTGCAGTGTTCAGACCACCGAACTCCTGCCTTGTCTGTTACCTGCTTACAGCTCCTGCACGGAGAAATCGCGGAAATCCGCATGTCCTCCTGATGTTTGCAGCCCATAACAGAAAATACCAATCCGGTATCCCACAAACATATCCAGCGTAAAAACCATATCCAGCGGCTTTCCCGCCGTCTGCCATTCTTCTTCCGGTATACGGAAGGCAAAGGATGCCTGATCGATCCGGTTCCTGTAATCAAACACAATCCGCAGCTGTACCACGGCATTTTCCAGCGGCTGTCTGTATTCCGTTTCTTCACCGCCCTCCCCCATCTGTATGCACAGAAGATATCTTGCGCCGTTCTCCACAGCGATGCCAACCTGCCCGAATCGTCCCTGCAGCGCACACAGCCCGGCATAATCTCCCTCCTTCATGCCGGAGGAATCCAGCGTTACGACACAGCTGCAGCCCGGTTCCATCGTCCGTTGGGTCAGGGTATTCCCGGCATCCTTCAGCCCGGAGGCCGTCCGGGCCACAGTCAGCCGAAGCCAGCCGGGCCGTTTTGTAAAGGACCAGCAGGAGGGGATGGGATTATGGTTCCACTGCCAGGGAAGGGCCAGACGGTTTTCCTCATGGCGGAAGCTGTCGCTGATTACCAGCGGCCGGGCCGGATAAGGGGCAAAGGGAACCGAAAAACATTCCGGAATACGCCACAAGAAACCGCCCTCTTTCTTCTCTCTTTTTATCCCCAAAAGGGGCCAGTCCTCTTCCCAGCGGACCGGCATGAGGAAGGGGATCCGCCCGGACGCCCCTCTGTCCTGGAAGAGCATGGCATACCAGTCTCCCGCTTCGGTGTCAACCAGCGTTCCCTGGGCCACACCGTGCCCGGGAAAACCGCAGTCATCATCCATCAGCACCCGGAACTCATATGGTCCCTCCAGACTGCGGGAGCGGAATACCACTTCCCTGCGTCCGCCGTCCGCCGGCCAGTCAATAAAGAAAAGGTAAATAAAACCGTTTCTTATAAGCGCCCGGCAGCCCTCGCAGCGCAGCCGCATTCCTTCCTTCGGCGTTTCAAACAGTGTACGGCGCAGGCCGTCTTTTCTTACCCCGCTCAGATCCGGTTCCAGCTCCACAATTCGGATTTCCCCGTTCCCATATACCAGAAAGCAACGCCCTTCCCAGAAAAGGAAGGACATATCATGGAACACCTCGCCGATTTCCGCCCGCTCCCAGCCGCTCTTTTCGATATCCTCCGAAGAGAAAATATAAGTCTTGCCGCTGTCATGGCTGACAAAGCAGGCATAATAACGGCCTTTGTAACGGGCCAGGCTGGTAGCCCACTGCCCTTTTCCGTAAGCATTCCTGCCGTTTTCCAGCCGGTATCTTTCATTCTCCTCCAATATATCAAATACATAGGATACCATTTCCCAGTGGCACAGATCCTTTGATTTCAGGATCGGCGCCCCCGGCGTATAAAACATCGTGGTGGATACCATATAAAAGGTATCTCCCACCCGGAGCAGATCCGGGTCCGGCATATCTGCCCGGATAATCGGATTTACAACCTCCATCCCTCATTCTCCTTCTGCAGCTTTCTGCATGGCAAATCAGTTTCCCGCGAACTTTGTTTTGTCGCGTGGTATCTGACTAGTTATGTTTTCTTGGGTCAATATCGTATACACGCCCTGCTTCCAGCACGGCAAAGGGTCCGGGCACCCTGCGTTCCTTCGGCGCCGTCCCATAAAAATCGTCCGCCGTCTCCATGGAAGCCTTAACAGGCAGCACTTTTTCCGGATCGGCCGTATACTCCTGCCTTCCTGTCCCGTGATGTCTGCCTCCGGGAACGTGATCCGCTTTTTCCATTTCCAGGGTCAGCTTTTCCGTATCCACCCGGATGGTAAAGAAGCCCTCCTGCCCTTCCCTGTCAAAGCCGTAAAACTCCTGCCAAGCCTGCAGATCCAGGCAGTTTTCCGGTGCAGGATACAGCACCCGCAGATACCCGCCCGGCATCTTCACATACAGGTTGCCCTGGGCGTCGTTATCCCTGGTGGGGAACTTAATGGCGGCCTCCCCGCAGTCATAGAACAGATTGTTGGTTATCCTGGCCTCCCTGGAGGTTCCCCCTCTTTTGTTTGCGCCGATACGGAAGGCGACCGGTTTGACAAAGTACCCGGCGCTGCGGCATTTTCCGATAAAATTGTTCACCACATGCAGTCGGTCCGTACCCTCGCCGTATACCGCATAGCCGTTGACAACTCCCGGTTCCTCCATCTTATACCAGCCTGTGGAACCCGGTTCGTTGGGCACATCCGCCTGTTGGAACCGTCCCTCCACATTCCAGAAAATATTGTTGTCTATGAGATTGATCCCGTCTCTGGAGCATTCGATGAAAATAGCTTCCCTCTGCTCGATTCCGTCCAGGAACAGGTTGCGGGTAATCCGGTTATTTTCATTTCCCACATCCATCCACAGATGATCGGCCCGGAAGGTTTTCGTAAATACATTCCGGCGTATCAGGCTGTTTATGCTGTTATGTACCTTGATGCCGCCCGCCTCCCAGGACAGTTCCATTTTCTGCCAGCCGGTTCCTTCGATCCGGTTGTCTTCGATCAGAAGATCAGTAGCAAACATTCCGGCGATGCCGCAGACGCCCGCATCCCGGATTTCACAGCCCCTTATCACGGTATGCCCGATAATCTGGTTTTCTATAAAGCTGTGGTGCCAGCATTCGTTGCCGATATCGATCCCCACACCGTTAGACCATTCGATTTTACAGTCCTCAATAATCCAGTGATGCCCCCTGTAACAGGAAATGGCCCCTCTCTGGGGTACGGGAGCACCTGTGGCCGCATGGGCACAGGTCAGGCCTTTCACCTTAATATAGGAAAGGAAGGGGATATCAGGAGCAAAACACTGCTCCCTGCAGGTCAGCTCTATGCAGTGAACCGCCGGATCCGAATCATCCTCCAGCCGGAAATGAACGGTCTGTCCATTGGCCTCCACCCAATACGAACCGGGCGTGCGGGACAGCTGGTTGTACAGCGCCACCTGCTGCAGGGGCTTTCCGTCACAGAAAACCATGCCTCTGCGGTTTAAGTAGGTGGTCATATCCGTCTTGTCATATTCAATATACAGGCGGTCATGAAGGATATTCACCGCACAGAAGGGATTATAGCCCCGGAAATCACCCGGATTCAGCCTGGTTTCCCAGATCTGCAGCCCCTCCGGCAGCTTTTCCGGTGCATCAAAGGAAAGCAGGTTCCAGCCCTGGCTGGGACGAAAATCCTTCGTTTCTTCGGATGCCTTGATGATCACCTCACCGTCTCCGTACGCTTCAAAGCTCACCATAGTTTCCGGGCTGCTTCCTCCGCTTACCGGACGGACACATTCCCGGTAAACACCCCCGTGGATCCATACCCTCGTACCGGGACCGGCCAGATTGGCGGCCGCCTGTATGGTGGCGAAGGGATGCTCCGGGCTGCCGTCATTGTCATCAGACGCTCCGGGATGGGACTTATTCACATGATATTCTTTTACGAACACCGGCGTTTTCTCCCAGAAGGCAAACCGTTCCCCGCCCGGCAGGCGGTCCGGGGTATCTGACTCCACGATTCCGGGTACGCCCAGAACCGCCT
Source organism: Eisenbergiella sp. OF01-20 (assembly GCF_003478085.1). NCBI lineage: Bacteria > Bacillati > Bacillota > Clostridia > Lachnospirales > Lachnospiraceae > Eisenbergiella > Eisenbergiella sp. OF01-20. Next base: position 9,628 of record NZ_QUES01000006.1, on the reverse strand, counting down.
GGTAAGCCGCCTTGGGCCGGAACCCGTTCTGGAATAAAAGCGGATAGCTTCTTTCTTTACGGAATCCGGTAAGCCAGCTGTCATCATCCTGCATGCCCCAGAAGGTCACGCCGGTGATATCCGCCATTCCCTCTTTTTTGGCGCGTGTGAGTATGGTAAAGATATCCCGGTAGCGCTCCGCCAGGGCTTCCATGGACTGCCGGGACGGATCCGCGTTATGGATATCCAGCTCCGTCACCTGGATCTCCAGTCCCAGCCGCCCGAATGTCCGGACGGTTTTCTCGTACTCTTCCAAAGATGGGGTCTGCATGGTCATATGGGACTGCATTCCCATACCGTCCGCCAGCCCTTCCGAAAGCAGGGGTTTAAGCACCTGCTCACAGATAACCTCCCGTTTCCAGGGCAGGAACGTATCATAATCATTATAAAACAGGGCGGCCGATGGATCCGCATATTTTCTGGCAAACCGGAACGCCTGCAGGATAAAATCCTCTCCCACGGTTTCCGTCCAGAGGGATCGGCGCAGCGCCCCGTCCTCCACCGCTTCGTTCACCACATCCCAGGCATATATCACGCCCGGATACCGGCTCTGTACATAATCCAGCACCTGCCGGATATATCCCTCCAGCCTCGCCAGCATGGTTTCCCTGTCCGCAAGCGGCGCGTCCGCTTCCTTCCGGTACCCCGCCGCAAAGAACCATCTCGGCGTCTGGTTATGCCATACGAGCGTGTGGCCTCTCATTTTCAGCCCATGCTCCTTTGCGTAATCCAGGTATTTACCAATGCTGTGAAAGGATACGGCAGGACAGCGGTCATACCGGGCCGGATCGCTTCCGTTTTCCTCTTCGTCCAGCAGAAACTGAGGCTTCATCTCATTTTCACAGGTAATGGAATCATACTGCCGGCACAGCTCCCCCATCGCTGTGTGATCTTCAAACACCTTTGCCGGAACTGCCGCTCCTATTTTGAAATACGGCTGATATACTGTTTTCAAACTCATAATTACCCCTCCCTCCGCTTCTGCGGATACGTAACCGTTTTGTACCTTCCCCGTTACACTGACTCTAAAAACGAGAAAAAGGGGCTGACATCCGCCAGCCCCCCACTTATGTTTACTGCTTATATATTCCTTATGCCTTATTGGTTATGTCGTCTTATTCCGCTGCTTTTCTCGCATCGATAACAGCCTGATATTTTTCCGTATCGAAGGCAACCAGGTCATTCCAGCCAAAGCCTTCCAGCTGTGTGCACATATCATCCCACATCTGCTCGAATTCCGCATCATTGGCAGCGAATACCATACGCCAGGAAGCATCACATACCACGCTCTTACACTGGCTTCTGATCAGGGCGGTATCGGTATCGTCGCTGGCGAGAGGGATATTTACATTAGCAACCATACCCAGCTGGCCTGCATTCTTCATATATTCCACTTCATTCACAGCGCCGAATTTTTCAGACCATTCCTTTGTAGTTGCGGTCTGGTTCATTTCTATGGTAGAGGACCATAAGTTGGGCTCAAAATACTCTCCGGTCACCGGATTCATTTCCGAACTTCCTGCGATCCACTGGTTAATCTGGTTATTACCGTCGCTCCAAAGGCCGCCGCCCATTTCTTCGGGTACCGGAAGATCTCCTGTAAAACGATCCTGTCCTTCTTTGGTCAGTGTATAAGTACCATCCTCATTTACCGTATAAATCAGGCCTTCCAGACTGTTGTGCTGATAGGTCAGCCCTTCCGGAGAAGCAAGCCAGTCAAGCAGCTCCATAATCCGTAATTTCTTCTCTTCATCCACCTGGGAGCCTACGCCCCATACACGTCCGTCGCCGTAATAGGAATCCGCCATCTGGAAGAAGTTCAGCTTTTCTACGGGAGTATACATGTAGTTTTCACGGCTCTCGCCATGCTCCGGTGTATTCCAGAAACCATTCTGCCAGTTATACCAGAACAGATATACTCTCTTCTGCTTCATCTTGCTGTCACAGGCTGTCGTCCAGTCCTGGGTTGCGGAGTCGGGATCCACCAGTCCCATCTGGTTTGCTTTATAGAAAAACTGCAGTGCTTTGTAATAGCCGCCGTTTTTATCCGTCAAAGGCATGATGGTGTTATCGTTGCCGAGAAGGACAGATTCCTTTACCTGCTGTCCGAACCAGTTTGAAAGCAGATTGGCATTTTCAATACTTGTGCCGTCCCAGTCCTTCCACATGGTAATCGCAAAGGCTTTGTCCCCTGCCGCGTTGGTGGGATATTTATCCTGCATATCCTTAAGCATGTTCAGCAGGTCATCGGTTGTTTTCAGTTCCGGGCATCCCAATCCTTCATACAGATCCCACGGTACCCTGGGTGCACTTGCAACTTCCGTTCCCACAAAAGCAGTGGGGCCGTTGCTGTTCATGTTACAGGGAATTGCGAAAACGCTTCCTGCTTCCACGCCGTTCATGGTTCCGTTGAACAGATCGATCTGCTCTTTGTACTTTGTCAGGTTCTCATAACTGCCGATGATATCGCCGATATCCATAATCAGGCCGGCTTCCACACAGTCCTGCATTTCGGAGTTGTCGATGATAACGATATCTCCCAGATTTCCGGACGCACTACGTGTCTGATAAAGAGAATTGGCATCACCGGATACCTGCGGTGCGATAATGTTCAGCTGGATATTGAATTTGTCCTTAAGAACCTTGCCGAACCAGCCTGCCTGGATTCCCTGATAGTTGGCTGCCTTGTCATAAATCTCGATTGTCAGCTCCGTATCATGGGATACCACAGGAGCAGCTCCCTGTGCGGACGCTGTTTCCGTGCCGCCTTCTTCGCCGGCACTTGTCTGTGCTGCAGGCTCGGTGCCGCTGTTTGCCGGTGCCTGTGTGCTTTCGCCCTGTCCGCAGCCAGCCAGAATGGCCGATGCCGTCATTACAGCCGCAAGAGCCAGGGATGCTAAACGTTTCCTTCTCATATTGAATCCTCCTTGTTTTTCCGAAGGAAAAATGTCTGCCCGCTTATGCAGACAGAGGATTTATCCTCCTTGTTTTCTTTCTTTTGGGTCTATGTATAACAGAGGGCTTTTCCCCTGCTATTCTCAAACATGTTTTAGCCTTTGACCGCCCCTATCATGATGCCCTTTACAAAATATCTCTGGAAAATGGGATATACCAGGATAATGGGGATAACCACGATAATCGTTACGGTCATACGCACGCTGGTGGGCGTCTGGCTCGTAGCCACCGCCGCCGCCATGGACGCGCTGTTGTTGGTGTTGGCAAGGCCCGCCAGGGAGCTTGCCTGGTTCAGATACTGGTACAGGATAAACTGCAGCGGATACAGCTTGGTGTCCGTTACCAAAAGCAGCGTATCCTGGAAAGAGTTCCACTGGTTTACCGCAGAAAAAATCGCCACAGTTGCCATTATGGGCTTGATGACCGGCAGCATGACACGGAAGAAAATCTTCATAATCCCGGCCCCGTCAATCTGCGCCGCCTCCTGCAGTTCCTTGGGAACCGACTCCACAAAGGTCTTGGTCAGGATGATATAAAACGGGGAAATAACAGCCGGTAAAATATATCCCCAGAAGTTATTGGTCAGATGCAGGTTCCTCATAGTCAGGTACCAGGGGATGATCCCTGCGTTGAAATACATGGTTGCCACCACCAGCCGGTACCACAGCTTTCTGTGCCACATATTTTCCTGGGTGAACATAAAGCCCAGGAATGCGGAAGCGCCTACCGTACCCACCGTACCGATAACGGTACGCAGCACGGATATTTTCGCCGCCTGGAAAAGCCCGTCAATGCGAAGCGCGCTGATGTAATTCTGGAAATGCAGACCCTTGGGCCAAAACAGAATCACGCCCCTGGCGCTCAAATCATTGGCGCTGATGGTATTGATAAAAATATAGTAAAACGGATAAATACAAACTACGGCACAAAGTGCAAACAGGATATAGCAGACAGCGCCCAGCATATTATCGCCGAAGCTGTGGTGCATTTTGGTTTTGCGGGTTATTTCCTTGCTCATCTGTTCTCCTCCTAGTCTCCTTACAGGAAGCTTTCGCCGCGTATCAGCTTGGACATGGTGTTCGCAAAGAACAGAAGGATAAGGCTGACTACGCTCTTAAGCATACTGATTGCAACGGATACGGAATAGCTGCCGCTTCCCATCGCGGTATTGTATACGTACAGGTCAAGTACCTGAATGGTTTCTTTGTTAAAAGCATTCTGGAATACATAGTACTGTTCCATTCCGTTGGAAAGGAAATTGGCAATGTTGAGCATGAGCAGGACGAAGTAAGTGGGAAGGAGACTGGGAATCGTGATATACCATATCATCTGCATCCGCGATGCGCCGTCCACCTTGGCCGCCTGGTACATTTCATCATCGATTCCGGATATTGCCGCTATGTACATGATGGCCGACCAGCCCAGGTTTTTCCAGGTCAGCCACAGCCACATTGTCAGCCACACATGCTCGGAGGACTGTAGGAAAAGAATCGGCTCCGTGGTGATCCCCAGATTCTGCAGCAGGGTATTCGCCATACCTGTGCTGTTGAAAAGGCTGTAAGCTACGGAATAAACGAGCACCCAGCTGATGAAATTAGGCAGCGTGGTCACTGTCTGTACAAATTTACGGAAGGGTACGCAGCGCAGCTCATTCATGAATACGGCGAATATCATTGGCAGCCAGGAAGTCGCAAGCGTAATGCCGCTCATAGCGAAGGTGTTCTTGAGAACCTGCAGAAGCTGGTTGATTTTAATCGGGTTCTCCACCAGGGACTTAAACCATTTCAGTCCGACAAAATCATGAATGGAGAACGGCTTGGGCGGTTTATAATCGAAAAAGGCATATACCCAGCCATACAGAGGGTAATAGGAAAATATTAAGACCAATACAATAAAGGGCAGTACATAAAGGAACATTTTGATAGAATTCCATTTTTTCTTATTCTGAAAAAGATGCATACGTCTCTCCCTTCCTCCAAAGAGTTATTTATACTTGTTTATCGTTAAACCTTTTGCTTAGTTGGATTATATAACTGTTTTCCATCAAATGTCAATATAACTTTTCAAATTTTCATTTTTTTATACATTTAGCACAAAATATATTATTTTTAAAACCCATAAGTTCTTTGTTTTTGTAGTATATTTATAATTACGCCAACATATTACACTTGTATATCGTTTTACATATTATTGTATTGTTCCAAAAACATAAACCCTTTTTTGTGATTCCTTGGTAACCGTTTTGACTGCCCTTTTCAAAAACAGGGAACAGGAAAGTCGCTTTGGCCGGCATTCTCTCTTTCTGCAAAGGACCAAACGTCCGGATCGACGGACCCGCACGACGGATCGCCGTTGCTTCCGCGGCCATATTTCCCCGGCGCGGATGGCGCATCCCCCGGAGGTTTTTGTTTCATAGGACGAACTTTTCTATGAAACAAAAAAGGGATTGTATGCCCGTAGGTATACAATCCCTTTTTTCCTGCCTGTTAAAGCTTCTTCTTCACTGAACTTCTTACAACAAGAGAACAGGGAATCGCAATCTCAACAGGACGGTTTTCGGAAACTTCTTCCGTTTCCGTCTCTCCGTCAATGCACTCCAAAAGCATTTCCGCCGATTTCCGGCCGATTTCAGACAGAGGCAGACGCATGGTTGTCAGGGCCGGCCGGAAATATTCCGCCACATCCTGATTATCAAATCCGGCAACCGATATATCCTCGCCGGCCTTCAGTCCCTGTTCCTCCAGATAATCATAAACACCGCCGGCCATCAGATCCGACATGCAGAAGATCGCCGAAACCCCGGCATCCACAATCGCCCCCGCCTGTTCGTAGCCTGATTCCCGGTTCCAGGCACCGTAACGGACCCAATCCGGATTATAGGGAACTCCGGCTTCAAACAAAGCCTTCTGCGCCCCAAGAAGCCTTTTTTTCGTATGGATATTATCCGGCCGTCCGCCGATGATGCCTATCTGCTTATGTCCCATGGAAAGCAGGTATTTCACCATATCATACCCTCCCTTTTCGTCCTCAATCACCACGGAGGGTACTCTGGGAGAATCCGTATACGCGTAAGCCATCACCGCAGGCATTCTAAGCTCCTCCTTAAAAGGATGGATAATCCGGGCATGGCCCGCCACATAAATCAGTCCGTCCACCTTAATGGAACGAAGCTCCTGCAAAGCCGGCTCCAGCACGGAACGGTAAGCTTCTTCATTATTGAACCAGGACTCCTGCCATCTGGCATACAGACGCAGGTTCTGTACAATCGTCCGATACCCGTTTTCTTCGCAGCATGACATAATGCTTTCTATCATTCCCGGGGTACTGAACTGGGAAATATCCTCCGCAATGATACCGATCATTTTCGTTTTCTGGTTCCGCAGCCCCTGGGCAATATAATTCGGCTGATACCCCCTTCTTTTCACGACATCCAGCACCTTCAGACGGGTCTCCTCACTCACCTTGGGTTTCCCGTTGAGGATATTGGAAACCGTGGTTGCCGAAACATTACATTCTCTGGCAATTTCCTTTAGTGTAACCATTTTTAAACAATACCTTCTCCTTATGGAATTAGCAAATCCGTTTAACGATAAACATAAATAAAAAAGAGTTTTCTACACATCAGTCCTCTTTTTCTGTAAATTATAAGGAATTATAGCATTGTTAACCACAGCACGCAAGTGTTATTCATTTTAACATTTTGTTTTCTTTGTAATTAAGTCTTAAACCAGGTGTGTTATTTGTTTACCTCTAACCAAAAAAACAGTTCGCACCCCGTTCAGGACTGTGCCGTCATGGCTGCGTGTCCCAAAACAGGGTGTGAACTGCTTTCATGGCTTGTAACAGTTCCGGCAGGTCTGAACCGTTATCACGGCTTCAATACCGTATCCAGAACCTGTGCCTGGACCCTTGCCAGATAGTCATTGGGATGGTTCAGCAGATTCCCGGTCAGATCAAGATACCGCTTTCGTTCCATCATCGTCCGCTGGACATCCTGCACATCCGCAAGCACAATACCCTGTCCGCACAAAAGCCGCAGGCTTCTGGCATATTCTCCCTGGTGTGCGCAAAAATGCATGGGGTCGGTATCCGCCAGCGGATTGGGAAGGGTGGTGGCAATCAGGACAAATTCCGTTTGCGGCGATTCTCTGCGGATCGCATTCAGCAGGCACTTCGTCCTTTCCCGGTATTCCGATCCTGTGCACCTGTCATTCATCCCGAAGCCCAGAAGAACCAGATCCGGTTTATAGGAAGCCGCTCTCTCTGCGGCATTTTCTATGGCCCATTGGGTATCCTTCCCGCCTGCTGATGTATTTATGAATTCAATATCCGTCTTATAATAGTCCCGCAGGCTTTCCATAAGCAGCTCCGGCCACAGAGGCTGCCCCGGTTCCAGCCCATACAGGCCGCTGCAGTCACAGCCGCAGGAAATACTGTCGCCGTACAGGACGATGCGTACCTTTTCTTTCCGCTTTAACTTTCCGTACACACGGGGAAGGCGGGCGATCCGGGAAACGGGCCGCCATCCCTTCCACTCCTCCTTCGCTTCATAGGTAACCGCAATCTGCCAGCGGGTAACAAACTCCGGATTCCCTATGGCATTCAGGTTCAGGAACCTGCCGTCCGATACGGCCACCGGACCAAAATCCAGCTTTACGGCTCCGCCATCCTGCCCTTTCTGCGCTTCTTCCAGAGAGGCGTAATAAAAAGTCTCCCAGCCGGTATGGGGAATCCGGCTGTCTCCGGTAAGGCACAGCCGGCCCGCCTCCACATACCAGTCACGTCCCGCCTCAAAGTACTGTGTCTGATCATAGCTTTCTACCTTGATTATCTCTTCCGGTTCCAGAAGAAACGGGGCACTGCAAAGCCCCCCGTCCTCCACGCAGGCAAAAGTCTCACGGAAGATCTGCCCGCCCTTCCAGACCGGCCTGAGCATTTCATGTAAATTCGTCCTGTTTTTCATTTCCCGCACAGCTATTCCCCTCTTTTTTATTCCAGCGTGAAGGATGCCAGGCTCGCGCCGCCGTCTCCCTGGTAAACAAAATACAGAGACTGCACCCCGTCCGGTATGGTAATATCCGCAGAATATTCCTTCCACTCATTGGAAAACACGACGGGAATCCAGCCCAATACAGGCCCGTCCCATGCGGTTTTCACTCCAAACGCCCCCTTGCAGTAGCCCCTTACCCGGATGGCAACCCGGCGGACATCCTTACAGGCAAAATACTTAAATCCTGCATGTGCGCCGTCTCTCATATTTGCGATGTAACCCGTTTCTTCATCCCCGTCCCTGCCGTCCTGGGTAATTTTCGGGAACCGGCAGTCCATCCACTCTCCCGGCGCTCCGGTGGTAAACGCTTCCTCTCCGGTAAACAGACTGCAGGCAATGTATGCGGGATATTCCCCTTTTCCCGCCAGAGGGCCGCCGTTCCCGCCGCAGGAGGTCATTTCCGCCTGAATAATACTGCCGTCCTCCCGGAAGGAAACAGGCTCAACGCATCCCTGTCTGCTGAAATTGGTTCCGTCCGTATGGCGATGATAGAAAATATACCATTGTCCCCCGGCCTCCACAATGCTTCCGTGATTATTGCCGCCGTAATACATGGGCTTCCCCGCCGGCTTATAGGAATCGATATGCAGATCGTTATTGCTTACAATCACTCCTCCGTATACAAAATCCTTCATGGGATTTTTGCTGACGGCATAGCAAAGCTCATGCATGGCTACGGATGAATAAATGAAATAATAGGTATCTCCCCTCTTCCTGATAGAAGGCGCCTCAAAAAATTCATGCCCCTCGAAGCTGCTGCCTTTGCTGTACGGCTGGCTGGGCGCAATATTCACCGGCCCTTCCTTTATCGTGAGCATGTCCGCCTCCAGCACCGTTCCCATGGGACCGCTTCTTGACTTATCCCCTACAGCGCAGAAGCCGGTATACAAATACGTAGTATCCCCTTCCGTCAGCACACCCGGATCAAACTGCGGCTCGTCCCCTTCTCTCTCTCCCAGCCGGGTCCCGTCCGGATAATGCACATATCCGTAAAATTCATACGCCCCCGCAGGAGTATCACAGACCGCAACGGACACTACCGGCACCTTATCCAGCACATAATACAGATAATATCTGCCGTCAGGCCCCACCGTCACATCCGGCGCGTACAGGCACATATACCCGTCCGGGTTAAAGGGATCCTGGGTTTTTCGGTAAATCACTCCCTCATACCTCCAGTCTCCCAGATCATCCTCCGGCGCCGACCAGCAAACATAATCGTTCAGGCAATACGCATGCCCCCGGAAACGATCATGAGAGCCGTATACATACACCCTCTTATTAAACACGTAAGGTTCCCCGTCAGGGATATATTCCCAGGACGGCAGATAAGGATTAAATGCTTGTTTTTTCATCTTCCCGCTCCCATCCGCAGCTTCGGAGCCTCAGCAACTGCAGCAGCAGTCCCTTATCCCCGAAACAGCAAAAATTTTCCTGTATATTTGTCCTTATTTTTTCACAGCCCATTCCCCAAAGCAATGATTTATTCTCACATAAAATTGATTTATTCTACGATTTGTTGGGTGCAGATAAAAAGTTTGGCGTCCCCCGGCCCTGCTTCCCTGTGCGGCCTGCTGCCCTGCA
>NZ_QUES01000059.1:0-22625 GCF_003478085.1 Eisenbergiella sp. OF01-20 | reverse complement strand
TACTATTTGTGCCGCGCCCGAAGGCGCGCGGAATGGAGATTTTTATGAAAGAATGGAACAGCCAGCGAGTCAGGGCCATGGCACCGGAAAACGACCCGCTTAAACTCGGCATGGGCTGGACAGCAGCCGATCTTGACAAGCCGCAAATCATGGTGGAAAGCACCTTCGGTGACAGCCATCCGGGGAGCGCCCACCTGAACCAGTTTGTGGAAGAAGCCATGCGCGGAATCAAAGATGCCGGAGGACGAGGCGCCAGATACTATACCACCGATATCTGCGACGGGATTGCCCAGGGACATGATGGGATCAATTATTCCCTCGCACACCGGGATATGATCGCCAATATGATTGAAATCCATGGAAATTCCACCGGCTTTGACGGCGGTGTATTCATTGCCAGCTGTGACAAATCCGTTCCCGCCTGCCTGATGGGACTTGCCAGACTGGATATGCCCTCTATAGTAATCACAGGCGGCGTTATGGAGGCAGGGCCGGATCTTTTGACCCTGGAGCAGATCGGGGCCTATTCCGCCATGTACCAGAGGGGCGAAATCACGGAAGAAAAGCTGACCTATTATAAGCATAACGCCTGCCCTTCCTGTGGGGCCTGCTCTTTTATGGGCACCGCATCCACCATGCAGATAATGGCGGAAGCATTAGGCCTTATGCTCCCCGGATCGGCCCTGATGCCGGCAACCTGCCCGGAACTGAAGGAAATGGCCTATAAAGCGGGATTGCAGGTAATGAAGCTTGCCGGACTGGGCCTTAAAGTAAGCGATATCGTAACCATGAAGTCCTTTGAAAATGCCATCATGGTTCACGCCGCCATATCCGGATCCACCAACTCCCTGCTTCATATTCCTGCCATGGCGCATGAACTGGGCCTGGAAATAGACGGGGACACCTTCGACCGCATGCACAGGGGCGCCCATTATCTGCTGGATATCCGTCCTGCAGGCAAATGGCCCGCTCAGTTCTTCTACTATGCCGGCGGCGTCCCGGCTGTCATGGAAGAAATCAAATCCATGCTTCATCTGGATGTCATGACCGTTACCGGCAAAACACTGGGAGAAAACCTGGAAGAGCTGAAACAGAATGGCTTTTATGATCGCAGCCATACCTATTTGGAAAAATGGAATCTGAAACCAACCGATATCATCCACAGCTTCAATAGCCCTATCGGCACCGACGGCACCGTAGCTGTTCTGCGCGGCAACCTGGCGCCGGAAGGCTCTGTGGTAAAGCACTCCGCTGTCCCCAGGGAAATGTTCCGGGCGGTGCTGAGGGCAAGACCCTTCGACTGTGAAGAGGATGCTATTGCGGCCATACTTTCCGGCAGCATCCATCCCGGCGATGCGGTATTTATCCGCTATGAAGGCCCGAAGGGATCCGGCATGCCGGAAATGTTCTATACCACGGAAGCCATTTCCTCCGATCCGGAGCTTGGCAAATCCATTGCCCTGATCACCGACGGGCGTTTCTCCGGCGCTTCCAAAGGCCCGGCAATCGGCCATGTCTCCCCGGAAGCCGCAGAAGGCGGCCCTATCGCTTTGGTAGAAGAGGGCGATCTCATCCGCATCGACATTCCCGAACGGATCCTGGAAATTACAGGCATAAAAGGGCGGGAACTTCCCCCGGAGGAAGTGGATCGGATTCTTTCGGAACGGAAAAAGAACCTGCCGCCCCGGGAACCCAAATATAAAAAAGGCGTGCTGAAAATCTACTCCGAACATGCCGTTTCCCCCATGAAGGGCGGTTACATGGAATAGCAGGCCTCATACAATCGTTACTTTCTTCCCGTCACTTTTTATCCCCGGTTGACTTTTGCGCCTCCTGCCTTTATAATAAATAAAAGCGACTACATAGTCGCTTTTATAAAAGGAGTATTTTCCATGGGTGAAAAAGGTACTCTGACCCGCAGGCATATTCTGGACTGCGCCTGCCCTCTGTTTATCAGATATGGGTACAAAGCGGTTACCATGCAGGATATCTGCCGGGCCAGCGGATTAAGCAAGGGCGGTCTTTACCGCCATTATAAGGATAAGCCTTCCCTTTTTTCCGATCTGCTGCAGAGCTTTCAGGAGGACCGGAATCAGCACGACGGGGAGGGCATGGACGCAGGTGCCTCCGCCCGGGTACTTCTGGAGGATTATCTGTTTTCCCAGCTGGGAAACATACGGGACAGGAAACCGGGGCTGTACGGGGCCATTTATGAATTCTGCCTGGAATCCAGGGATACGGAGGATTCCTCTTTCCTGTCAAAGCAATACGCAAGAGGCGAAGCGGTTCTTCTCGCTCTGCTCACCTATGGAACCAAAACGGGGGAATTCCATCCGGGTAACCCCAAAGAAACTGCAGCCGCTATCCTTTTTATGATAGAAGGAATGAAAATATGCAGGGAAGTGATGCCAATAACAGAAGAGATGCTCACAGGAATTTATCACCAGATAAAGAAGCTGTTGGGAGTATCGGAACAGGAGCCGATATGCTGACCAGAAAACAAAAGCGCTCGATTCTCTACATTTTGTTTGTATTTATTCTTTGTTCCGCCGCCAAGGATTTTGAGTTCCTGGTGCTTAAAACGGATGAGACCTTCCTTGCCGAAAATATCTTCTGTAAAATTTTTGCGCTTCTTGTCATTTCCCAATGCCTGGTTGAGAGGAAGCTCTCCTGGAAAAGCATTGGCTTTCGGCTGAACGGGCTGAAAAGAGGTCTTATTCTGGGGTTTTCCCTGGGAATTGGCACTTTTGCGGTTTCCTATCTGGCAGAATGCCTCATCCTTCTTCTTATGGGAAAATCCCCGCGCCTTTCTTTCTTTATCTCCAGCTTTTCCCTTTCGGATCAAACGGTCACCGGCATTTCCCTTTCTGCAATTCTCATATGTATTCTGGGAAACGTGATTAATGTGGCGGCGGAGGAAGGGCTTTTCCGGGGATTGCTTTTCAAGCTCGGGCGGAGGGCGTTCTCTTCCCGGAATGCCAATCTGCTGCAGGCGCTTCTCTTCGGCATCTGGCATCTGGTTACCGTCGTGGTATGGGTCAGAGAAGGCAGCCTCACCGTGGGGGCCGCCTTCCTTATGGGGATCGGTTATATCATACTTGCCGGTATCCTTGGCTTTGAATGGGGCCTGTGCGTTACCCTCACAGGGACCCTATGGACCGGCATATTCGAGCATTTTTTCAATAATTTTATCAGCAATTCCCTGCATGTGGTTACCGATACGGGTACCGATGAGCTTCAGATACTGCGTATCGTGCTTTCCAATGTCCTTTCCCTGCTTTTGGTACTCTTTCTCATGAAGCGGGGTAAGAAGAAGGAACGCCGGCGCCCGGCAGGCCGCCGGAAGGCCGCCGGATAAACGCAGCCTTCTTCCCGTCCTTTTTCACCATGTCTCCGGGAAGGAGTCCCTTATCCGCCTGTTCAGCCGATTAGAAAAACAGACTCCAGCAGGGGCATCAGCTCTTGCATGCTGCCGATAACGGCATCGGCTCCGGCTGATCGGTATTTCTCCCTTACCAGTGCCGTCCTCCGTTTTTTTTCTTCCGCAGAAAGCCTCTCAAACTCCTCCCTGCCAAGCCCCATTTCGGAGCTGCCCTCAATAATTCCTACGGAAAAAACACCGGCATTTTTCCCTTCTTTGATATCGGAGACCGTATCCCCCACCTTCACGACGCCGGCGGCGCAGGATACGGCAAAGGCTTCCATATTTCTGTATATCATATAAGGATAAGGCCTTCCCCGTTTGTGGGTGCTGTCAGGCGAAAACCAGGCATCCGGCTTATATCCGTGTTCCTCCGCTTTTTGGGTCACTATTTCCATCATTTGATCCGTATAGCCGGTGGTGGATCCCACAGGGATTCCCTTTTCCCGCAGGGCCTTCACCGTTTCCAGCACGCCCGGCTTAACGTCGGTGAAATTCTCCAGGATACCCATCAGTTTTCCTTCAAAAAGCCGGTAAAGCCGGTCAATATCCTCTTCTTCAGCGGGTTTTTTGTATGTTTCTATCCATAAACCACGGATTCTGGGCATCTCCAGCATGGCCTTGATATGATCACGCTTCAGCATCCCCATAGGTTTTCTTACCTCTTCCATCTCCGGTTCGATTCCAAATGCCCGGAACACCTCCGCAAAAGCCTGTACGGGTGCAAAACATCCATAATCCACCGTCGTTCCTGCCCAGTCAAAAATAACCGCTTCCAGTTTCTTCATACTGCTTTTTTCTCCTTTTCCTGAAGAAAATCCGACAGGATATCGCAGAGCCTGTTGATATCCTCCTCATAGATTTCCCCGATATTCCCGATGCGGAAGGTTTCCGCCTCCGTCACCTTTCCGGGATAAATGGCATAGCCCCTCTCCTTGATATATTCATACATTTCAGAAAAGGTAAAAGAATGGTTTTGGGGATAATAAAAGGTGGTGATAATCGGACCCTGGTATTGGCTCCCGATGTAGGGCCGGATACCCATCTCATCCATTCTTCGGATGAGCAGCCTGTTATTCTCTGTATAGCGCCGGTTCCGGGCCGCTGTCCCGCCTTCCTCCTCCATTTCCTCCAGGGCCTTTGCAAACGCCAGCACCACATGTGTGGGAGAGGTAAATCTCCATTTGCCGTCTTTTTCCATGGTTTCCCACTGCTCATACAGATCCAGGGAAAGGCTTCTTGCTTTTCCTTTGCTCTCCATTAGTTTTTCGCGGTTGGCTATTATAAAAGAAAATCCGGGAACACCTTGGATGCATTTGTTGGCGCTGCTGATAAGAAAGTCAATCCCCAGCTCTCCCACCGGAATATCCACTCCGCCGAAGCTGCTCATGGCATCCACAATAAACGTCTTTCCCGCTTTCTTTACCACACCGGCCGCCGCTGCGATATCATTGAGAATCCCTGAAGTGGTTTCACTGTGTACCATGGAAACATGGGTGACATCCGGATTTTCAGCAAGGAGCATTTCTATAACAGACGGATCCGGAATTTTATCATAATCCTGTCTGTAGATCAGATGGGGAATGGACGCGTGCGCCGCAATATCCCCCATTCGTTCCCCATACGCCCCGTTTGAGACTATCAGAAGCTTATCCTTTTTTCCTATCACACTGGTAAGTACCGACTCCACGCCAAAGGTTCCGCTTCCCTGCATGAGTACTGCCGTATACTCCCCGGCGGACACCCGCGCGAGCTTTAAAAGCTTTGCCCGGATTTCCTGGGTGATCTTCTTATAATCATCGTCCCAGGTGCAGTGATCAAACAGCATTTCTTTTTTTACGGAAACCGTTGTTGTCAAAGGCCCCGGCGTTAATAATTTATATGATTTCATGTTTTTTCCTTTCCTTTTTACAGTTGCGGTTTACAGCTGTCTGACAGCTCCTGATGCTTTTTCAGAAGTTCAAAAGTAAGGGTTTCGCCAAAAATGCGGGGATTTCCTGATTTATTGGCGGCATCCTCCGCTTCCCCTTCATAAAGCGGAATAGGGTATGTTTTCTGCAGCTCCTCCCTGCCGTTATTTATGATGCATTCAGCCATCTCCATGGCTTTGGGATTGCTCTGGGCCCCCTTATCCACAACTGCCACGGATTCCGTCAGGGAAAAATTTCCTTCCGCCGGATCCACAAAATCAATGGGGATTCCGGAGGTTTTATCCGCTACCGCCTGATGCCTTAACCCGAAGCCCACGGCCACCTCACCTGCCCTCGCTTTTTTCAAAGGGGCGGAACCGGAATCCTCAATATGATCCCCCGCATTGGCATATATACCGGTGAGCACCTCCTTTGCCCCGTTCTCCCCATATTCGGATACAAGAGCCTGGAGGAGCAGCCATGCGGTGGAGGAGGAGTTGATATCCGTTACGGAGATCATTCCTGCATATACCGGGTCCGCCAGCTCCTTAATTGATGCCGGCACAGGCAGGTTATGTTCCTTCATCATTTCCGTATTCAGGATAATGGCCCCTTCCTGCGCGGTGATCGGTGCACAGTAGGAAGGAAATTCATCCAGCGTATTTACGGAAAAGGTAAGATCCTTAAAGCTCTTGTTCTGCTCCTGGGCGCTGTTCACATAAAAAGTGCTCATGGTTATCAGATCCGCTTCTATATTGCTTCCCTCGGCAAGCAGCTTTCCGCCCAGCTCAGAGGTGCCGAAAGACTGGAATAGATACTGATCCCGGAAGCCGTTGTTATCCAGCGCGTTTTTCATGGCGGTAACCGCTTCGTCGTCCGCATTGGAATAAATAATCACTTTCTCATTTACCCCGCTTTTCCCGCAGCCTGCCAGGACACCAAGCGCCACTGCCGCAGCCAGCCCTACAGCTGTTATTTTTTTTACCTTCATGTTTTTTCCCTCATTTCTTTTTTCTTTTTATCCTGCCGTCTGCCAGTACCCGAAACAGCCCCCTGGCGAGCAGGTTGATAAATAAAATCATTAAAGATAAGACAAAAATTTCATTAAACTTATTAAAATACTGCAGTTCCTTTATTTTTGTTGTTATAACCATGGTTCTTGCACCCGCGATGAAAATCACGGCGCTGACCGTCACCATGGCGTTGATGAAATAATAGCTGAATACTTCTAGTATGGTGGAAACCGCATTTGGTGTTACCACACGGATGATAGTTTTTATCCATGAATCCCCCATCAGCATGGCTGTTGTCTCCCAGGAAGCGTTCATTTTAGCAAGGGAGCTTTTCATCATCAGATACGGTGTGGAAAAAAAATGGACCACATTGCACACAATAAGAAGAAAAAAAGTATTCTGAACCGGCGTACCGGAAAAGCTGAACAGGAATGCAAGCCCGATTACCATTCCCGGAATGGTGTTGGTCACCAGTGCAATTCCTTCAATCCCATTTTTCAGTTTCCGGGAAACGGAGCTTCTGGCCGTCACCAAAGCCCCTCCATAAGCCACCAGCGTTCCCGCAACGGCAGTAAAGAAGGCCACGATAAGCGAATTGCGGAACACGCCCGACAGCGCGTCATCCGCAAAGACGCTTCCCACATGTTCCAGGGTAAAACGAATATCATAAGGCCATTCGGATACAAACGGCACCACAAAAATAACGGCAAATACGGATAATACACACAGGATGATACCGGTGCTCACGGCACCGCATCCCACATCACGCACCCTGTTGCGGCGGATTTCTATCGCAGATACCTTGTTGTATCTCACATTATATTTTTCCAGAAACTGAAGCACCGCTATGCTCACTGCAGAGGGCACCAGCATCACCATAGCCACCACGGCCCCTCTGGAAAAATCGGGAATGCTCCCCAGCATCTGATCGTAGAGGACAGCGGCTATCACCTCATATTTCCCGCCCACGGAAGCAGGGATGCCGAAATCCGTAAAGCACAGGAAAAACGCCTGGATAAACGAAGCCGCCAGCGTGCCGAGAAGGGGCCTTACTATTGTCATCATAAACGTGGAAACGCCATTATCCCCCATAATCCGGGATACGACCATGAACTTTTTATCAATATATCCCATGGTATTATGAATCAGCATAAAGGCGATGGGCAGCGTATAAATTACATATCCGGTCAAAAGACCATGGAACCCATATATATCGAACAGCTGTCTTCCGAACAGCCTGGTAAGAAGCCCCTGCCTGCCAAAGGAATAAATGATGGCAAATCCGTAAGTGATCGTAGGAAGAAGCATGGGAAGCAGCGCCGCCCCCCGGATCACGGCCTTCATCCATGACGGGATATTCGTATAATTGATCGTATAGGCCAGGAAAAAAGCCAGGACAGTGGTTACCAGCGCACTGACTGCCGCCACCAGGAAGCTGTTCCCAAGCGCCCTTCCGAAGCCGCGGGAGAGAAACACACTGCGGTAGCTGGCGAGAGTCAGCCCTCCTTTTCCCAGGAAGGATTTCAACAGAAGCTGAAAAACGGGGAGAATCAGGAAA
This sequence comes from Eisenbergiella sp. OF01-20, assembly GCF_003478085.1. NCBI lineage: Bacteria > Bacillati > Bacillota > Clostridia > Lachnospirales > Lachnospiraceae > Eisenbergiella > Eisenbergiella sp. OF01-20. The sequence goes on along the minus strand of NZ_QUES01000059.1, from coordinate 14,723 downwards.
ATAGTGAAAATGACCAGCAGGACCCCGTACAGTAATTTAATTTCTTTATTTTTCTTTTTCATGCCCTTCCGCCTCAAATAGCCATAGAGCTTTCTTCCGTATTCTTTTCGAACAGGGTATAGATATTATGCCTTTTAATCTCCAGCTGGTTCAGAATGAACTTACGCACAAAGCTGTTCCCGGGCTGATGGATAATTTCCGCCGGTTCATCATACTGGGAAATCGCCCCTTCATTAATAATCAATACCCGGTCGGAAAGCGTGAGGGCTTCCTCCGGATCATGGGTCACAATGATTGTGGTCAGATGATACTCCCTGGCTATTGCTTTTATCCTGTCCTTTATGGATTCTTTTATCACTCCGTCCAGAGCGCTTAAGGGTTCATCCAGCAGCAGAATACGGGGTTTCATCACCATTGTCCTGGCCAGGGCTGCCCGCTGCTTCTGCCCTCCGGACAGTTGGTCGATCTTCTTATTCAGATGTTCCTCCAGGCCAAGGAGATGTACCAGCTCCTTCACCTCCTCCTCAGAGGAAATGCCGGGCTTATTGCGCAGCCCGTATGTAATGTTCTGGTACACATTCAGATTAGGAAACAGGGCATAATCCTGAAAAACAATATTAAACCCTCTCTTTTCCATAGGTTCATGGGTAATATCCTGCTCATGAAAAAGAATTTTTCCTTCCTCCGCATCCGTTATCCCCAGGATTAGATTTAACAGCGTTGTTTTTCCACATCCGCTGGGCCCAAGTATGGATACAATTTCCCCGTCCCTGATATCCAACGTAATATCCTGCAGCACAGGTACTCCATCATACGATTTCTTAATATGCTGTAAACTGAGCATACCGCCCTTCCTTTCTTCCGTTAACCGTTTTTTTCTGATAAACAACCAAATTATAACAATCCCTATTCCCTCCAACTATCACAACAACTTCAAAATCTTGTAAAAGCTCTGTAAATGATTGACATCGTGAGATAACCTGCTATACTGTAATTACCACGACAGACGTAGTACGTCAGACGGAGTAATTTTTGCGTGTCCGCCTGCGGGAAAAGGAGCTGATGAGTTGATAAGCAGTGATATCATCCGTGGCTACAATGATACCTTTATTCTTTTCCATCTGCTGGACGGCCCCTCGTACGGATATGAAATATCCAAACACATAAGAGAACGTTCCGGGGATAAATACAGTATTAAAGAAACAACCTTATATTCCGCCTTTACCAGGCTGGAAAGAAACGGCTATATCGAATCCTTCTATGGAGATGAAACCAACGGGAAACGGCGTACCTACTACCGGATTACGGAGAGCGGGAGGATTTATTACAAGGAAAAATGTGAAGAGTGGAAAGTAACCAAGGAAGTAGTGGAACAGTTTATACGGCTGTAAGAAAGGATTATTATGGATACCATACGAATTTATCTTGAGAATATGTTTGCCCGGCTTCCGGGGACTCCTGAAATCATGAAGCTGGAAAACGACATGCTCCACACGATGGAGGATAAATACGAAGAACTGAAAAAAGAAGGGAAATCGGAAAACGAAGCCATCGGAATCGTTATATCCGAGTTCGGCAACATTGATGAACTGATCGAAGAACTGGGACTGAAGGCTGCGAAGGGTACGCCGGAAGCCCCCCGGGAGGAAAACAGCCAGGAATGGCAGCAATATGGTCATTCTGCGTATCCGGGACAAGAGGAACCCTATGAAAGCTATGAATCCGGAGACATTTTCTTATCCCGGGAACAGCTGGAGCAGGTTATCGGTGACTACCGCAGATATAACCGCCTGGTAGGGATCGGAACCGCCCTATGCATTATGGGCCCGGCTTTCCTGATTCTCACCAGCGGGCTGCTTGCTCCCAACAGCAACGGAGTCACTGTTTTATCGAAATTATCCCGGATCCATTTCCTGCTGATGCTTCTTCCTCTTTTCCTCTGCCTTGCCGCCGGGCTTGGAATGCTGATTTATGGAAGCGCCAGGCTGGAACAGTACAAATTCCTGAAGCACTCCAACCTGATTATCAGCCCTTCCCTGCAGGACTTTATTGCCCAAATGCAGGCGGATTTCCAGCCGCAGTGTGCGGTTATCATGACGGTTGGTGTTGTACTGTGCGTCATTTCCCCTTTTACCCTGATCGCCCTTTCCCAGCTTGGTGAAAACACCCCACTGGGAGATCAATTTGGCGGAACCATCGGCATTTTCTTCCTGTTTTTGTTTATTTCCATAGCCGTTTATCTTTTTATAACGGCAGGGACGGAAGAGGATCTTTATAAAATGCTGCTGCAGGAAAAAAAGAAAAAGGGAAAAAGCAGGAAAAAATATACGGTTTCTTCCGGTCAGGCGGGCCAGACCATCTCCCTGATCCTTTCCGTTTACTGGCCGCTGGTCACCTGTATTTATTTTATTTGGAGTTTTCTGTTCGGATCCTGGTCCACCAGCTGGCTGATATGGCCCCTGGCATCCGTTTTCAGGCATCTGCTGTGCTCCATTCTGGATACGATGGAAAAGGAACAAAAGAAAGAAAAAAAGAAAAAGAAGGAAGCGTAACCATAACACAACAATTGAGACAGGTCTGTACAGACCTGTCTCGAGTCGCGGAGGAAGAAGGCATCCTTCCTGTTATTCCGCCGGTTTATCTATTTCAAATTCCTGGAAGCCCATATATCCGGGCGCCACTTCGTACTTCTCAAAGCATACAACAGGATTTCCATCCTTATTAATATAAAATTTCGTATTCTCATCCACACTCTGGAAACCTTCCACCATATCATCCTCCGCTGCCTTTCCGATTCCCCAGTAAATGACATTTTCATCTGCCGCATCTCTTTCCTCCATCTGCCGCAGAATGCTTTCATTTGCAATTTCCACATAATTTTCACCCAGAAGATCCTGCAGGGTGAGCTGTCTGTCCCGGGACAGATCCAGATTGTAATAATAGCGGACTCCGTATGCGGCCACCCATGCCTCATCCGTAGTTAATACCATGGAAAGGATATTACCCTGCTGATATTTCACCTCATAATCCACATTAACGGCGATATCCCGGTCTCCCCATTCCTCTTCGGTTCCTCCTGTGGCAAAAAAGGCCTCTTTGTATTCTGCAAATTTCTGTTTTGCTTCCGCCACATAATTGTCCACAATATTCTGGATTTCCTGGTTGATATCTCCCACAAAGGTTTCCTTCTGCGTATCCGTATTATCCGACGGTGTCTCTTCCAACTGGATTTCCGGCACATTCACTTTAATATCATGCCCTTCATCCTTTTCATGATAGGAACGGATGGTCAAGACTCTGGCAAGGGAACCTATAATAGGAAGCTCACTCATTTCCTTTGCAAACACTTCATTTGTGTTTAGACCGATGGTCATACATACGAGAAGCACTGCCGCGGCTGTACCGCAATACCTGAAGGTTTTCACGATACCTCGTGACCGATGCTTTTTTAGCGATTTTTCCTTGTCCACAGAACGGATGGCACCGTTTACCACATCCCTTAATTCTTCCGGGATTTCTATATTATCATATACTTTTTTTCCATCTTCAGGCTTTCTCATAATTGATCTCCTCCAAACCTTTTTGCAGTTTTTTAAGAGCAGCATATAACCGTGATTTCACAGTACTTAAATTTGTTTTAGTCACATCGGATATTTCCTGAAGGCTTAGCTCCTCGTAGAAACGAAGGATGATTACCGTCTTCATTTCCTCCGGAAGCTTCTGTATTTCTTCGTAGACTTCGTTTGACTCCATGTCCGCCTTTCCGAAGCCCTCTTCCTGATACGGTTCTTCTCGCATTTCCGATGGTTCGGTGCTGATTTCCTTCTTATTTTTACGAAGATACTGCAGCGCCTCATTAACCACAATCCGGTAAAACCACGTTTTTATTGCCGCCCTGTTCCGAATCCCCCAGCACTTCTCCAGTGCCTGGCATATGGCATTCTGCACCACATCCAAAGCGCTGTCCCTGTCCTGCACATAACTATAGGCCAAACGATAACATTTCTCCTGGTTTTCCAGGATATAGGCCACTGTCAGGTCATATATATCCTGCTTCATATTAATCTCCTCCTGTATGCGGGCGTATGTCCTGATTGGAATACCCTTATGATTATCGTGAAAGCCTGAGCTTATGCGGCGGCTTTTACGATTGGACCGTTGTACAACGTTTCCTTTCATACTATAGATGGGCAGGGTTTATAAAAAGTTTGGATGAACGTCATTTTATTCTCTGGAATATTCTTCTATTTTTTTCTCCGTTTCTCTTACGCACTCCTCCTGAAGCTGTTCCAGGATGGAGAACCCTTTTACCGCCTCTGCCGCATAGGTTTTCTGCAGTTCGTATTCCAGAGGCAGCCAGGTACGGATATCGCTCTGGTTGTGCTGTATGACAGCCTCCAGCTTGTCCAGCGCTTTATATACCCTGGCTTCCCTGGTTTCCAGTGTCTCCATCTCTTCAAATAAGGCGCTGGTTTCCTGATACAAAGATTCCGGCAGGCTTTTAAGAAGCCGGTCCACAGCCAGCTTCTCCGCAGCCTCATTCTCCCGGGTCTTTTCAAACGCAGGGATATCCCCCGTCAAGGCTTCCCCGATATCATGAAGCAGACACATACGGATGACTTTATCGGTATCCGTATCTTCCAGTTCATCCTTTAATAAATATGCCATTACCGCAGTCCGCCAGCTATGGGCCGCCACATTCTCCACAATACCGTCCGCAGTCACACAGTGCCTTGGGACCGATTTCAGTTTTTCTATCTTCCCTAAAAATGCAATGAATTGCCCCGCGCTCATTTTTTCCATATCTTCTCCTTTTCTCCGCCTTTCCCTTTGGAATGCAGCCGCAGCATGGTATTTGTCTTTCTAAAGAAAAGTAACCGTGCCCTTAATAAGAGTACGGTTACGTAAGTTTTTTATATGTAGTTATTGGTAATTATTTATTCTCAGTAGGCAATCATATCCTGATCCAGCAGGCCGATGGCATCATCACTGATTCCGTAATAGCCCTGTGCATCCTTTTCCACCTTAACAATGATGGATTTCTCTGCCTGATATCCCAGGTTCGCCATATTATCATTGATAACCTTGATAACCAGTTTTGCCAGATCATCATTCAGCACCTGCTCATCGGTATAATCATCCGGATTGGCATTTGCCACGAAATCATCCACTGCCGTGCTGATCGCTTCTTCACTGTTTACGATTACGTCAATAGGGCTTACCACAACCTCAACATTGTAATCATCACCGTTCTTTACCGCTTCCTTCACTTCGAATTTGGATTTGCTGTAAATCTGCTTATACATGTCAACGATCTGCTGGTATACATCGTCAGATACGCTGTCCAGCCCGTAATACTGCAGGAAAAAATCCGCCTCTACACTGATTCCCTGCTCATACTCTTCCTTCGCCTCTTCTGCCGTGATTTCTACCAATTCCATATATCCCGTGGAATCTCCCAGATAAATATTGTTCAGTACGCCGTTTACGTACTTGCTGGCATCAAATCCACCTGCACACGCGGTAAGTGCCAGTGCGGTAACCATTGCCACAACTGCTGCTGCCATCTTTTTCATACGCATAATATCTTAATTTCCTCCCAAAATGTGAAAATTCTGTGTCCTTGATAATATTACGCTTGAATCGCCCAGGTGTCAATGGAATATCAACTTTTTAAGAAAAATTTAAACATTTGCTGTAACCGTTCAAACGGCCCTTTGTGTCCTGGTCCGTCTGAATTATTCCTATTTGTTCTTTTGGAGTCACTTCAACCGGGAAAGGGCCTTTCCGGCAAGACAGCGGGATACATTGAAGCTGCGGATCCCCATTCCCTCCGCCTTCCTCTCCATACGGGAATAATATTCTTCCATGGAATAGGACTGGTTTTTCAGAAATTCATAATTTTCCGGCGCAGCAAGAACGGGAGCGGCATCCGCCGACAGGTGGCTCAGGTAGTAAAAATCCCTGTAGCTGCCTTCCTCCGCCTGTTCCTGGCTCACAGCGGTAAAATCCACATAATTCATATTATATCTGGCAATCCAGTAATCGGGTTTGGCAAAGGCCAGAAGGATATAAAGCACCGTGACTACGGTGATGCAATACCGGAAAAGCCGGAATCCGGGTTTAAATATGGTGACAATGATACCTCCCAGCACCAGCGCGGTAGCCGCCAGGGCCCACAGGACAAGGATCCGCAGAAAGGTCAGCTGACAGGTTCCGATATAGAGAAGCATCCGGTAAGCACTGGACGCCACCATAATATAGGTACAAAGGGATATGAGAGTAAGTATCCCCTTCAGCACCTTGCTTTCCCTGAAAAAGCCCAGGCACACCAATACGATAATGAGGTTGATTATACATACCGCCAGAAGCTGGAAAAAACCCTGCCTGGCATAAGAGGAATAGGTATATCCGTCCGGCAGCTTCAGCTGTCCCAGGAACAGATAAACCACCTGTATCCCGGAAAATACCAGATACATTACCGCAAGTACCGAGGTAAAGGTAATTGCGAGCACCGGCTCCTGGTTCCGGTTCTCCCTGAAATCCTCCTTTATAACCCGGCTGTTGAGCATAGCCATAAAACAATAGGAAGCAAAAAAACCAAAGGTGAGCATACAGAGAACAAGCAGAATGTTCCATATATTGATATGCCGGAAAAGACGTACGAACAAATCCCGGAATACCGCATCCGCGCTCACCAGAAGGGCCAGGATGAGGAGGCCCAGGGGAACCGCCACGAGAATCCCCAGGGCAACATAACGTCCCTTGCCGTCCTTTTTCCCTTCCTGCGTCCGTTTCTGCCTCCAGGCGGATCCATCGCTGAAAGGACGTCCCAGACAGGCTACCGACTCCAGAATACACTGACAGATAGCGAGCAGAAACCTGGAAAAATTCCATGCCCCGTCATTCAGGTACTGATGAAGCATCAGACTCAGCGTGAGAAGGAAAATCCCTGTTTTTGTTATCAGCTGTATGCTGATATTGTCTGTAAGGAACACGGATATTCCCAGGAGAAGCATGCTCACAACGGTGAAGGTACTGTCTTTTTTCAATGGAACCCCTGACCTTCTGGAACATAAGCCAAAATAGATAAGGGTTCCTGCGACGAAAAAAGGGTAAGTGATCCCCGAAGCGTTTTTGTACAGGCAGAAGGTGTAAAAAAGAGCATAAACTGCGCTGGCCCATCCGAAGAATGGAAAATCCCTGCGCATGACAGCCGCTTTCTTTTCCGCTTCAAGCCGCTTTTCCTCTTCCCTTTTCTTTTCCTCCATCCGCCATTTTTCCTGTTCCGTCCACGCCGGCTTATTCTCCGCCGCATAAGTTCCGTTTACCGGATCCATTCTTTCATAATCCATAACATATCCCTCCTACAGGCTGTTGTTCTCCCCGTCCTCTTCGTCCTCCACATACTGGAGGATATCACCCGGCTGGCATTCCAGCGCCTTGCATATTGCATTTAAGGTGGAAAGCCGGACCGCTTTTGCTTTGTTATTTTTCAGAATAGACAGGTTGGCCAGTGTGATATCCACCTCTCCTGCCAGCTCCGTCAGCCCCTTCTTCCTTTTGGCCATCATTACATCCAAATTGATAATTATGGACATTATCCACCTCCTAAATTGTCAGGTCATTTTCATTCTTATATGCCACCGCCCTGTCAAATACCTGGCTCAGCACCTTGCTGAACAGGCCCGCTATCACAAAAACCAGGATGATTATCATCACCGCCGGCGTCAGGTACAGGAACAGCCTTCCCGCCGTTACAAGGGCGATTAAGAAGCTGTAAGTCCCCATGCGGTTCAGGCTTTTCACATTGGCCTGCACAAAACAGTCGTTTTCCAGAACGGTCCGGAACATCCTTCGCAGCTCAAATAAAATAAGCTCCGCCAATATCCCCGAAACACCAAACAATATAATCAGATGAATATAATACTGTTCAAAATAGGAATTGATATGCCCGTAAATACGTACGGAAACCGGAAGGGTCAGTGTCACCGCAATCCCTGCGTAAAACATAAAATCCAGCATTCCTTTTGTAAAACGTGTGAGCTTGTTACCCATGATTTCCTCTTTCCTCCTGATCATAAAAAGTATTCCACAACATACAGCTTTCGTTCGGTTCCCTCATACAAAAGCTAAATGGCGGATCCATCGTGCTTTTTATATCACTTTTTTCCCTCCGACTAACAAAATGGGGATACCGGCCTTTATCAGCCCCAGTCCATCCAGGGCAGGAACCTCTTTTCCATAAAATAACACTGTTCGCATTGAAAGTCAATATTTTTTTATTGATTTACAATAATTATTTATTAAATTGCAGAAAGTTTCAGAAAGTCAGGCTGAAATGTACGCAATCGCGGGAAAGCGCAAGAAGGGCAGGAATTCCCGTGCCTGGGATACCGGTGATAAAGGTGTCTGGTTTTTTCTTCCTCACAGCAATAAACTACATCAATTTGTCAAAGATAATACATTTTTTTCCGGTTCCCGTTATTGTAATATCAGGCTGAGGGAAGTACTTGGGAAGGCCGCGCAGGACGCGGGAAACGGGGTATTTTATGAGCAGGATTATGCTTGATTTCACCTGGCTGCTTGGACGGCTGCGCAGGATTTATTTTATGGCCCTTCCCGAAAACGAAGGGGATTATGAAAAGAGCCGCAGGAACTACATAGCGGGGGATTCTGCCAATCAGACGATTGCCCAGCTGGCAGGCGGAACCTTCCTGGTTTCCCTCATGCTGTCCGTGAATATACCGGATGCCTCCATCGGTGTTATTACATCCATGGGAAGCCTGGCCGCCCTGTTCCAGCTCTTTACCATGCAGAGGATCAATAAGCTGAAAAAAAGAAAGCTGTTCGTCTGTGTTACCGTAATGCAGAAGCTCTTCTTTTCCTTCATTTTCTTTATTCCCCTGCTGCCCCTGCCAATCCATTTACAACAGTTCCTCATTGTGGCAGGGTATTTTTTTGCCCAGGCCTGGTCCCAGATCGGAACGCCCGCCACCCAGGACTGGATAGCTATCCTTGTCCCCATGGAGCTGCGGGGAAGCTATTTTTCCAAAAAAGATGCCGTCGCCGTATTTGTCACCGTAACCGTAATGCTGGGAGCCGGCGTCATTATGGACAGCACGGCAGGGGAACACCAGCATATAGGCTTTCTCCTGAACGGAACGCTGATTTTTATCCTCGTTCTTATTAACTTCTGTGCCTTCAGCCGGATGAAAGAGCCGCGCTATGCCGTCAGGAATGCCGCAGGCCAGGAAATGCACGGCAATCTGGCAAAAAAATACAAGGACACTGCTTCCGGAAAGCAGAAGGGTGTCCTGAAAGCGGAAATTAAAGAAGCCTTCCGGAATTCCGATTTCCGCAAAGCTTTCTTTACCAACCTGCTGTGGCTTACCGCATTTTATACTTCTTCCCCCTTTAATACCAGCTATCAGATTAAAGATCTGAACCTTCCGTTTACCTTTATCATGGTAGTGGGGTTTTTCGGGAACCTGGTGCGGATCGCCATTACTCCCATGATAGGAAGGATGGGGGATCGTTTCGGCATGGCTTATATGTATAAATACTCCCTGCTGGGAATCCTTCTGAATTTCATGTTCATGGCTTTTTCCGTGCCCTCCACTGCCTACCCCATGACCATCGCTGCGACCCTGTTTTCCGCGGCGGGATGGAGCTTTGCCGGAATAGGCCTGTTCGGCATCCAGCTGGAGCTTTTAAATGAAGAAAAAAGGACTCTGCAGCTGTCTATCCTCTCCTCCATCGGAGGCGTATATGGATTTCTGGTATCCTTTGTTTCAGGCAGATTCCTGTCTTTCCTCCAGCAGGCCGGCTGGAGCATCGGGGGGAAGCCCCTGTATGCCCAGCAGGTTACCAACAGCCTGGGTGTTATCTTTCTGATTGTCCTGATTGTGTATGTGAAATTTGTGGTACAAAAAAGAGAACAGGAGCTGCGCCGGTAGGTTGTTTTCCGGTTTGGGGTCAGCGCCGCCGTGGTTCATCCTGCCGCTTCCCCTTCGTCCTGTTCTCCTCTGTTTACATCAGGCGGATGTCCTGAATGGCTCCGCTTTCCTGGAAAATTTCCCATTCTGCTATGTTTACCGCATGATCACCGATCCGTTCCAGATATTTGGCAATCATCAGCACATCCACACAGGCATCGATATTATCCACGCCCTCCTGAAGCATAAAAACCAAATCATCCTTTACCTTGGCGAACAGGGAATCCACCACATCATCATGGCGGATCACTTCGTCCGCTGCCTTTCTGTCGCGGCTCACAAAAGCATCGACCGCATCATGGACGATCTCCTTCGCCACCTGGAGCATACCTGTAATATGTCTGGAATAGGTATCCAGATCACATCCCTTCAGGCGCAGCAGCAGCTCCGCAATGTCCGCAGTCTGATCCCCGATCCGTTCAATATCCGTCACCACCTTAAGGGCCGCCGATATCATACGCAGATCTCCGGCAATCGGCTGCTGTCTTGTTATCAGGGAAAGACACTTCGATTCAATGCTTCTTTCCATATCATTAATCATCCGGTCACCGCGGATAATCTGCATTTTAAGCTCCTCGTCCTTACTGTCCACCGCCGTCAGCAGCATATCAAAGGAAGCCTCCACGGCTTCTCCCATCTCAGCCAGGCTTTTACGGAGGCCGTTCAGCTCCTCCAGATAAATCGTTCTCATTGTCATAATTCCTGCTCCTCGCATTTCAGCCAAAACGGCCTGTAATATAGTCCTCCGTCCTCTTGTCCCCGGGCCTTGCAAAAATATTGGAGGTGGTATCCTTTTCCACCACCTCTCCCACCAGGAAAAAGGCCGTTTCATCGGAAACCCTGGCGGCCTGCTGCATATTGTGTGTCACCACCACCACCGTATATTTTTTCTTCAGATCTTCCATTAAGTCTTCTATTTTCAGTGTGGAAATAGGGTCCAGGGCCGAGGTTGGCTCATCCATCAGAAGCACTTCCGGCTGTACAGCCAGAGCCCTGGCAATACACAGCCTTTGCTGCTGTCCGCCGGAAAGACCCAGTGCCGATTTTTTGAGCCGATCTTTTACTTCCTCATAAATAGCCGCGCCTTTCAGGCTTTCTTCCACAATTTCGTCCAGCTGTGCTTTATTTTTGATACCATGAATCCGGGGACCATACGCGATATTATCATAAATACTCATGGGAAAGGGATTGGGCTGCTGAAATACCATGCCGACCTTTTTACGCAAAAGAGTGGTATCCACCTTGTCATCATAAATATTTTCGCCGTCCAGCGTGACGGTTCCATCTATTCTCACCCCGTCCACCAGATCATTCATACGGTTCAGCGTCTTTAAAAAGGTTGACTTTCCGCAGCCGGAGGGACCGATAAAAGCGGTTATGGCATTCGGTGTAATATCCATATCCACATCTTTAAGCGCATGGTTGGTCCCATAATATAAATTTAATTTTCTGGTACTGATTTTCGCATTTTCCATCTCTGCTCCTGTCCGCCCGCCGCCACGGGGCCTGTTTCATACGTATTCGTCAGGGTCTTATCCCTTCCCCGTACTTACTCTCTTGCTTCCACATTAAACTTCCCGGACAAATACTTGGTCAGCATATTGATGCCAAGCACCAGAACCAGGAGTACCACGGCTATACCGAATGCCTCCCCGTACTGCGCCTTTGACATACACAGATACAGCTGTATCGTCAGCGTTCCTCCGGATTCCAGAATTTTATGAAGAAAACCCATGCCGTTCTTGGGTAGGAGATAGCCGCTTCCCGCCGTAAACAGCAATGCCGCCGACTCTCCCACGATTCTTCCCACCGCCAGGATAATGCCGGTAATTATGCCGGGCATAGCGGAAGGCAGCAGAATGGTGCGTATCATATACCACTTGGTAGCTCCCATACCCAACGCGCCGCTGCGGTAGCTTTCAGGCACGGTTTTCAGCGCTTCCTGGGTATTCCGTGTAATGAGGGGGAGCACCATCAGCGTAAGCGTCAGGGCGCCGGTTAAAATAGAGTATCCGAAGCCCAGGGTCGTTCCGAAGAATACCATACCGAACAGTCCGAAAATAATAGAAGGGATTCCGGAAAGGATTTCCGTGGTAAATTCAATCGTACGCACGACTTTACCCGGCCTAGCATATTCATTCAGATAGATGGCGGATCCCACCCCCACGGGGGTGGCTATCAGAAGAGTGATAATTACAATATATAAGGTATTGAGCAGATTTCCCGCAATGCCGAAGGTTCCCTTTATGGTACTGGGAACCGACGTGAGGAACTGCCAGCTGATGCTGGAAACTCCCTTGACAAAGGTATAGCATACAATACCCGCCAGCAATAATAGGGACAGGGACGCCGCCGCATAAATCATTGCCGTAATAATATAGTCAGATAACCTGACCCTTTTAACCAATATACTTTGATCCATTCCTACTCCTCCGTGCCGGGCAAACCGGTCCCCTTACGATTCACTCTGAAATGCCACTCCTGCATTCGTATCCGGAATCTCCGCCTTTCCCGCCCGGCTTTTACCGGGGTTTCCCTTTTTTTCTTTTTCCTCCAGGCTCTTTGGCTTGAGAATTCTTGTAAGACAGGTGTTAATAATCATGATAAAGGCAAACAAAACCAGCCCGATAGTAAACAGGACTTCTCTGTGAAGCCCGGATGCATAGCCCATTTCACTCACAATTGCCGTAGTGAGGAACCGCACGGAATGAAAGGGAAGGGGGAGATTTACCGAACTTCCTGATACCAGGGTGATCGCCATAGCCTCTCCGATTGCACGCCCCACACCCAGTACGACAGCCGTAACGATACCTGACTTCGCAGCCGGCAGAATTACTTTGAATATGGTCTGGATATGGGAACCTCCCAGAGCCAGGGATGCCGCCTTATACTGTGCCGGAACTGCACGCAGGGCCGCCTCACTGATATTAATTACTGTAGGAAGAATCATGATAGCCAATACGATGACCGCAGAGATCAGATTGGCGCCGCCGGTAAACTGATGCGTCTCAGAGCCTTTGAATACAGCGGTTTCCACTTTATACATCAGAGGGTTCAGTATCATAATTCCCAGGAGGCCATATATAACGGAAGGGATCCCTGCCAGAAGCTCCACTGCCGGCTTCACTACAGCCGCCAGCTTTTTGGGCGCCACCTCCGCCAGAAAGATAGCCGTAAGGACACCCACCGGCACCCCGATTAAAATAGCCAGAGTGGTACCCGCAATGGATGTGAGAATAATATACAGAATACCAAAGCTGGGATCCTTGGCAGTAGGCTTCCACACGGTTCCGAATAAAATATCCTTTAACCCCACCTTGAATAATGCCGGGGTTCCGTTTATTAACATATATAAAGTAATGGAGAAAACGGCAAGTATGGCAAAAAAAGCACAAACGGTAAAAATGATCTGAGCAGTCTTTTCCACTGCTGTTTTAGAGTGTCTGCTTCCCACGATAGAAAAAGATTGTTTCATATATTTATCCTTTATTATTATAGGGATGTGTTTTCGCAAAAAAGTCCCTGGTAACAGTTCAGATAAGTCTGGACTGTTACAAACCCTGCTTTCGCAGGGTTTGGGTTTACCGGTATTGTGTTATGGGGATTAGTCGACGGTAATCAGGCCAACGCTTTCCACGAGTGCTTTTCCTTCGTCTGATGTCAGGTAAGTGAACATCGCCTGTACCACTTCATTCTGTTCGGCGATTTCTCCTTTGGTTGCCATTACAAAAGGTCTGCTTAACAGGTAGCTGCCGCCTTTAATATTTTCTACCGTGGGTTCCACCTCGTCTACAGCAAGGGTCTTAACGGTATCGTCGATAACATCCAGAGATACATAACCGATTGCGCCAGGTGTTGCGGCAACCTTTGCCATTACCGCACCGGTACTGTCCAGCTCGTTTGCATAGGCACACTGGTCTTCGATTTCCAGCAGTTCTTCAAATGCTCCTCTGGTACCGGAACCGGCTTCCCTGCCTACTACCACGATAGCCTGATCGGCGCCTCCCACATCTTTCCAGTTCTTGATTTCACCGGTATAAATTCCGGAAAGCTGATCCTTTGTCAGGCCTGCCGCCGTATTTGCAGGATCCGTAACAACGGCGATACCATCGATTGCCACAATATTTTCCGCTACGCCTGCTGCCTTTTCCTCCTCGGTGAGGTTTCTGGAGGAATTTCCTATATCAACGCTTCCTGCGGTAACCGCTTCCACACCTGCACCGGAACCGGTAAATTCAGCAGTTACGGTCACACCAGGGTATTTTGCCATAAAGCTTTCCGCCAGTGCATTTGCGAATTTTTCCATGGAGGTGGATCCTGCCATAGAAATGCTGCCGCTTAAATCTGCTGCCGCTTCGGATGGGGCTGCTTCACTGCCTGCGGCCTCAGAGGATGCCGCTTCGGAAGAGGCTGCTTCCGGTGCCGCAACGCTTCCTGCCTCGGAAGGGGTGGATGCCGCGTTGTCCGTTGTTGTTGTGTCAGTGGAGCCACAGCCTGCAAGTGCCGCCATTACAAGAGTGGCTGCCGCTGCAATTGCTACAAATTTCTTTTTCATAATAATTTTCTCCTTTACAACTTTTTTATCTCGCTTGCAATTGCAATCATAACTGTTTCCTGCCAAAGAAAAAAGCAGGATATGGTTACAAGTTTGTAAGTTTTATGTAAAACACGGCTGTCAAGCGTTTTTGAAAATGTCCCAAAATAAGTGAAACATTAGCCCCGGTA
>NZ_QUES01000058.1:0-23385 GCF_003478085.1 Eisenbergiella sp. OF01-20 | reverse complement strand
CGGATTAGGAACTTTCATCCATTAGCGACGTGCGCCGCCAGGCGCACACAAAAAAACACAGTCTCCATTAATGAAAACTGTGTTTCCTGCTGCTCATATAAAGTTCTATTGGATCAGCATCGCATCCCCAAAGGAAAAAAACCGGTACCTCTCCTTCACCGCCTCTTCATAAGCTGCCAGCACCTGTTCTCTTCCCGCCAGGGCAGATACAAGCATTACCAGGGTGGATTCCGGAAGATGGAAATTAGTTATCAGGGCGTCAAGCACTTTAAAGTGATAGCCGGGATAAATAAAAATCTCCGTATTATCGCAGCATTCTTCCATGTGTCCGTTCTCGTCACAGGCACTTTCCACTGTCCTGCAGCTGGTAGTCCCCACGCATATAACACGGTGTCCGTTCTCTTTGGCTTTGTTTATCTTATCCGCAGCCTCCCGGGTCACCTGGTAATATTCCGAGTGCATGTGATGTTCCTTCAGGTTTTCCACCTTTACAGGGCGGAAGGTTCCCAGCCCCACATGAAGGGTTACATAGGCGGTATCTACGCCTTTTCCCTCCAGCTCCTTCAGGAGATCCCGGGTAAAATGGAGTCCTGCCGTTGGGGCAGCGGCGGATCCTTCATATTTGGCATATACCGTCTGGTAACGGTTTTTATCCTGAAGCTTATGAGTAATATAGGGAGGAAGGGGCATTTCCCCCAGCTGATCCAGCACTTCTTCCCAAATTCCCTGGTACTGAAAGCGGATCAGGCGGTTTCCTTCCTCCACCACATCCAGAACCTCCGCATGAAGCAGACCTTCACCAAATACCAGCTTTGTGCCCGGTCTTGCTTTCTTACCCGGTTTAACCAGGGTTTCCCAGATATCATTGTCCCTGCGCTTTAATAGCAGCACTTCCACAGTACCGCCGGTTTCTTCCCGAATCCCCATCAGTCTGGCAGGTATTACCTTGGTGTTATTCAGCACCAGGCAATCCCCTGGTTCCAGATAATCACCGATTTCCCGGAATACATGGTGGGAAACCTGCCCGGTTCCTTTATCCAGAACCATCAGCCTGGAGGACGAACGATCCTCCAGGGGATCCTGGGCTATCAGCTCAGGGGGTAATTCATAATAAAAATCGGATGTTCTTAATTCTTCCATATCTCTTCTTCTTTTCCGAAATACGGCTTATAAGTCAGCCTTTTTCAGGAAAGCAACATAACCTCTTTTCGTTTCATAGACATCGGCTTTACTTGTGGCTTCCCAGGGGGCATGCATATTCAGTACGGCAACGCCGCAGTCAATGACATTCATGCCGTACAGAGCCATAATATAAGCGATGGTTCCGCCTCCGCCCACATCGACCTTACCCAGTTCTGCGGTTTGGAACACCACATCCGAGCTGTCCATAATATCTCTGATATGTGCCATATATTCGGCATTGGCATCATTGGAACCTGATTTTCCTCTTGCGCCGGTAAATTTGTTGAACACCATACCTTCTCCCAGGAAAGCGGCGTTTTTCTTTTCAAAATAAGACGCGTAGGAAGGATCATAGCCTGCGCTTACATCAGAGGAAAGCATGGTGGAATTGGACAGGCATCTTCTCAGGTTCAGCTCACTGTATTCACCCGTAAGCTCCATCAGTTCCGCAGTCATATTCTCAAAGAAACGGGACTGCATTCCGGTAGCTCCCACACTTCCGATTTCTTCCTTGTCAACAAGGATGCAGCATGCCGTGCGATCCGTCACTTCACCTGCCACCTCCAGGACCGCTCTGGCAGAGGTATATGCACATACCCTGTCATCCTGTCCATAGGCAAGGATCATGCTTCTGTCAAAGCCTGCTTCCCTCGCCTTGCCCGCGGGAACGATTTCCAGTTCCGCGGACAGGAAATCCTGTTCCTCTATATCATAGGTTTCCTTAAGGATCTTCAGGATCCCCGCGGTTACCGCATCCTTATCCTTGTCCTTAACCGGAATATTCCCGATGACTAAATCCAGAGCCTCCCCCTCAATCACCTTAGACGCTTTCTTCTCCAGCTGTTCGCCGGCAAGATGGATCAGGAGGTCGGAAATAAAGAACACGGGATCATCTTCATTGTCCCCCACGTTAATCTCTACTGTTGTGCCATCCTTCTTTACCACCACGCCATGCAGGGAAAGGGGAATCGCCACCCACTGGTATTTCTTTACCCCGCCGTAATAATGGGTATCCAGATATGCAATGCTGCTGTCCTCATAAAGAGGGTTCTGCTTAACATCCAGTCTGGGGGAATCAATGTGTGCTCCCAGAATATTCATGCCTTCCTTCAGCGGCTGTTTTCCGATCTGATACATAACCAGGCACTTATTCATATTAACAGCATAAATCTTGTCACCGGGCTTGATTTCCCTGCCGCTTCCCAGCAAAGCATTCAGCTCCGTATAGCCTTCTTTTTCAATCAGATTGACCAGGGTGTCCACACATTCCCTTTCCGTCTTTCCCGCATCCAGAAAATCCATGTATTCTCTGGCAAAGGCCTCCACTTCCTTCAGCTGTTCCTCTGAATAGCTGTTCCATACATTTTTCTTTTCCATCAGTCATTACCTCCGGTTTGTTTTATTGAACATAAGGATAAACCGCCATGCCTGGCGTCCTTATGTTTTAGCTCCAAGCACTGATTTGAGAAGTTCTTTGGCTTTGGGTACTTCATCGCTGTGGATGCGGATGATACAGGCGGCTTTTTCTTTGGGTTTACGGAAAAAGAACAGGCTGCCCAGCCCTTTTTCTTCCCATTCCGCAAAAAAAGAAATCCCGTTTTTCAAAAGGATTCTTTCCACCTTTTCTTTTGTTTCCATATCATATACCTTACAAAAATCCACTTCGTGATTCACTGATCCGATATCCATCTTAGCTCCTATCTGCGCAGCATACAAACAAGGGAAACCACGCCCTGCGGGCCATCCTTCTGTTCAATCAGGGAGGCTGCCAATCTGCCGCAGCCTCTCCCCATCTAAATGGTGCTTATATATCTATTGTACTACTGTCTCAGCTCTATGCCAAGTCCCTGAAGTCCATTGAGGATTTTTTTCATTGCCGCGCTTACGTCCGCTTCTTCCAGGGTTCTGTCCTTCGCGCGGAAGCTGAGTGTATAGGCCACTGATTTATAGCCCTCCTGGATCTGGCTTCCTTCATAAATATCAAACAGGGAATAGCTTTCCAGTATCTTTCCTCCCCGCTGGGCGATAACTGCCTCTATCTGTCCCACAAGAATCTCTTTGGGAACCACCATACTGATATCTCTCGTAACAGCAGGATATTTGGCAATTCCTTCATATTTCCTGTCGAAGGTTGCGAAGGGAATAATTTCCGGCATATCCAATACCGCCACATATGCTTTGGTGCCGATATCATAGTTATCCAGCACTTCCGGATGAACCTCTCCCAGGAAACCTATCACTTTCCCGCGGTAAAGGATATTTGCCTGTCTGCCGGGATGAAGGAAACTTTTCTTTCCGGCTTTCGGATCGTATTCCTTCTTTTCATCCATACCGATGCTTTCCAGAAATTCTTCAATCACACCCTTCATGGTATAGAAGTCACCGTCGCCGTAGAAGCCCAGGGTGAACTGCATCCTTTCCTCGGGAAGTTCCGTTACCGGAACGCTTTTAGGCAGATAGATATTACCCAGTTCATATAGCTTAACAGCTTTGTTTCTTCTATTATAATTGGTTCCCAGGGAGGTAAGGATGCCATTCAGGGAAATCGTCCTCATTATGGAGAAATCCTCTCCCAAGGGATTGGCTATTGTAACCGCTTCCCGCAGTTTATCCTCTTTATCCAGCAGCAGCTTGTCAAATACCTTGGGACTTTCGAAGGAATAACACATTCCCTGGGAGAAGCCGCAGTATTCGGCAATATCCCTGGCTTTTTCTTCGATACGCAGCTTGAAGGAAAGTTTTCCGGTTGTCGCTTCCCCATTAGGAAGTGTTGTGGGGATTTTATCATATCCGAAGAATCTTGCCACTTCCTCCGCCACATCGGCAAAGCCTTCAATATCCTGACGGAACGATGGGATAATCAGTTCTTTTTTCTCTTCCTGATATTGGAATTCCAAACGTCTGAAATAATCCAGCATTTCGGTTTCAGGGATTTCCGTTCCCAGTAGTGCGTTGATGCGTTCCGGTTCAAAAGGCACGCGTACGTTTTCCTTCAGCGGTGCGCATACATCCACGATTCCTCCTGCCACTTCGCCGCAGCCAAGCTCCTGAATCAGCTGGCAGGCTCTGTTAACCGCGTCCACTGCATTCCTGGGATCCAGGCCTTTTTCAAATTTACCGGAGGCATCGGTACGCAGTCCGATTCTCTTTGCGGATTTACGGATGTTGGTTCCGTTAAAGCAGGCTGCCTCGAATAAAACGGTTTTCACATCATCCGTGATTTTTGAGTTTTCACCGCCCATGATTCCCGCAATACCAACTTCCTTTTCGGCATCGCAGATCATAAGAACCTCGCTGTCCAGCTTTCTTATCTGTCCGTCCAGGGTCTGGAATTCATCGCCATCCTTTGCACGGCGCACAATAATCTGTCTGCCGGCAATCGTATCCAGATCATAAGCATGCATGGGCTGTCCGTATTCTTCCATAACATAGTTGGTGATGTCAACCAGATTATTGATAGGGCGGATACCGCTTGCAGCCAGCCTTCTCTGCATCCATTTGGGAGAAGGGGCAATTTTGATATTGGTGCAGACCCTGGCGCAGTAACGGGGGCACAAATCCGGATCCTTCACCTCCACAGCGATATAGTCCTTAACATTTTCTTCCTTTTCATGTACCTCCACTACCGGAGGAACAAAAGGCTTACGGAAGGTAACGGCCGCTTCCCTTGCAATACCCAGTATGCTGAAGCAGTCAATACGGTTATTCGTTATTTCATATTCAAAAACGGTATCACGCAGGCCAAGCGCTTCTACAGCATCTGTTCCTACCACCGCATCCGCATCAAAAATATAAATGCCGTTTTCCGGTGCTTCCGGGTACATTTCCCTGCTGGATCCCAGTTCTTCAATGGAACACATCATTCCATATGAAGGTACGCCTCTCAGCTTACCGGCCTTGATGGGGATTCCCTCTTCGGGAAGCGGGCCTCCGTCATGCCCGCCGGCAACCTTTCCCCCGTCGAGCACGACCGGCACCTTGTCCCCTTCTTTTACATTAGGGGCACCGGTAACGATCTGAATGATCCCGTCGGAATTTTCTGCTGCCGTGCCAACGTTCACCTGGCAGACAATCAGTTTATCCGCATCCGGATGTTTTTCAATTTTTTCTATCTGGCCCACAACGATCTTTTCCAGATTTTTATCCAGGGCCTCATAGCTCTCCACCTTCGTTCCGCTCATTGTCATCGCGTCACAGTATTCCTGATCGGTGCAGGAAAGCTCCGGTACATATGCTTTTATCCATGATATTGTTGTATTCATTATCCCAAACCAGCCTTTCTTATTTGTAGTACATTTGAAACAGTTTTGACCTGTTTGAACTGTTACATACGTTTCCTTTATTATCAGAACTGCTTCAGGAAACGAATATCGTTTTCATACAGCAGACGCATATCGTCAATTTCATATTTCAAAAGAGCGATTCGCTCCAGGCCGACACCGAATGCAAAGCCGGAATATTCTTTAGGGTCAATACCGCTCATCTGAAGCACCCGGGGGTGTACCATACCGCAGCCAAGGATTTCAATCCAGCCGGAACCCTTACAGAAACGGCAGCCCTTTCCACCGCATTTGAAGCAGCTTACATCCACCTCTGCGCTGGGCTCTGTGAACGGGAAGTGATGGGGACGGAATTTCACCCTGGTATCTTCCCCGAAAAGCTCTTTAGCGAATTCGGCCAGCGTTCCCTTCAGATCGGCAAACGTAATATTTTTATCAATAACAAGGCCTTCTATCTGATGGAAGGAAGGAGAATGGGTGGCATCCACTTCATCAGAACGGAATACGCGTCCCGGTGCCAGCATACGGATTGGCAGATTCCCTTTTTCCATTTCCCGCACCTGCACCGGTGAGGTCTGGGTACGCAGCACGATATCCTCCGATATATAGAAGGTATCCTGTTCATCCCTTGTCGGATGGTTTTTCGGAATATTTAAGGCTTCGAAGTTATAATAATCATTTTCCACTTCCGGGCCTTCCACCACTTCATAACCCATACCTATGAAAATACGTTCCACCTCTTCCAGGGCAATAGTGTTGGGGTGGCGGTGCCCCACCTGGTTTTTCCTGGCCGGAAGGGTAACATCAATTACCTCTTCCTTCATTTTGGCCTCTCTGATGGCACCTTCCATCTTCTTTTTGGTATCTTCCAGCATGGCTTCAATCTCCGCTCTCGTATCATTCACCATCTGGCCGATTTTCGGGCGCTCCTGTGCAGCCACATTTTTCATTCCCTTAAGCACCTCTGTGAGGGCGCCTTTCTTTCCAAGGGCATTTACCCTGACTTCGTTAAGCTTATCAAGGGTTCCTGCAGCTTCCACCTGCTTCCTGACTTCTTCCTTGATTTGTTCCAATCTGTCCTTCATAACAAACTCCTTCCTGTTCTGAACCGCACTGCGGCTGAAAAAACTTGGGGATTTACTCTTATGCAGATTTACAGGCACAAAAAAATCCCCAGCATAAATACTAGGGACGAAATTACACAGGAAGTTTACCTTCCTTGGAAGCTTGCCTTCCATTTCCGCGGTACCACCCACATTCCTGTCTCAGCGCTCCAGTCTGAACCGCATCGCCGCCACAGGCTCTCTTTTGGCGTAACGTGCCATACGTTCCTTCCTAATGGAATGCAAAACCTTCAGAAGGACAGCTCCGGCGTGAAAATCAAGCTGTATCTGAACCTGGGGAAGCTTCCAGCCGGCGGCTTCCTCTCTCTGTTGGAAAATACATCTCTTTATGCGCCATCATTGCCTTTGTTTTGTAAAAAGATATCTGTTACCTATTCTATTGCCTGTATTGGGAAAAGTCAATATTTTTTTATGTAGTTTCCATATGTACTTTTATTTTCCAGCGTGATATGATTTATTATATTTGCGAACTACAACACACAAGAGGAGAAAAACATGGGTGGATTTTTTGGAGTAGCATCAAAAGAGGATTGTGTCTTCGACCTATTTTTCGGGACGGATTACCATTCTCATTTGGGAACAAGACGGGCCGGTTTGGCCGTATACGATCGGGAACGCGGTTTTGACCGTTCCATCCACAATATTGAAAATGCACCATTCCGTACCAAATTCGATAAAGAAGTTACGGAAATGAAAGGAAATTTGGGGATCGGCAGCATTTCTGACTATGAACCCCAGCCGCTGATCGTACGTTCTCACCATGGCACGTATTCCATTGCCACAGTGGGTAAAATCAACAATACAGAGGAGATCCTGTCCAAGATTCTTTTTTCTTCCCACATTCATTTTCTGGAAATGAGCGGCGGCACTATCAACGCCACGGAACTCGTTGCCACTATTATCAACCAAAAAGAAAACATTATAGAGGGGATCCAATACGCCCAGGAACTGATTGAAGGTTCCATGACTATTCTGCTCATGACCTCCGGTGGTATCTATGCGGCGCGGGACAGAATGGGCCGCACGCCGGTTGCTATAGGGAAAAAGGAGGATGCTTACTGTATATCCTTCGAAAGCTTTGCCTACCTCAATCTGGGTTATGTTAACGAAAGGGAATTAGGTCCCGGTGAAATTGTGGTGGTGACTCCTGAAGGGGTACAGACTCTGGCGGCACCCGGGAAGGAAATGAAAATATGTACCTTCCTTTGGGTTTATTATGGCTACCCCTCTTCCTCCTATGAAGGAATCAGTGTGGAAAAAATGCGTTACAACTGCGGCGCTTCCATGGCCAGACGGGATGATGCTTCCCCGGATATCGTGGCTGGTGTCCCGGATTCCGGAACAGCCCATGCCATCGGCTATTCCAATACCTCCGGTATCCCGTTTTCCCGCCCTTTTATTAAATACACCCCTACCTGGCCGCGTTCCTTCATGCCTACTATCCAGAGCCAGAGAAACCTGATCGCTAAAATGAAGCTGATTCCCGTCCGGGATCTGATTCAGGGCCGCAGCATGCTTCTGATCGACGATTCGATTGTACGCGGCACACAGCTGCGTGAAACCACGGAATTCTTATATCAAAGCGGTGCCAGGGAGGTCCATATCCGTCCTGCATGCCCGCCGCTGCTTTACGGCTGTAAGTATCTGAACTTCTCCCGTTCCACCTCAGAGATGGATCTGATCACCCGCCGGGTGATTAAGGAGATGGAGGGTAACAGCAAATATATTAATCTGGAAGCTTATTCCGACCCGGAAACACCGGAGTTCCAGGCAATGGTATCCAGAATTGGCGAACAGCTTAATTTCACCACCCTGCGTTATAACCGACTGGATGATATGATTGATTCCGTAGGTATTGACCGGTGTAAGCTCTGTACCTATTGCTGGGACGGAAAAGAATAAGTCAAATATCCCGCCCCAGGCAAGAGGAAGCAAACTTGAAATGCCGCGGACGCAGGAATGAAAGATTGGAACAAAAAATAGCCTTTCGTCACATCGTGACCGGGCTATTTTTTTACAAATATATATAAATTACCACGCAAGTGGTTTTTCCAGTTCTTCCGTAACCCTGTCCAAAACCTGAAAATAATTCTCAAACGTCTTCCGGCAGCAGCCCGGATCCCGTATCACGATACCTTCAGCCCGCAGCCCTGTGAGGGAAAAGCCCATTGCCATCCGGTGATCTTCATAGGTATCAACCACACCCGGCAGCGGTTTCCCGGGCATGATAAGAAGACTGTCCTCCTCTTCTTCACAACGGATCCCAAGCCGTCTTAATTCTGCAGCAATAGCCCCCATCCGGTTGCTCTCCTGGTAACGGATATGGGCAATCCCGCTGATTTTCACGGGAGAATCTGCAAAAGGAGCTATGGCGGCAAGCGTGATCGCCTGATCCGAGCAGGCATGCATATCCGCCTCCACTCCGTGTAAACAGCCCTTTTCCGGTCCCTTCAGCCAGACTCCCTCTTCTCCTTCCCCAAGTGTACAGCCCATTTTTTCCAGGATCCGAAGGAATTGTATATCTCCCTGCAAAGACGTAAAATGTACGCCGGGCACCAGCACCTTAGTTCCAAGAAGGGCGGCCATTGCATAAAAATAGCAGGCGGCAGAAACATCCGGTTCAATGGCATAGTCCTGATGGCGGTAAGACTGCCCGGCCTTGATATGGAAGCAATCCGCTTCCTTCCTCTGCACAGAAACTCCAAACTGTTCCATCATGCGAAGGGTCATATCGATATAAGCCATGCCATGGGTTCCCTTCACACGAATATCCAGGCTTTTTTCCCCGCAGCAGGCAGCGATCAGCAGTGCGCTCAGAAACTGGCTGCTGTGTGCGATATCCACGGATATTTCCTGCTTTCCTCCTTCTCCCGGATAAAGGGTAAACGGGAAGCAGCCTTCCCTGCCGCCATACTCCACCTGTGTTCCCAGCTCCTGAAGTGACTGCAGCAAAGGCAGCATGGGACGGCGCTTCATCTGCTCGGAGGAATCCAGATGCCATACCCCTTTTTTCAGCCCCAGCAGGGCGGTTAAAAAACGGGCGGCCGTTCCGGCGCTTCCCACATAGACGGAAGCCTCCTTCACAGGCAGAGATCCTCCCAACCCCTCCACCCGGATAAGCGCCTTTTCTTCCTCCGCCTGTACCGAAAATCCCAAATCGGCGATACATTGCTTCAGATACCGGGAATCATCGCTGAACAAGGCCCCGGTCAGTATGCTCGTCCCATCTGCCAGCATCGCCAGAAGGAGCGCTCTGTTTGTAATGCTTTTTGAGCCGGGAACCCGTACCACAGCTTCCCCGTTCTCCCTTGTTTTTCCGTAAATACATGGTACATGATAGCTGCTGCTTTCCATTTAAGCCGTCCTCCCTGTGTCCAATCCCATACAACCATTTCCTGAACTGTTACCTTGAATTTCATTCAATAACATGTTACGATACTATCTGTTACGAGTCAAACCTAATCTGCGTTAAATTCTAATGAATGAGGAAAAACAAATGATAAAAGACCTTTTTTCAGAAAAAAAACAGCTTCTTTCCTTCGAGGTTTTTCCGCCGAAAAAGGAAGATGAATTCGCAAATGCCATCTCCGTACTGGATTCCCTCGCAGGGCTTCAGCCTGACTTTATCAGTGTGACCTATGGGGCAGGCGGCAGCAAATCAAAAAAAACCGTAGAGATTGCTTCCTATATCCAGAATCAGCTTCATATCCGGGCACTGGCCCATATGACCTGCGTCGGCTCCAGAAAAGAGGATATCGA
This sequence comes from Eisenbergiella sp. OF01-20, assembly GCF_003478085.1. Lineage (NCBI taxonomy): Bacteria > Bacillati > Bacillota > Clostridia > Lachnospirales > Lachnospiraceae > Eisenbergiella > Eisenbergiella sp. OF01-20. The sequence goes on along the minus strand of NZ_QUES01000058.1, from coordinate 13,040 downwards.
CGCGGTAACCGCCCAGCTCAGGGAGGCTCATGTAAACCATGTGCTGGCACTTCGCGGAGACAGGCCTTCCTATATGAGTGATGAGCAGTTTGAGGGCAGACATTTTTCCCATGCCTCCGATCTGATTCACTATCTGGGAACCAATACGGAGCTGCATATCGCAGGGGCCTGCTACCCGGAGAAGCATTACGAGGCCGGGGATACGGAAAGTGATCTTATACATTTAAAGGAAAAATGTGAGGCCGGCGCAGAATTTCTGATTACCCAGCTGTTTTTTGATAACGATGCTTTCTATCGTTTTCTGGAGAAAGCAGGAAAATCCGGAATCCAAATCCCTGTATGTGCGGGTATCATGCCAATCACCTCAGCGAAACAGCTGGGAACCACCGTTTCCCTGTCCGGTTCCGCCGTTCCCAAACAGCTGGCCGATATCATAGCCACCTATGGGGATGATCCGGCAGATATGAGAAAAGCCGGCATTGATTATGCCATAAAACAGATTCTGGATCTGAAAGCCCATCATGCGGACGGTATCCATATCTACACGATGAACAAACCCAAAGTAGCACAGGAAATTGCAGCCGCCATCCGGTAACCGTTCCGGCATGTCTGAACGGTTAAGAGAATCTTTTTTTATATAAACAGATAGCATTTTCGATGATAAAAAGCGGAAGAGACACTCCCTCCCCGGGTCGTCTTCTCCGCTTTCTGCTATTCACATTTTGCATTTCTCAACCAGCAAAAAAATATACTTTAAGCGAGGGATATTTGACACTCACTGCAATCACTTTTTATGGCTGAGTTTTATATTCCCGAAGTTTTTCCTCGGCTTCTTTACGGGTAAGCGAAAAGTGCTTTTGGAGTTTTTCACAAATTTTATTCCAGAACAAATTCCGCCTGCATTTCACAGCCGCTGTGAGGTGCTACCATCACCTGGAACCGGCCTGCCTCTGCGCGGCATTCCATATCCTTACCATAAAAACGCAGCATTTCCTCTGTGACGGTAAATTGCACGGTCTTTGTTTCCCCTGCCTTCAGGGGAACAAGCTGCACACCCTTCAGCTCTTTTACCGGCCGAACCACGCTGCCCGCCACATCCCGGATATACAGCTGCACCGCTTCCGTGCCGGGCACATCGCCGGTATTGGTAATATCCGCTTTTACAGTCAGAGAGCTCTCCCTGCGCAGGATATGGCTGCTGAGGGTGAGCGGGCCATACTCCGCCTTGTGGTAGGAAAGTCCATAGCCAAAAGGGTACAGAGGCGTATTGCTGCAGTCTGTATAACGTGAGAAGAAACGGTTGGGGGTCACGCCGTCGTAGGGCCTTCCGGTATTAAAATGGTTATAATACAGGGGCATCTGCCCGACACTGCGGGGCATGCTCATGGACAATCTGCCGGAAGGATTGGCTTTTCCGAACAGTACATCGGCAATTCCGTGGCCGCCTTCGGTACCGGGGAACCACACTTCCAGGAGGGCGTCGGATAAGCGGCTCACCTCATCCAGGACAAGGGGCCGTCCGCCGAACAGAACCACGATAACCTTTGACGCTTTTTCCCGCACTCTGCGAAGCAGCTCCAGCTGGTCGCCAGGTATCTCCAAACTGGTGCGGCTTCCGCCTTCACCGCCCTGTATAACTGCTTCTCCCAATGCAAGAACCGCCACATCGGCCTTTTCCGCCAGTTCTGCAGCCTTCTCCAGCTCCAGCTGTCTTTTTTCCCGGCTCCAGCCTTCCATGCCCATTTGCATCCTCAATGCAGGAAGATCATGGTAATCCTTTTCCAGAAGCGTCTCACAGCCGGGAGCACTCACCACATTTTCTTTCCCTGCAGCTTCTTCCAAAGCGGTCTTCAACGTAATCACAGCCTCTTTCTTACCATGGATGGCCCACATCCCCAAGGCATCCTGATTATCGGCATAAGGGCCGATCAGGGCAATTTTCCCGCCTGCATCCAAAGGGAGGGTATTCTCTTTGTTTTCCAGCAGCACCATGGTTCTCACTGCCGCTTCCCTGGCAAGTCTGCGGTTTCCTTCCGAGAGGAAAAGCCGCGCTTCCTCGGCTTCGTCCGCACCGCGATAAGGATCTTCAAATAAACCCAGTTTATTTTTCAGCTTCAGGATACGCATCACTGCTTTATCCAGCTGTTTTTCATTTATTTTGCCTTCCTGTATCAGTTCTTCCAGATAGTTGGCATAGCAGCCGGTGCACATATCAATGTCCACGCCGGCTTCCATAGCCAGGCGGGCGGCATCCTTCTGATCCTCTGCAGCCCCGTGAAGCACAAGCTCCGCTATGGCCGCATAATCGGTGATGACTACCCCCTCAAACCCCCACTCTTCCCGGAGCACGTCATTCATCAGCCACTTATTTCCGGTGGAGGGAATGCCGTCAACCGTGTTAAAGGAGGTCATAACCATCTCACAGCCCGCATCCACGCCAGCCTTATAAGAGGGGAGATATTCCTGGCGGAGCCTGCGCTGGGACATATCCACCGTATTGTAATCCCTGCCGCCCTCCGGTGCGCCGTAGGCAGCAAAATGCTTCACGCAGGAGGCCATACCGGCCGGCTTATCCGAGCCCAGCCCTTTCTGGAAGCCCTTCACCATAGCCGCTGCATAGAGGCTGTTCATATAAGGATCCTCACCTGTGGATTCCAGGCAACGCCCCCATCTCGCGTCACGAACCAGATCCACCATGGGAGAAAAGGTCACATGGGCTCCAGCCGCCACACTTTCTTCCGAGGTCACTTCACACAGCTTTTCCAGAAGTCCGGGATCAAAAGAGCAGCCCAGCGCCAGCGGAACAGGAAACACGGTACGGAAACCATAAATAATATCCGCCATGAAAAGCAGCGGGATTTTATGGCGGCTGCGTTCCAGATAAGCCTTCTGTACCGCTTTCATCCGTTCCGCCCCCACCACATTCAGGGTGGAACCCACATTGCGGACAATTTCCTCACTGAGTCCCAAATCCTCTCTGACTCCCAGCTCCTGTCCCTGTGTATTCAGTACCTCTCCCGGCACCTGCACCAGCTGTCCGATTTTTTCCGTCACAGATAAAGAGTCCAATAACTCCTGAAGTTTGCTATCCTGCATTTTTATCATTCCCCCGTTAATCAGCAGATGTCATATTCCACATCGTATCATCCGAAATCTCAATCTTTTTATCCCGGAGCATCAGGTCGTTCACTGCCTGAGCCGCGGATTTTCCCTGGAACAGCACTTCATTCACCTGCTCGATTATAGGCAGCTGTACCTGGTATTTCCCGGCAAGAGCCATTGCAGCTTTTGCGGAATAAACCCCTTCCACCACCATCTTCACTTCTTTCATGGCTTCTTCCATCGACAGCCCCTGTCCGATGAGGATTCCGGCCCTACGGTTTCTGGAATGCATACTTGCACAGGTTACTATCAAATCGCCGATACCGGATAAGCCGCAGAAGGTTTCAAAATGCCCTCCCATCTGGATCCCCAGCCTGGCAATTTCCGTAATACCTCTGGTAATCAGCGCCGCTTTTGTATTATCCCCGTAGCCAAGCCCATCGGCGATGCCGGCGGCAAGCGCCACCACATTCTTCAGCGCCGCACCGATTTCGATCCCCAGCACGTCGGGGCTTGCATACACACGGAACACTTCATTCATGAATACATTCTGGATATATTCCGCCGTTTTCTTATTCCTGGCACCCGCCACTATAACCGTCGGCAGCCCCTTTCCCACTTCCTCCGCATGAGAGGGACCGGAAAGTACGGCAACCTCAGCCTGGGGCACTTCCTCTTCAATGATCTGGGAAAGCGTCATCAGGGTATTTTCTTCGATACCTTTTGCCACATTGACGATAATCTGTCCCTCTGCCGCCACATCCTTAAGCTGTGCCGCCGTGCTTCTGGTAAAGGGAGAAGGAACTGCAAGTACCAGAAGATCCTTTCCAACCGCCGCTTCCTTTAAATCCGTGGTAAAAATTGTATCTTCCGAAAGTATTACGCCGGGAAGCTTATCCTTCTGTTCCCGTTTTTCCTGCAGCATTTCAATTTCCGCGCCAAGCGCCGACCATACCGTCACATGATGCCCGTTATTTGTAAGAAGCCAGGTGAGGGCTGTTCCCCAGCTGCCTGCCCCTATCATTCCTATTTCTGCCATTCTTGTTCCCTTCCGTCTGTTCGCCAGACTTTGCTTGCTCTCTATTTTTTCTTAAATAAATAGGTTTTCCTCTCATTCCCGTGAAGCAGACGTTTGATATTTTCACGGTGCTTCCAATATGCCATCATCGTGAGGCAGGCGCCGATTATGTAGAGTTCAATAAGGGCTGCCTGGCTCATTCCGAAAACACCCAGCTGGCCTAACACCACCAGCTCAATCATAAATCCCGCATAAACAAGGAGAGAGCCAAGTGAAACAAAATGAGTGGTAAGGAAGGCACCGAAAAACAGGATCACTCCCACCGGAATGAAATAAGGATGGAAGGAAAGGATCAGCCCGGCAGTAGCCGCTATTCCTTTTCCGCCTCTGAAATGAAGATAAAAAGGAAAATTATGTCCCAGAATCGCTCCCGCCCCCGCATAGAGCATATACAGATATTTCATATCCGGATGGCTGCCTCCAAACAGAAGCCTTGCAAGCAGCACCGCCAGAATACACTTAATAACGTCGCCGGCAAATACTATCAGCCCGGCCTTCGTCCCCAGCACACGAAGCGCATTGGTCGTACCGGCATTCCCGCTCCCGTAATTACGGATATCGATACCATGCATTTTCCCGTAGATAAATGATGTCTGAAACAGGCCAAATGCATAGCCAATCAAAAGGCAAACTACTCGAATCATGTTATTTATTCTCCTTCCTTTCCCTGATGATGAATTTCAGGGGGGTTCCTCTGAATCCAAAGGCTTCCCTTATTTTATTTTCAATATATCGTGTATAGGAAAAATGCATCAGTTCCTTATCGTTAACGAAAATGACAAAGGTAGGCGGTTTCACCGCTGCCTGGGTGATATAATAGAGGCGAAGACGCTTTCCCTTATCGGACGGCGGCTGCTGCATCGCTACAGCCTCGGCCATTATTTCATTGAGCACGCCGGTGGCAACACGCAGCGCATGGTTTTCGATTACCGCATCAATGGTTTCAAACAGCTTGGGAAGGCGCTGTCCGGTCATTGCCGATATGAAAAGAATCTCCGCATAAGGCATGAAGGAAAGTGTGTTCCTCACCTTTTCCTGGAAACGGTAGATCGTTTTATCATCCTTTTCAATGGCGTCCCATTTATTTACCGCGATAATCATACCTTTGCCCCGTTCATGGGCAATTCCTGCAATCTTGGCATCCTGCTCGGTAACGCCTTCCTGGGCATCGATGACGAGGACCACCACGTCGGCACGTTCCACCGCCCCCACGGTACGGACGATCATATAACGCTCCAATTCTTCTTTGATTTTATTTTTCCTGCGAAGTCCCGCCGTATCAATGAAGATGTATTCCCTGCCGTTATGAACCACTTCCGTATCGATGGCGTCTCTGGTCGTTCCCGCGATATCGGATACGATCACCCGGTTTTCTCCGATTAGCCGGTTAATAATGGAGGATTTTCCAACATTGGGTTTTCCAACAATAGCGATCCTGGGCCTGTCGTCCTCATCCTCCGCTTCAGACCTGTCAGGAAAATGTCGGATAACCTCATCCAGCATGTCGCCCAGCCCCATCCGGTTTGCAGCGGAAATGGGATGGGGATCCCCGATCCCCAGATTATAGAATTCATAGACATCCGCCATGAATTTATCAAAGCTGTCCACCTTATTTACCACCAGTACCACCGGTTTATGGGAACGCCGCAGCATATCCGCTACTTTGGAATCCGCATCCACCAGTCCCTGCCTTACATCCACCATAAAAAGGATTACGTCTGCGGTATCTATGGCAATCTGGGCCTGCTCCCTCATCTGGGACAGGATAACATCGCTGCTGTCAGGCTCAATACCTCCGGTATCTATCATGGTAAAGGTACGGTCCAGCCATGTGACATCCGCATAAATACGATCCCTGGTGATACCCGGCGAATCCTTAACAATTGAAATCATTTCTCCCGCCAAAGCGTTAAAAAGGGTGGATTTTCCCACATTAGGCCTTCCCACCACCGCTACGATTGGTTTCCTTATTGAATCACTCATATATTTTTCCATCCATTCTGCCGCCAAACGGCGGCGGATACCGTATCTGTATACGGTTCCGGCGCCGCAGTACGGCGCTTTTACTTTCTTGTAACAGTTCAGACAAGCCGGAACCGTTAGTCTGGGCTGTTACCCTTTCTTCTTATAAATGCGTTAACAAAATCATATCCGCTTGATTTTACAATATCTGTCTTCACTTGTAAAGCCCCCGACAACTCCTGAACCGTAATATCATCCAGCAGAACCTGCTCCCCGCTCCTTAATATATTCTCCGGCAGATACAGGATTTCCCCTAATTCCTTCTCCTTTAACTGCGCGATAATATCCTGTCCTGTGAGCAGTCCTGTCACCGTAATCCGCTCCCCGAAAAAATCATTTCTCACAGGATATACCCGGATCGATATTCCCGGGAACCGTTCCATAAGGCGATCCGCCATTTTGCGTATATAAGGATAGGCAATCTTTCCTGTCACCGAGGAATATTCCCCTTCCAGAATCCTGTCGTCCAGCGCTCCCGGTTCTTCCAGCCTGCGCAGGGCATCCTCAAACTCCTCCAGCATCAATCGTATCATACCTACGCCGTTTTCCAGCTGAAGATAGCCGTCATAGCTTTCCTCCGGCGGCATCTCTTCCCCGGCCAGGATATACCATTCGTCGCTGGCATGTACAAAATGAAGGCCATATTCCGGAAACAGTGTATTCTGCCATCGGCGGATCTGCTCCAGGACATGCCTCGCATCCTCCGGGGTAAACGGTTCCAGAGGCTCCAGTCCTTCCCTGAATCTGGACAGCCCCACAGGAACAACGGAGACGCTCTGCAGATGGGGGAGATATTTTGTCAGATCACGGATGGAACGTTCCAATTCTTCCCCGTCATTAATTCCTCTGCAAAGGACAATCTGCCCGTTCATCCGGATGCCGGCTTCATAAAAACGATCCACCTTTTTCAGCGCCTCCCCCGCAAACCGGTTATGAAGCATCCGGCACCGCAGTTCGGGATTAGTCGTCTGGAAGGATATATTAATAGGCGAAAGATGATATTTTATAATCCGTTCCACATCCCTCTCAGACATATTGGTAAGCGTCACATAATTTCCCTGAAGAAAGGAAAGCCGGGAATCATCATCCTTAAAATACAAAGTTTCCCGCATTCCCTCCGGCATCTGGTCAATAAAGCAGAAAATACATTTATTGCTGCAGGAGCGGTATTCGTCCATCAGTCCGTTCTCAAACGTAACGCCCAAATCCTCCTCATAATCCTTATCTATTTCCAAAAGCCATTCCTCTCCGGAAGGCTTCTCCACCAGCACCTCAACATATTCCTCTTCGATCATATATTGATAGTCAAAAACATCCTCAACTGCTTCCCCGTTGATTTCCAGAAGCCTGTCTCCCGGTTCTATCCCCATTTCACAGGCAATGCCGTCTTTCTGAACCGCCTGAATCAAATGGCCTTTTCTTTTCATGTTTATCCCTCCTGCATATCCCAGGCCTGCCCGCGATACGGTTACTTTCAATTATGTTACAGTTTCCGGCCCCTTGTACTGCTGCGTTTTTAGCCGAGCGAAAACGGACCCCGGAAGGAACCTTGCAGCACCGCCGTTCCCGGGGAAAACCGGGAGGGGAAAGCGGACAGGTAAAACCACAGGGCAGCGGTACAAGGGGCCGGGAACTGTAACCATCCATCTTTTATTCTACTAGAATTTTCTTGACGTGTCACTAGCATAATGTTATAAAATAAGTTAGCTATGTTATTTTAAAGCCATACAAACGCAGTCGTTGCCAAAGTAACTGATTCGCGGTAAAAACAACAGATGACCTGTTCTGTGAGTCCTCCGTTGTTCAAGAAAAAAGGTCTGCTGCCGGCAGACAGACAGGAGAAAAAAATGCCAAACGTACGCGAACTGGAAAATGCGCTTCCCGTAGCCCCGCTAAAGGTCCTGGCCATGGAATCCGCCTCCGCCATAGGGAAACGTGTCAACAATTATCTTGTTGAATTCCGGAAAAATATGAAAAATACAAAACATGACGATCCCGCTTTCCGGGGATATATCGAGGACAGCTACCTTGTGGATGCCTCCAATCTCCGTTTCGGAAGCGGTGAAGGAAAAGGAATTGTAAGGGAATCCGTCCGGGGCAAGGATCTTTTCATTATAGTAGATGTATGTAACCATAGTCTGACCTATTCCATCAACGGATATACGAATCACCGTTCTCCGGATGATAATTACCAGGATCTGAAGAGAATGATCGCTTCCGCTGCCGGGAAGGCCCACCGTATCAATGTGGTAATGCCTTACCTTTATGAAGGCCGGCAGCATAAAAGGACCAGCCGGGAATCCCTGGACTGTGCTTATATGCTCACAGAGCTGGCCGATATGGGCGTCAATAATTTCATAACCTTCGACGCTCACGATCCCAGAGTGCAGAACGCCACGCCTTTGAACGGCTTTGACAATTTTACACCGCCCTATCAGTTTATGCGTGCCCTGCTTGACACAGAGGATGACCTTATCATCGATCAGGAGCATACCATCGTCATCAGCCCGGATGAAGGGGCACTGGATCGGGCTGTATATTTCGGCAACGTACTCGGCGTTAATACCGGCATGTTTTACAAGCGCCGGGATTACTCCACTATCGTAAACGGGAAGAACCCGATTGTCGCCCATGAATTTCTTGGCGACAATGTTGACGGCAAGGACGTTATCATCATCGACGATATGATATCCACCGGAGAAAGCATACTGGATACGGCCCGGCAGCTGAAGGAAATGAATGCCAAACGTGTATTTATCTGCTGTACCTTCGGTCTGTTTACAAACGGCCTGGAATCCTTTGACAAAGCTTATGAAAACTGCTGGTTCGACCGGGTAATTACTACCAATCTCACCTACCAGCCGCCTGAAATCTATACCAGGCCTTACTATACGGAAGCGGATATGAGCAAATTCCTGGCTTCTATCATCGATTTTATGAACCATGATATTTCCATGTCACATGTCATGACTCCGACGGAAAAAATTAATGAAATCCTGGCAAGATACAACAACCGGGAAGAATATCATATTTAATTAATTGTTTGAATGATCGCGAACGGGCACAGGATAGGTATCGCCATATCCTGTGCCCGTTTTTTTACTCTCTCATGCCGGATTTTGTCTGCAGCATTCTGCTCTGCCTTCACTTATTCCCGCGGGGTATTTTGCTTTGTCATTTTTTCTGTTTCTGAAGCAGGTCCCTGCTCCGGGACTGCCTTCTCTTCCATGCAGGGAAAAGCCAGAATCACCTTAAATAAATCACCATCCAGATAAATATCAAATTTACCGTTCTGCAGCTCCGTCAGATTCCTTGCTATGGATAAGCCCAGGCCGCTGCCTTCCGTACTTCTGGACACATCGCCCCTTATAAAGCGTTCTGTCAGCTCGTCGGCGCTGATATTCAGGGACTGTGCCGAAATATTTTTCATAGAAAAATAAGCGGTCTTTTTCCCTTCCTTTTCCTTCACTGTCAAATCCAGATAAACGCGGGTACCCTCCAGGGCATATTTGCACACATTACCGAACAGATTCTCCGCCACACGCCAGATTCTCCTGCTGTCCGCTTCAATATAAACCGGTTTTTCCGGCATGGCGGCCACCATAGTCAGGCATTTCTCGTTCATTTTTTCAGAGAACTCTCCTATGGTCTGGTTGATCAGTTCCACAAAATTAATCTTTTCCATCTGCAGGGATATGTTCCCGGAGGATATTTTGGAGGCCTCCACCAAATCATCGGTCAGCTGCTTCAGCCTCTGTGATTTACTGTCCAGCACCTGGATATATCCCTTGATTTTCTCATCCCGGATATCCTCCCGTTTCAGCAGATTGACAAAATTAATGATAGAGGTCAGAGGGGTCTTGATATCATGGGAAACATTGGTAATCAGATCGGCCTTCAGCCTTTCATCCTTCATACTGGTGGCAACCGCTTCCTGGATGCCGTCGCCGATACTGTTTACCGCCTCGGCCAGAACCTTATTTTCCCCATGCATCCTGCTGTCATCTATCTTGAAACCGAAATCCCCTTCTCCGATTGTCAGCGTCCCTTCCACAATTCTCTGCAGATCCTTGCGTTCCTGATACAGAAGCACGGCCACGCATACATCGATAACCCCCGCAGCCAGGATCCCCAGCACGCCAAGCATGCCGAAAAGAAGGTTCATCGCAGCTATGAGCAGAAACGGTATCAATATCCGGCTCACAATATGGCTGTTATCATAGAGGCGGAAAAACAGCCTTCTGATAATGCGCCCCAGCTGCCACAGAAGGGAGTCCCTCCAGAACCGGTGTACCTTCAGGCGGCGTACCAGCCCCAGATAAAAGGAAGTGGCCACCCAGTCCAACAGGAATGCCGCCAGAACCCCTCCAGCAGTCATCATAAACGGGCTTACGCCTCCTTCCAGCGTATAGCCGAAGGCAATTTCATAGGCAGTGGCACACAGCACACAATATCCGGCAGTAACGGAAATCCCCAGAACCAAGAAAATTTCCGTAGGGAAACGATCGCCTTTTTTGAGTTCCACCACATAACCGTCCTCGTTCTCCGCCTCCTTCCGGCCTTCATAGACGGTAAGGACGCCAAGAAGCCACAGGGACATAACCAGCGCCAGTATCCCCACCACGGCAGTCTGCCAGTAATAGGGCATAAAACTGACAAACGCATTCCTGGCCTGCGCCATGCTGTCATTTACCCCATAAGAAGTATCCACACCGATCCAGACCCTCGAATTTTCCGCAAACACATATTCATAGGTGCTGAGGATCCCGCGCATATCCTCCGTCGTCATCTGGGTATTCGTCTTGATTTCCACCCGATCCGGGTTATAATACAAATATCTGCCGTATCCGCCGAATTCCTCCGTAATTTCCTTCTCGCTCTTACCCGCAAAATTCTGGGAAACATTGGTGAAGTAACGGGCTTCTCCGTCCACCGTCATCTGATAGCAGTACCGGATATTCGTCTTGTCTTCTCCGTAGAACTTCTTAAAGCTGCTGTATTCTGTGAAATTATGATACAGCTGGTTACAGGCCTCCACCAGATTCGCGCGCAGCACCAGATATTCGTCAATATCGGAAGCATAGTCCGCCAGATCCAGCCCATCTGCGGAGTAATAACGCGGCACCAGAATGTCCAGAGCGATCACATCCTCTGTATCCACGGTCATCTCCCCTTTTTCAGATGCCCTTTCCATATACCCCTCCAGGCTGTCGGGCAGTTCGGCGATCATCCGCAGGCTTAAGGAATCCGACTCTGCCGCCTGGTTGGAATATTTAATGGCCTGCTTGGTGAGATCTGACTGAAGGCTGAAATCCCCGACATTCAAATCGGAAGGGATCTCCATTTCCGTATCGCTTCTCCCCAAGCCGAAATATATGGCAAAATCGTTTTCCGTCCCGTAAACCGTTTCGTAATTGAATCCGTAATTCCCCCACTTTATCAGGTCATCCAGATAGTACACCGCCGTAACATCCGATTCGGAAAGCATGCTGGTCCTGTTTACATAGGCGGTGATATCAATCTCCTTTTTTCCTTCATATTCCCCGTTGGTTTCCAGCTGGCTTTTGATAACGGACATTCTGGTAATATCCTGTACGTCCTTCCGTAGAATATCATCAAAGACCTCGGAATCCTCAAATAACTCCTTTTGGGAAAAAGGGGATATGAAGTAACGGCTCTTTCCGTTGGTTCCTTCCACGGTTATGAAAGAATTGGATATAATAGCGATTACACAGCCCACCGCCGCCGCTGATAATATTCTTTTTGTAAACAGAAGAAATACCCGCTTTCCTCTCCCGCAAACATTTGACTTCTTCATAACTGTCCTCCCGGTACTGCCGTTATTCCTGTCCTTACTGCTTTTCAATCTTATACCCTACCCCCCATACCACTTTCAGGTACCGGGGTTCCTTGGGGTTGATTTCAATTTTTTCCCTGATATGGCGGATATGAACCGCCACCGTGTTATCCGCTCCGATAGCTTCCTCCTCCCATATACTTTCGTAAATCTGATCAATGGAAAAAACCCTTCCCTGGTTCTTTACCAGAAGCAGCAGGATATTATATTCGATGGGTGTGAGCTTAACCGGTTCATCATCCACGGTCACTTCCTTTGTTTCATCATTGATTACCAGGCCTCCTGCTCGGAAAATCGCATTATTTTCCGAATTCAGGTTCCCCAATTGCGTATATCTGCGCAGATGGGATTTAACCCGCGCCACCAGCTCCAGGGGATTAAAGGGCTTGGTCACATAATCGTCCGCCCCGATATTCAGTCCCAGTATTTTATCCGCATCCTCCGATTTGGCGGAAAGTATGATAATGGGAATACTGCTGTATTCCCTTATTTTCAATGTGGCATGGATCCCATCCAGTCTCGGCATCATCACGTCAATAATAAGCAGATGGACCTCATTGGCCTTGAGCGCCCGGATCGCCTGCTCGCCGTCATAGGCTTTAATGACATGGTATCCCTCCTGCGCCAGATATATCTCAATGGCTTCCACTATCTCTCTGTCATCATCGCATACCAGAATATTCGTCATCTTCTGTCACTCCTTCTGCAAAGCATCCCGCGGTATATCTGTCCTCCGCGCCGCCATGCCCTGCCTTTTTTCATCAGTATACCACATATTCAGCTACGGTAACTACGATTTTATTAAACCATAAAAGAATTAATTTGCGAAAGGATTATTGTTAAGTTTTTCTTAAAAATATTTCTCATCTGTACGTGGGTGCAGATAAAAAAGTTTGGCGTCCCCCGTCCCCGCTTCCCTGTGCGCCCCGCTGCCCTGCAAGGATTCCTGGAAGGGGCGTTATAAGCACGCCGGTCCTTTGG
>NZ_QUES01000057.1:0-28994 GCF_003478085.1 Eisenbergiella sp. OF01-20 | reverse complement strand
TCCAGGGGACGCTTCCGCTCGGATAATCACGCAGCGGTACTAAGGCTGCAAAGCACGCAGCCTAAGGACCGGCGTGCTTATAACGCCCCTTGCAGGAATCCTTGCAGGGCAGCAGGACGCACAGGGAAGCAGGGCCGGGGGATGCCAAACTTTTTTATCTGCACCCTTTAAAATAACTCAGGCCGTATAGTCCCTGTCCAGGTTAATAACGGCATAATAAGCGGTGTCCAGGCCGCGGATTTTATCCTCCATTATGCGGGTGATTTCCGAATCACTGTGATGGAAATGGAAGGGCACCAGTATATCAAAAATGATATTTGTGTGGGTAGGGCCTTTTACGATGCGGAAATCATGCAGGTTCAGGGCCGGATCAAGCTCATGGAGATACGCGGTGATCGTTTCCTTCAGTTCCTGTGTCTGTTCGTCGTCATTCATGATAGGATCCATATGGATGACGGCTTCACAATGCAGCTCCCGGTTCAATTCCCGTTCGATGTTATCAATGGCGTCATGCAGATGAAGCATATCGCCGGCGGCGGGAACCTCTGCATGCAGGGATATCATAACACGGCCCGGGCCGTAGTCATGTACGATCAGATCGTGGATACCCAGTACCTGGGGGTGGCTGAGGACGATGGATTCAATCCGCTGGACAAATTCCTTTTGGGGAGGCTGGCCAAGCAGGGGGCTGATAGTGTCTTTGGCGGCGCCGAAGCCGGCATAGAGAATAAAAAGGCCGACCAGGAGGCCGCACCAGCCGTCGACGGGAAGGCCGCAAAATTTGCCTGTCAGGGTGGCGGCAAGCACTACGGCAGTGGAAAGCATGTCACTGAAGCTGTCCGTTGCAGTCGCCAGCATCGCAGTGCTGTCGATTTTTTTTCCGGTGGTGCGGTTGTACAGGTACATATATAATTTTACGCCAATGGATACCAGCAGGATTACAATAACCAGTAAGGTACATTCCGTTTTCTCCGGATGGAGGATTTTGGTAAAGGAAGACTTTATAAGCTCAAATCCCATAAGCAGAATCAAAAGAGAAACCAGCAGCCCGGTCAGGTATTCGATTCTTCCATGGCCGAAGGGATGCTCCGTATCCGGTTTCTGGCCGGCCATTTTAAAGCCTATCAGGGTGATGAGGGAGGAACCGGCGTCGGAAAGGTTATTAAAGGCATCGGCGGTAATAGCGATGGAATTACTGATGAGGCCGGCCAGAAATTTGCCTGCAAATAACAGGACATTGAAGCCTATGCCAATCGCTCCGCACAGGATGCCGTAAGCCTGTCTGACGGCAGGTTGATCGGTCTTTTCATAATCCTTAATAAATATTCGGGCAAACAGCTGCACCATGTAATTTCCTCCTATGTATCGATATTCCATATATAAATAGAACGGATAAAGAGAAAACCTTATCCGGTATTCCCCATTTTACCATTTTTTCTGAAAAATACAATCCCAAGCAACATTTATTTCCGAGAGCAAAAACGTATTGCGCCTTTTGGGGAAAACGTGTATAATTTCAAAGGAATGAGCCGGAAGTCTGCAGGCGCCGGCCTTATTATAACAGTCATCTGGATGTAGCATTTACATTTTTATATGGTAGAAAAAGGAGAAAAAGATGAGCAAGAAACCAGTAGTATTAATGATTCTTGACGGCTATGGCCTGAACGACAAAAAAGAAGGAAACGCTGTTGCTGAAGCCAAAACACCTGTTATGGACAAGCTTATGGCAGAATATCCTTTTGTAAAGGGAAATGCCAGCGGGATGGCGGTAGGACTTCCCGACGGGCAGATGGGCAACTCCGAGGTGGGACATCTGAATATGGGTGCCGGCCGGATTGTATATCAGGAGCTGACCAGAATCACAAAAGAAATCCAGGACGGAACTTTTTATGAGAATCCGGCCCTGCTGGATGCGGTTGCAAACTGCAAAAAGAATGATTCCGCCCTCCATATGTACGGCCTTGTGTCTGACGGCGGTGTTCACAGCCATATTACCCATATTTACGGTCTGCTGGAACTGGCAAAGAGGAACGGCCTTACAAAGGTTTATGTACACTGCTTCCTGGATGGCCGCGATACGCCTCCTTCCAGCGGCAAGGGTTATGTGGAGCAGCTGGAAGCGAAGATGAAAGAGATCGGTGTCGGCGAAATAGCATCCGTAATGGGCCGTTATTATGCCATGGACAGAGATAATAATTATGACCGTGTGAAGCTGGCATATGATGCGCTGACCAAAGGGGAGGGACTTACTGCTGTGAACGGCCCCGAAGGGATCCAGGCTTCTTATGACAGAAATGAAACCGATGAATTTGTAAAGCCTACCGTTGTCGTAAGAAACGGCGCTCCGCTGGCAACGGTTCAGGATAAAGATTCGATAATATTCTTTAATTTCCGTCCCGACCGTGCAAGAGAAATTACCCATGCGTTCTGTGATGACGATTTCAATGGCTTTGCGAGGGAAAAGAGACTGGATACCACTTATATCTGCTTTACAGAATATGATCCCACGATACCCAACAAGGAAGTGGCGTTCCACAAGGTAGAGATAACCAATACCTTCGGCGAATGGCTGGCTGCTAACAACATGACACAGGCCAGGATCGCAGAAACGGAAAAATATGCCCATGTAACCTTTTTCTTTAACGGCGGTGTGGAGACTCCCAACAAGGGAGAGGACAGAATCCTTGTGAATTCCCCCAAGGTCGCAACTTATGATCTGAAGCCGGAAATGAGTGCTTATGAGGTATGCGGCAAACTGGTAGAGGCGATTACATCCGATAAATACGATGTGATTATTATTAACTTCGCCAACCCGGATATGGTCGGACATACCGGCGTGGAAGGAGCGGCTGTCAAAGCGGTGGAAGCGGTGGATGAATGCGTCGGAAAAGCGGTGGAAGCCCTGAAGAGTGTGGACGGGGTAATGTTTATCTGTGCGGATCACGGCAATGCGGAGCAGCTGGTGGATTATGTGACAGGAGCGCCTTTTACCGCGCATACGACTAATCAGGTGCCTTTCATCCTGGTGAACTATGACCCTGCTTATACCCTGAAAGAGGGCGGCTGCCTGGCAGATATTATCCCGACCCTGATCCAGGTTATGGGAAAGGAACAGCCGGCGGAAATGACCGGAAAATCACTGTTGATTAAAAAATAAGCAAGCTGTTTTCATACTTTATTATAAAAAAAGGGAATCTTTTCTGAAATAATGGAAAGATTCCCTTTTTTTGTAACAATTCTGTAACAACTTATTGCTATAATTGTCCAAATATGGTACATTAAGTGTACCAGTATAATTAGTACACTTGATACAGCATTTTCATGCAGAAAGGAGTCCTATGATTATACTTGATTATAAGGATGCCAGGCCAATTTATGAACAGGTGGTGGACAAGTTCCAGAAGCTCATCCTCACAGGTGCCCTGGAACCGAATACCAAGATGCCATCGGTCAGGAGCCTTGCGGTAGAGCTTTCCATTAATCCCAATACCATACAGCGCGCTTATACGGAACTGGAAAGAGAAGGCTTTATATATACGGTGAAAGGAAGGGGAAACTTTGTCGCCTATGATGAAAGCCTTCTTCGCTACCGCAAAAATGAGATATACACAAAATTGGAGGAGATTGTCAGGGAGGCCGGGGAAATCGGGATGAACCGGCAGGAACTGGCGGAATATCTGTGGGGAAAGGTGACAGCTGGGGAGGATTTTTGCTATGATTGAGATAAAGGATGTATCCAAGCATTTCGGCAAAACCAGGGCGGTGGATCATGTAAGTTTTTCTGTAAAAGAGGAAAATGTATTTGGGCTGATAGGGACAAACGGAGCCGGCAAAAGTACGATGCTGCGTATGCTTGCCGGAGTGCTCAAGCCGGATGCGGGCCTGGTGCTTATTGACGGAATGCAGGTATATGATAATGTAAATGCAAAGAAAACGTTCTTTTTTATCGGGGATGAACCTTATTTCTTCTCCAATGCGACACCGCGGGATATGGAGAAATATTTAAGCAGTGTTTTTTCGGGATTCAGCAGAGAGTCATACTATCTGTATCTGGCAAATTTCGGACTGGACAGCAGACGTAAGATCAACACGTTTTCAAAGGGGATGAAAAAACAGCTGGCCCTTATCTGCGGCATCTGTTCCGGCGCAAAATATCTGTTCTGCGATGAAACCTTTGACGGGCTGGATCCGGTTATGAGACAGGGGATCAAAAGTATTTTCGCCCAGGAAATGGAGAGAAGGGGACTGACCCCCATCATTGCCTCCCATAACCTGCGTGAGCTGGAGGATATCTGCGACCATGTGGGGCTTCTTCACCATGGCGGGGTGCTTCTTTCCAAGGAACTGGAAGAAATGAAATGCAATATACAGAAAGTGCAGTGTGTTTTCACATCGGAGGAAGATGCCGAAAAACTGCTCACGCTCCTGGATATTGTGAAAAAAGAAAAGCGGGGATCTCTGTATACATTGACTGTAAGAGGGAACAGAGATGAAATCCTGGCGCAGTTTGCGGCAGCGGAGACCTATTTTTATGAAGTCCTGCCGCTGTCTCTGGAAGAGATTTTTATCAGTGAAACGGAGGTGACGGGTTATGATATCAAAAAACTCCTTTTGGGTTAGGTGCAGAGAAAATCTGAAAAGGCGGGGCTGGACAGTCCTTCTGTGTATGCTTGCCATGTTCCTGATACTGCCGGTATGCCAGGCCATGGCCGTTTCCGTGGATCGGAAAGAGGTGGAAAAAGGACTGGTTCATTATATGGGCAGGTTTGACGGCCCCGGATGGGTGGCCAATAATTTCCTGAATGCAATATCCTTTGACCGGGTTCTTCTTATCACAACGGCGGCTTTTGCCGTGCTGCTGGCCATCCAGGGCTTTTCCTGGCTGTACAGCCGCAAAAAAACGGATATGTACATGAGCATGCCCGTTTCTTCGGTAAAAAGATATATTACGATTTATCTGAACGGAATCGGTATTTACGGGGTATGCTATTTCTGTTCCCTTCTGCTTGTTTTTGCTGTGGGGGGCGTGCTGGGAGCACTTACCGTAAAAACAGTACTGTTCGGACTGGGAGCCTTTTTGTGTAATATGCTTTTTTTCACAGCGGTCTATAATATATCCCTCGTTGCGGTAATGCTGACGGGAAATGTTTTGGTTACCCTGTTGGGCTGCGGTGTTTTTTTTCTGTATGAATATATGATACGTTTTCTTGTCGATGGAATGATGAGCGCTTTCTTCCGTACGTATTGTTCCATTGGAGATGTGGGAGTTATGTCATGGACTTCTCCGTTTTTTACATATATGGCAGGGATAGAGAATATGTCAGCCTATTTATGGGGAGGCGGGAGACGTTATGTGGGAAGCTTTCTGGAAAATCTGGCATGGATTGCCCTTCAGTCTCTTGTCTACGGAATCGCCGCCTATCTTCTGTATCGGAAAAGAAAAGCGGAAGCGGCCGGGACGGCAATGGCCTTTGCTAAAAGCAAAAGCATTATCAAACTGCTGCTTATGACACCGGTCACTCTGCTGGCCGGGCTGTGGTTCAG
This sequence comes from Eisenbergiella sp. OF01-20, assembly GCF_003478085.1. Classification (NCBI taxonomy): domain Bacteria; kingdom Bacillati; phylum Bacillota; class Clostridia; order Lachnospirales; family Lachnospiraceae; genus Eisenbergiella; species Eisenbergiella sp. OF01-20. Next base: position 23,450 of record NZ_QUES01000057.1, on the reverse strand, counting down.
GGGACTGTCCGGAGACAGCGTTTTTTTCACGATATTGGGAATGCTCATCGGTCTTTTCCTGTGCCATGGTCTGATACAGATTATTTATGAATTTGATATCCGTTCCGTCCTGCTGAAAAAATGGCATCTGCTGGCAGCGGGAGCGGCAGCAGCGGTACTATTCTCCTTTGCTTATTTCGATTTTACCGGTTATGACACCTATATTCCGGCGTCGGAAGATATCGCCAGTGTAGCATTTACCTTCAGACAGGATATCTATGGTTTCTCCAGTTACGAACAGCTGTTTGATAAAAATATTTATTACAGCAGCCAGGAAGAGTATATGCTGGAACATATGGCCTCTGAAAATACAGAAACCATTGAAGCGATCAGGAATCTGGCGGCCAGAGATCACGAAATGGCTTATGAACTGAATACCTATGATAACCGTTACACCATCGTTTATCTGAAATACAATCTGAATAACGGCCGCTCCCTATGCAGGGCGGCTGCCGTGGAGCTGGAAGAATCTATAGAGGATATGGATACGATTTTTGCCGACAGGTCTTTCCAGTATAGCCGGTATCAGATAAATGACCCTCTGGTCATGGAGAACGCGGACAGTCTGGAGGCGGTTTACAGCAATGGGCTGGAAGAGGTATCCTACCTGGGGGATATGGAGAAGCTTTTGAAGGTTCTGAGTGAGGATTTGGACGATTACAGCTGCAGCATGATGCTGAACCAGCTTCCGGCAGGCAGTCTGCGCATCGGCTATCATGTGGAAGGGGAACCGGAGGACATCTATTATAGCTGGACCTATCCGGTATACACGGAATTTGAGGATACCATAGCCCTTCTGAAGGAACAGGATGCCTACATGGAACTCGCCGGAGGAGGAAGCTTTGTGCAGCCCGAACAGCTGGTGAGCGTGAGCGTAACCTGCTATAACCTGAAGGAAAGTGATATCATTTATTCCCCGGACGGCGGACGTTCCGTAAGCTACAGCAATGAACAGACCGTTACGGAAACCTTTACAGATGAAAAGGATATCGAAAAAATCGTTCCTGCTTTATATCCCCGTACTCTTCTGGATATTTCCGGGGCCAATATAACCGGAAAGCTGCAGGATGATAATTATGATATCAGCCTTACTTTTAAGCCGGGAGTTAGCCTTCCCTCCGCCAATATAGGATTTGTCCCGATTATGGAGCTTATGCCTGCGTTTGTAATAGAAAAAACTACAGCAAAAACAGAATAATCAGGTTAAAAATACCTTTTTCGGAAAATACTATGAAAGATAGTACAGGCTGTCAGGGACAGGCAGCAGAAAGCGAGGAAGGTATGCACTTATATTTGGAAATTACGGATGTTCATGCGAGAGAAATTCTGGACTCCAGAGGAAATCCTACGGTAGAAACAGAAGTGACGCTGGAAAATGCGGTCACCGGCAGAGCGGCAGTTCCCTCCGGAGCTTCCACCGGACAATTTGAAGCGGTGGAGCTGCGGGACGGAGAGGTCAGATATTTTGGGCTTGGCGTGCAGAAAGCGGTCAAAAACGTGAATACGAAGCTGAAAGCGGCGCTGATGGGCAAGAATGCCCTTTGCCAGCTGGAAGTGGATCGGATATTAATGGATGCGGATGGTACGGATAATAAGAGTAATCTGGGGGCGAATGCCACGCTGGGTGTTTCCATGGCGGTGGCAAAAGCGGCGGCAAAGGCTCTGGAAATTCCCCTGTACCAGTACATGGGCGGTATCCATGCAAGACAGCTTCCGGTACCTATGATGAATATCCTTAACGGCGGAAAGCATGCGGATAATACGGTGGATCTGCAGGAATTTATGATTATGCCGGTCCAGGCGGAATCCTTTGGTGACGGACTGCGCATCTGCGCGGAAATCTATCATAATCTGAAAAAGATCTGCAAGGAAAAGGGCCTTTCCACAGCGGTGGGGGATGAAGGCGGATTTGCTCCCGATCTGGGAAGCTCCTCCGATGTGCTCCGGCTGATTGTGGAAGCGGTGAAGGCGAGCGGCTATACGCCCGGACAGGATATTAAGATCGCCATTGATGCGGCGGCCAGCGAGCTGTATGATGAAAAATCCAAGCGCTATTATTTCCCGGGCGAAAGCAAAATGAGCGGCCAGGAAGTGTACAGGGATTCCCAGGCAATGGTGGATTACTATGAAGAACTCATCCGTGAGTTCCCTATCCTTTCCATCGAAGACGGACTTTTTGAGGATGACTGGGATGGTTGGAAAGAGCTTACTGCCAGGCTGGGAGACAAGGTACAGCTGGTGGGGGATGATTTGTTCGTTACGAATACCAAAAGACTGGATGCGGGTATTAAGCTGGGAGTAGCGAATGCAATACTGATTAAAGTAAATCAGATCGGAACGCTTTCCGAAGCCTTCGAAGCGATCAGCATGGCTCAGAAAAACGGATACAAAACCATTATTTCCCATCGTTCCGGTGAAACGGAGGATACCACGATAGCGGATATTGCCGTGGCTGTTAATGCAGGACAGATTAAAACCGGTGCACCCTGCCGTACCGACCGCGTGGCGAAATACAATCAGCTTCTTAGGATCGAAGAAGAACTGGGATGTGCGGCCTGCTATAAAGAACCTTTTAATAAAATATAACAAATAATCTATATCATATAATAATAGAAGAAAAAAGAGGAGTCCGGCATATCGAACCGGACTTCTTTTTGTTATATAAAATTTTGTGTTTGTCCGGCCCGTTACTGTTAAAAATTTATGGAAAATCTTGTTTTAAAACTGAAAAATCTTGCATCGGTGATTGGATTGTGGTATATTTGTAAAGCTGGTATGATAAGATCTGTGCAGAAGTTAGACAGATAAAGTAATGACAGCACTAAGCATCATGGGGAACCATGGGCTATCGCAGACATAAGACGGCTGGTTCGCCAGGCGTCATTGTTTAGTACCTGAATGTCCGCAGGAGAATCATACATGTATTTCTGTGAAGGACAACGGGACAAAAAGTCTATTTTCTTTAACAGCCATTGCTGTCGCCGGACCCTATTACGCAGTACGAACAATGGCCAGTACAAACAGAAAAGGAGTGTTTCAGTTGACAAAATACGTTGTAAAGAGAATCCTTCTCGCAATAGTGACTATTTTGATTGTCTGCGGCATCACATTCTTCGCCATGAATGCGATACCCGGCGGACCATTCGACGGAGAGAAGGCAGTATCGGCGGAGGTAAAAGCCGCATTGGAGAAAAGGTACAATCTGGATAAACCGGTACCTGAACAGTTTGTGATTTACATGAAAAATCTTCTTCACGGTGATTTTGGTATATCCACCAAAACAGGCCGTGATATCAAAACGCTGATCTTCGAGTCCTTCCATGTTTCAGCCAGGCTTGGCGGTATGGCGATTCTGGTAGCACTTGCTTTTGGTCTGGTGTTCGGCAGCCTGGCGGCTTTGACCAGGAATAAGCTCCCGGACCGTTTGATCATATTCTTTTCCACCTTATTTACATCGCTGCCCAGCTTTGTGTTTGCCACATTGCTGCTGCTGGTATTCTGCGTGCAGCTGAAATGGATACCTGTATGGGATGCAAACCATCAGAATTATGTGCTGCCGGTCATAGCCCTGGCGGCTTATCCGATGGCTTATATTACACGTCTGACCAAGACCAGTATGCTGGATGTTATGGGGCAGGACTATGTCCGTACGGCAAGAGCCAAGGGTGTTGCGCGCTGGAAAGTTATTTTTAAGCATACGCTCAGGAATGCCCTGATTCCTGTCATTACCTATGTGGGACCGATGACGGCTTCTATTCTGACCGGTTCTTTGGTTGTGGAGAAGATTTTTACTATCGGCGGACTTGGCGCCAAATTTGTGGACGGCATTACGAACCGCGATTATCCTATGATTATGGGGACGACTATTTTCCTTGCGGTTCTGATGGTTACCATGAATCTTTTGACGGATATTGTTTACAAACTTGTAGACCCTCGTATTAAACTTGATTAGGAGGAGGCCAGTAATGGATAAAGTTAAAAATATAGATGAAATGCCTAAAAAGTCTCCTTTGAGCTTACAGATAGATCTAAAGAAATTTGAAAAGGCTACAGAGGAAGAGAAGAAGCAGCAGGATGTCATGAGTGAATCTGTTTCCTTCTTCCGGGACGGTATGCGTAAATTAATGAAGAATCCGCTTGCGGTGGGAAGTATCATCGTACTTATCCTGATCATCGCAATGATTTTTATTGTTCCCCATGTGGTTCCGTATTCCTATTCCCAGATTATTACGGTAAATGGAAAACGTGATAAGACAGCTTCCAATATGAAACCGTTTGAGTATTCCGAAAAAGAACAGGCTTTTATAGCTGAGGGCGGAAAAGTATTCCCCCATATTATGGGAACGGATGAAATGGGCCGTGACTATTTTGTACGTGTCATATACGGCACCAGGGTTTCCCTTACGGTGGGTGTGTTTGCCGCAATTATCGTATTGATTATCGGTGTTTTATACGGCAGTGTCTCCGGCTATTTCGGCGGGAAAACCGACCTTATTATGATGCGTATCGTAGATATTATTTATTCCCTTCCGGATATGCTGATGGTAGTTCTTTTGTCTGTTGTGCTGAGGGAAGTTCTTAACATCGAACAATTTCCGGCGCTGCAGAAAGTGGGAACGAATATGATATCGCTGTTTATTGTATTCGGGCTTCTGTACTGGACAGGTATGGCCAGGCTGGTAAGAGGGCAGATCCTGACAATCAAGCAGAACGAATATGTTCTGGCTGCCAAAGTCAGCGGCGCGAAGTCCGGAAGAATTATACGTAAGCATATTCTGCCCAACTGTATCAGTGTAATTATTATTTCAGCTGCTTTGCAGATTCCCTCCGCTATCTTTACGGAGTCCTTCCTGAGCTTTATCGGACTTGGTGTTCAGGCGCCCATGCCTTCACTTGGTTCCCTTGCAAATGCGGCAAGAGCGGGTATCAGTGTTTATCCTTATAAACTGATCTTCCCTTCGCTGTTGATCTGTCTGATTACGCTGGCATTCAATCTGCTTGGCGATGGTCTCAGAGATGCATTTGATCCGAAATTAAGGAGGTAATAATATGAGTGAGAATGAAAATATACTTTCCGTAAAAGATCTTCGTACCTCCTTTTCAACGGATAACGGGGAGGTAATGGCTGTCAACGGCATTTCCTTTGACCTTGACAGAGGTAAAATCCTGGGAATTGTTGGTGAATCCGGTTCCGGTAAATCCGTCACGGCTTATTCCATTATGCGTATTCTGGAAAGCAACGGCAGCCTGAAAGGCGGCCAGGTTCTATATAAAGGCGACGATATTACCAAATTTACAGAAAAACAAATGAGGGAGTTCCGCGGAAAATGCTGTTCCATTATTTTCCAGGATCCCATGACCAGCCTGAATCCTGTGTTTACGGTAGGAAACCAGTTGAAAGAGGCAATCGAGCTTCATACTGACAGAAAAGGAAAAGAGGCCGAGGCGCGTGCCGTGGAAATGCTTACGCTGGTTGGCGTAAATGAACCGGAAAAGCGTGTGAAGCAGTATCCTTATGAGCTGTCCGGCGGTATGCGCCAGCGTGTTATGATCGCCATGGCACTTGCCTGTGAACCGGATATCCTGATTGCGGATGAACCTACTACGGCGCTGGATGTTACCATTCAGGCCCAGATTCTTGAACTGATGCAGGAATTGCAGAAGAAGCTGGGTATGGCAATTATTATGGTTACCCACGATTTGGGTGTTATCGCAGATATGTGCGATGAAATCATTGTTATGTACGGCGGGCGTGTGTGTGAAAGAGGTACGGCAGAGGATATTTTCTACCGCCCTCATCATGAATATACAAAAGGGCTTCTGCGTTCCATTCCGAACGTGGACAGGATAGGGGAAAAACTCATCCCCATTCCCGGTACGCCTATTAATCTGCTGAATATGCCGAAAGGCTGTGCTTTCTGCCCCCGGTGTGAAAACGCCATGAAGATTTGTATAGAAGAAGTTCCGCAGGAAATGCAGATGCCTGACGGACATTACGCATCCTGCTGGCTGAACGTGAAAGAGGCGATGGAAGCAAAGCAAGGAGGCGGTAAACATGAGTAAAGAGATACAAAATAAGAAAAGTGAATATCTGGTTGAGGTCAAAGATCTTAAGCAGTATTTTCCCATAAAAGTCGGTGTTATGAAAAGTGTTCCCCTGAAGGCTGTGGATGGCGTATCCTTTGCCATTAAGCCCGGAGAAACGCTGGGAATGGTAGGGGAGTCCGGCTGCGGTAAGACGACGGTTGGACGTTCCCTGCTCCGGCTTTATACGCCGACAGGCGGAGAAGTGTTTTACAACGGGGAAAAAGTGAATGGTTCCACCATCGGGCATATGAGGAAGGAAATGCAGATGGTATTCCAGGATCCTTATTCTTCTCTGAATCCCCGTATGACTATTGAAGATATTATCGGAGAGCCTTTGGATGTGCACAAGCTCTATTCCTCCAAAGGGGAGCGCCGTGACAAGATCATTAACCTTATGGAACTGGTAGGCCTGAATGCGGAGCACGCCACCCGTTATGCACACGAATTTTCCGGCGGGCAGCGTCAGCGTATCGGTATTGCAAGAGCATTGGCGACGGATCCCAAGTTTATAGTCTGTGACGAGGCGGTAAGCGCCCTGGACGTATCTATCCAGGCGCAGGTAATCAATATGTTTGAGGAACTCCAGGAAAAGCTGGGTGTGGCGTATCTGTTTATTGCCCATGACCTTCTGGTGGTCCATCATATTTCCGACAGGATAGCGGTTATGTATCTGGGAAGAATAGTGGAAATTGCGGATTCCAATGAGCTTAATGACAACCCTATTCACCCTTATACCCAGTCCCTTCTCAGTGCCGTGCCTTATCCGGATCCTAAAATGGCCCGGGAAAGGCACCGTATTGTACTGGAGGGCGATGTCCCCAGCCCGCTGCATATGCCGAGCGGCTGTGCGTTCCGTACCCGCTGCAAGTATGCGACGGAACAGTGTGCAAAGGAATGTCCCGCCCTTACGGACAGGGGCAATGGCCATCAGGTGGCCTGCTGGAATAAATAATGCCAGTTTTCCCGTTTTTTTCCTTTTGATACAATTTGTCCTTTTCTTTTTGAGAAGAACGTTGTATAATAAACCGTATCTATTATTCATGGGAGGTAATAATTTATGAAGAAAAAGTATCTGGCATTAGCGCTGGCTGCTTCTCTGGTTGTAAGTACTCTGGCCGGATGTGGATCCGCAGGAACCACTACTGAGTCAGCTCCGACCACAGCAGAAACCACCGCAGATTCCGCTGCAGAATCAACAGCAGCAGATGAATCAACCACTGCAGACGCAGGAACAGCCGCTCACGGCCCGTCCAGCGAAGCAGCACCCGCATGGGAAGAGTATGATGCAAGAATCGCGGCTATCAGAACCGAGACCGATCTTGCAAAGCGTGAAGCCCTTATGCATGAAGCAGAAGATGAGCTGATGAACACATGGGCTGTTATTCCGCTTTACTATTACAATGACGTTTATCTTCAGAAGACTGATGTGGATGGAATTTATGCAAACCTGTTTGGCTTCAAATATTTTGGTTTTGCAACAACTCCTACCAACACCCTGGCTCTTCAGATTGCATCGGAACCTAACAAACTGGATCCCGCTCTGAACTCTACAGTAGACGGTGCCTGCCTTGCAATCCTTGCATTTGCCGGTCTGTTTATGTATGATGAGAACGGACAGCTTACCCCCGATCTTGCAGACAGCTATGAAATGACCGAAGATGGTTTAAGCTATACTTTCACTATGAAGGATGGCCTGAAATGGTCTGACGGTACAGAACTGAATGCCAAAGATGTGGAATACAGCTGGCAGAGACTTGCAAATCCGGATACCGGGGCTGACTATGCATACCTGACCACCGTTATTGCTACCAAAGATGATGGGACTCTGGATATCGCTGCTTCCGAAGACGGCAAGACCTTCACCGTAAATCTGGTTGCTCCCTGTGCATATTTCCTTGACCTTTGTGCGTTCCCTGCATTTTATCCTGTTCCCCAGGCTAGTGTAGAAGGTGCCGAAGGCGCTGCTGATAACCCGGGTGCATGGTGTACAGAAGCTGGTTTCGTATCCTCCGGCCCGATGGTATGTACCGGATGGAAGCACAATGAATCCATGACTTATGAGAAGAACCCTAACTACTACAATGCTGACAAGGTTACCCTTGATAAGATTGAGTTCATGCTCAGCAGTGATGATACCGCTATCTATAATGCATTTGTAGACGGTTCCCTGCAGTTTGCAGATACCATTGCAACTGATATGATGGCTACCGTAAAGGAAACACCTGAATTCCACAAGATTCCTACCCTGGGAACCTATTACTGCGGATTCAATGTAAACAGCGAACTGTTTGCCGGCAAGACTGTTGAACAGGCTGCTGCTATGAGAAAGGCTATGTGTCTGTTAATTGACCGTCAGTATATTGTTGACACAGTTGCACAGGCAGAGCAGGAAATCGCCAACACCTTCATCCCTACCGGTATGGCGGACGGAAACGGCGGCGAATTCAGAAAGAATGATGATACCTATACTTATCCGGTAGAAGATAAGGTTGGTTACTATGATCCGGAACTGACGGATGCCAATATGGAAGAAGCACAGGCTCTTCTTGAAAGCGCTGGTTATAAATTTGATGAAAGCGGTATGCTTTCTGCTGAAACACCTATCAGCATGACTTACCTTACCAATGATTCTGAAGGTAATGTTAAGATTGGTGAAGCTATCCAGCAGGATCTTGCAGCTATCGGTATTACTGTAACTGTTGAAACCCGTGAGTGGTCCGTATTCCTTGATGAAAGAAAGCAGGGACAGTTTGACTTCGCTCGTGAAGGCTGGCTGGCAGACTACAACGATCCTATCAATATGCTGGAAATGTGGGAAACCAATTCCGGTAACAATGATATGCAGTTCGGTAGATAAGCTTCGAATGAATTACAGGAAATAATTCCTGAAAAGATGCGGCCTGTGCGCCTTGTGGCGCACAGGCCCTTTTTATGGAAAGCTACGAAAATTAAAAAATTCTATTGTAAATATCTGTCTTATGTGGTAAACTTACAAGTGCTTGGCGTTAGGAGGTGTAGAAATGGCAGTTTTGAGAATAATATTAACAGTGCTTTTTATTATAATTTGTATTGCATTGACAGTTTTGGTACTGATGCAGGAAGGCAAAGCAGCCGGCCTGGGAGCTATCAGCGGTGCAGCAGAGACATACTGGGGAAAAAACAAGGGACGTTCCATGGAAGGGACATTAGTGAAAATCACCAAGTACCTTGCGATTTCTTTTATTGTAATTGCGGCAATCCTGAACATATCCAAGTTTTAACTACCAAAGCACTCTTGTATACAAACAGGGGTGCTTATTTTTTGGCAGGGAACCGGAACCGTTTGGCTTGTTGCCCGCGGAATGAACTGCCTGCATCTCATTTTAGAAACAGAGGAATTATGACACAGAATAAAACAGAGACACGTAAAATGAGGATACTCGGCCTTATGGAAGAAGCCAGCTATGTTCCTATGAGAGAAAAGGAACTCGCCTGTATTATGCAGGTGGAGCCGGAGGACAGGCCGGAATTAAAGAGAATTTTGCAGGAACTACTTGCAGAGGGCAAAGTACAGATAAATAAACGGGGACGTTATTCCAAACCGGAACAGCAGCAGCTTACAGGTATTTTTACAAGCCATCAAAAGGGATTCGGCTTTGTGCAGATCGATGGAAGGGAGGAGGATCTCTATATTCCGGAGGATCAGGTAAACGGAGCCTATCATCTGGATACCGTAGAGGTGGTTATTCTTCCGGGACGGCATGGACAAAGGCAGGAAGCACGGATAAGCCGTATCATTGCAAGAGGGACTACCCATGTGGTGGGGACTTATCAGAAGAGCCGCAGCTTTGGTTTTGTGATACCTGATAACCCGAAGCTTCCGTCGGATATCTTTGTCTCCCAGGAACGTTCCAAAGGAGCGGTGAGCGGTTCCAAGGTGGTGGTGGAGATAACGGATTACGGCGGATCCGGGAGAAGAAGTCCGGAAGGAAAAATCGTTGAGATACTGGGCCATATCAATGATCCGGGCGTGGATATTATGTCTATCGTCAGAAGCTTTGATTTGCCGGAGGCTTTTCCGGAAAAGGTGATGAATCAGGCGGAAAGGTGTGCGCTTGAAGTCACAGAAGCCGACATGGCCGGAAGGCTGGACTTAAGGGAACTGACAATGGTAACGATAGACGGAGAGGATGCCAAGGATCTGGATGATGCAGTGAGTCTGACAAGAGATGGCGAAAACTATTGCCTTGGTGTGCACATTGCGGACGTTACCAATTATGTCCAGGAAAATTCGGCTTTGGACAGAGAAGCCTTGAAGAGGGGAACCAGCGTTTATCTGGTCGACAGGGTTATCCCTATGCTTCCCCATACACTGTCAAATGGTATCTGTTCTCTGAACGCCGGTGAGGATCGGCTGGCCTTAAGCTGTCTGATGACAGTCAATCCCAGGGGAGAAGTAGTCGATTACCGTTTGGCAGAGAGCGTTATCCATGTGAACCGGAGAATGACTTATACAAGTGTGGCCGGAATACTGGAGGCGGAAGATCCAAAGGAAATGGAAGAATACAGGGAACTGGTACCCATGTTCCGGGATATGGCCCGTTTGTCTTCCCTAATAAGAAAAAGAAGGCAGAAAAGAGGGGCTATTGATTTTGATTTTCCGGAAAGTAAAATCATTCTGGATAAAAGCGGACATCCGCTGGAAATCAGGCCATATGAACGGAATACCGCTACAAAGCTTATAGAAGATTTTATGCTGCTGGCAAATGAAACGGTGGCCCAGCATTTTTACTGGCTTCAGGCGCCGTTTGTATACCGTGTCCATGATAATCCGGATCCGGAAAAAATACACAGGTTAAGCCTGTTTATCCATAATTTTGGATACTCTATGAAGGCCGGGCAGGAAGAGATCCATCCCATGGAGCTGCAGAAGCTGCTGGATAAGATAGAGGGAACACCTGAGGAAGCATTAATCAGCAGGCTGACACTGAGAAGTATGAAACAGGCGAAGTACAGTACGGAATGTACGGGGCATTTTGGGCTGGCCAGCCCGTACTACTGTCATTTTACTTCACCTATCAGACGCTATCCGGATCTGCAGATACACCGGATTATTAAGGAACAGCTCCGCGGACGTCTGGAAGAAAGCCGAACCGCCCATTATGAACAAATCCTGCCTCAGGTTGCAAAACAATCCAGCCAGGCCGAACGCCGGGCAGACGAAGCGGAGAGGGAAACAGAGAAGCTGAAAAAGACGCAGTTTATGGAAAGCCATATCGGTGAGATTTACGAAGGAGTTATTTCGGGAGTGACGGCCTGGGGGCTTTATGTGGAGCTGCCCAATACGGTTGAAGGACTGGTCCATGTTTCCATGCTTCCGGGAGATTACTTCTATTATGATGAAGCAGCCTGCGAAATGCGGGGGAGCCAGACAGGTAAGAGTTATAAACTGGGTGAAAAGATCCGGATAAAAGTTAAATTCGCCGACCGGTTTACGAGAACGATAGATTTTATACTGCCATATGAAGAAGAGGGGATTGACGATGGCGAAAGAAGCAATGAAACTGGTAGCAAACAATAAAAAAGTATTCCATGATTATTTTGTAGAGGAAAAGTATGAAGCTGGCCTGGTGCTGCATGGAACGGAAGTGAAATCACTCCGTTTGGGAAAGTGCAGCATCAAGGAAGCCTTTATTGCTGTGGATAAAGGGGAAGTGTTTATCAATGGGATGCACATCAGCCCTTATGAAAAGGGAAATATATTTAACAAGGATCCTCTTCGTGTGAGAAAACTTCTTATGCATAAAGCGGAAATCATGAAACTGACAGGCAAAGTGGCGGAAAAAGGCTATACGCTGATGCCGCTCCAGGTATATTTCAGAGACGGAAGGGCTAAGATAGAAATAGGACTCTGCCGTGGTAAGAAATTATATGATAAGCGGCAGGATATTGCAAAAAAAGATGCGCGGAGAGAATCGGAAAGAGAATTCAAAGTGAAAAATCTTTATTAAAAAGAACCGTCTGTTCTTGACATCGGGCATAAAGATGTGTATACTAACGATACTGTTTACAATTGCATATGGGGTAGTCAAGGTTTCGACAGGGGTCTTGCAGCTGGAGAAGCTATCCGCAGGAATGCGTCAAATCCAAACCTAAATATAAACGCTGAAGACAATACTTTAGCTTACGCAGCAGCTTAATGCTGCGTTGTCTGGCTTAGAGCACCTACACTTTAAGATTCAGGCATCGACTTTGTAGGAAACGACGCAGGCAAAGCTTTGAGCCTGCGGGCGTATTATGAAGCTACTGAAGTTAACCGGATGTCAATTTCCGGTTAGCGGAGGGAATGTTTAAGAATTGACTATGATAGTAGAAGGACAGGGAATGGGCTTTTGGACACGGGTTCGACTCCCGTCTACTCCATTTAAAAGGTGCGTATGATTGATCAGCTTCCACAGCTGACAAGATACGTACCTTTTTTCAAGTGCAGCCGTACATGCTTCCTCTTTCAAAAAGCAGCATAATATAACAAAAACGGTAAAATGGTGGAGTATGTATTTTGTTAAAGTATCGGATGATGTAAATATCGCAGTGTATGATTACAATCCGAAAGGAAAAAAGACGGTTGTATTGATCCATGGCTGGCCTTTATCCAATCTGATGTATGAATACCAGCTGGAAATGCTTTTATCCTGCGGCTATCGTGTTGTAACGATGGATCTGAGGGGATTCGGCAATTCGGATGTACCGTCCTGCGGCTATTCCTATGACCAGATGGCGGATGATATTTACCGGGTAGTCTGCGCCCTGCGTTTGAACCGGTTTGTCCTTACAGGATTTTCCATGGGAGGAGCGATTGTACTAAGATATATGAGGAAGTACCAGGGGTATGGAGTCGATCGCCTGATTCTTCTGGCGGCAGCTGCCCCATGCTGGACGCAGAGGGAAGGTTTTCCCTATGGACTGACCAGGGAATATGTAAACAGCCTGATACGGCTGGCCTGTACGGATCGTCCCAAACTTGTCTGGGAATTCAGCCATGAACAGCTTTTTGCAAGCTGCCAGTCAGAACAGATTAAGAACTGGTTTGAGGATATTGCCCTTTCTGCTTCCGGTATCGGTACGGTTCAGGCGGCTATATCCCTGCGTGATGAGGATGGCCGCAGCGATCTGGCTGCTGTTAAGGTTCCAACCGTCATTATCCACGGCGTAAAGGATGTGGTGGTGTCTAACCAGCTGGCGGAATACCAGCATAGAGCGATTTCCGGGTCCTGCCTGTATCAGTTGGAAAATAGCGGACATGGTATTGTATATGATGAACTGGAACGATTTAATGACCTGTTTTTCATGGCTGTGGAAGGAAAATAATGGAAACATCGCTATGTACAAATATTTCATGCAGCGTTATACTGATTATGTGAAGTCTTACTATCAAAAATAATCGAGAGGGGAAGTACAAATGAAGAGATTTGCAGTAGTATTACTTGCTTCACTGTTATGTCTGACTGCGGTTCCGGCGGTAACCGGCTGCCCGACAGCTATAACGGCGGAGGCACATTCCGGAAGAACGGATGCCAATGGAGGCCATCATGACAACAAGAACAAGAGCGGACTCGGCAGCTATCATTATCACTGCGGCGGCAATCCGGCACATTTGCACGAGAATGGTGTTTGTCCCTATGCTTCATCGGGCAGTGTGAAAGCGACACAGCCTGCAGCAGCGCCGGCACCGGCAGCGGATGTACCCGCACCTCAGGTTCCTTCCGCAGGTGATACATCCCAGCAGGGGGCGGCACAGCTTTCCGCGGAGGATGCGCTGGCATCCATGGTAACGCAGACACAGACATGGCTGCAGGCATTTGGCTATTACAGCGGTGAAATAAACGGTGTGTTTGACGAGACTACCCAACAGGCGCTGACTGCGTTTCAGACAGCATACGGATTAACTGTGGATGGGATGATAAATGCAGAAATCATCCAGCTGTTTGGTATCACCGTGTAGCAGGAATCGTTATATATTGCTGGAAATAAACAAGGCCAGGTGCCCCGGCATCGATTTTCCCCCCATCCGGATATTGGGATTCGCTCCAAAACCGGATACGGGAAATCTTTGCCGGGGCACCTGTTGTTTTAGAATAGGGGCATGTCCTGAATGCTTATCCGAACAGCTTTTTGCGTTTTTCTTCCATGCGTTTCCGGCGCTCCAGAGTGGCGGCGCTGTCCAACAGGTATCTGCCGTCCTCATATATAAGAACATCCCCTTCACCGGCCTGGGGAGGCAGGAGGGCTCTCTCTACAAGGATTGTGGTGCGATCTTCTTTTTCACAGACGGCATTGCCTTCTTCAAATCGGTCAATGATATATTTCATATAATTCCTTTCTGCCGGAGAGTCATTTTTGCGGACAGCTATCAGGGACTGCACTGACTGCAGGGATCATAGCCCATACCGATAACTTCTTCCCGGCTGCCATTATAGCATATTTTGTTGGATTCTTTTATTTTATCTGCGGAAGGACAGGCGGGAAGGTGGAACTTCATGCTGTTTTTATTCAAAATGTAAGATGCGGTTACCGGCATAGAGGTTCCTTCGGAGAGCGTTTCTGCGGGAGGAATATCGGATGCGGCAGGGAGAGGAAGCGAGGTGTCCCATGTGATTGCAGAGCCGTCTGACGTGGCGATCAGAGTTCCCTGCATATCTGTGCGGTAGACCGTAATTCCGGCGGCCGAGAGTTTATCCATGGTTTCCTGGTGGGGATGACCGTAGCTGTTGTCTTTTCCGCAGGATATGACCGCGCTGGAAGGAGCCACCGCCTGTAAAAAGGTATCGCAGGTTGATGTGGAGCTGCCATGATGTCCCAGCTTCAGAACGTCGGCGCGAAGAGTCAGGCCGCTGTCCGTCATAGCTTCTTCGGAGAATGTTTCCGCGTCACCGCACATGACAAAGGCATTGGATCCAAAGCTGACACGGATTCCCACGGAGAGATTGTTCAAATCTCCTGCGGACTCAGCTTGCTGCACTACATCATCGGACGGGGAAAGTATGGTAAAAGAAGCTTCTCCCAGCTGGTATACTGTTCCGGGAACCGGCTTGGTGATCTTCAGCTCTTTATCAAGCAGGGCATCCAGTACATCCTCATAAGTACGGGTGGTGTGAGAGGCGTCGGGCATAATGACAGTTCCGACGGAAAAAGCCTTGATAACGTCATCCAATCCGCCGATATGGTCCTCGTGAGGATGGGTGCCGATTACATAAGAAAGGCGGCTGATCCCCAGGGATTTCAGATACTGCGTTACTTGGCTCCCGCTTTCATTGGTGCCGGCATCCACGAGCATGCTTTCCTGCCCCGACTGGATGAGAATGGAATCTCCCTGGCCGACATCGATGAAATGCACTTTCAGAACACCGGAAACATCCGGGTTCCCTCCGGCACTGTTTCCGGCGGGAGCCGGGCCGGAATCCGCGGGAAATGTCTGGGAGCATCCTGCTGTAAAAAGAAGCAGGGCGCATAGGAATAAAGACAGAATGGCCCGGAATAGCTGCGGCGGGTATTTCCTGTCTGCGGTATGCCTGAAAAGGACTGTATGTTGCTTGTTCATGTTGTAAATCCTCCTGAAAATCTATCATATAACAGATTTTCGGGGAAGAAAAGCAGGAAAATATGTATTCGGGTATACTTTAGGAAGATAATTATACGAAATGCCGGGAAAAGCAAGGAGTCTTTTCCCGGCGTATGCTATTTTATTCTGTAAAAGGTGCCATTGTCAGACGGATAAAATATCCTTTGTCATGATCACAGACAGGACACTTTTCCGGTGCGTTTGTTCCGGTATAAACATAGCCGCAGTTTAAACATATCCATCCGGTTTCCACATCGGATATGAACAGCTTATTCTGTTCCATAAGCTGTGCAAATTTACCAAAACGATCGCCGTGTGTTTTTTCTATGGCAGAAATCATATGGAAGGAGGCTGCCACTTTCTCAAAGCCTTCTTCTTTGGCTTTGTCGCCAAAAGCTTTGTAAATGGGATCATATTCCTCATATTCATTATGCTGGGCAGCAAATAGCAGTTGTTTCACATCGGGGTAAATATCTACCGGATAGCCCCCGTCTACCACGATGGTTTCGCCGCTGAGTTCTTTTAAATGGTTATAGAAGATTTCAGCATGTTCTTTTTCCTGGTTTGCGGTAAATGTAAAAACTGCCTCAATAACGTGCAGTCCCTCTTTCCGTGCCTGAGAGGCCGCAAAGGTATAGCGGTTCCTGGCCTGGCTTTCCCCTGCAAAGGCGCGCATCAGGTTATCTTTCGTTTCACTGCTTTTAAAATCTTTGGACATTTTTTTCACTCCTTTATCATTGAACGATGTCTGGTTGATTCCCAAGAGCGGCAGTAGCCTGCGCTTGTGAGATATTTTTAGTATGGGCACCTGAAAAAGGTTTATACTTTTTTAATAGTAAGTTTTCAGCCAGTTAATTGCAATTTACGGTGACAGCGGTAAAATATAGGACATAAACAGCATACTGCCCGGGACGGTGTCGGAACCGGGCGCGTATACAGATGCGCGGATAGGAGAGAGAATGAAAGAAAAGCTGATACGGTTTATGCAGGGTCGATACGGGGTGGATCCGTTTACCAGATTTTTAATGGGAGTGGCACTGGCCTGTATGATTCTTTCTTTTTTTACAAGAAGCATGGTATGGTCATTTATAATTCTGCTGCTTCTGGTCTATTGCTATTTCCGTATGTTTTCCAAAAATGTGTCCAAAAGATACGCTGAAAATCAGAAATATCTGCAGATGACATCCGGTATCCGTAAAAAGTGGGCCGCTTTCCAGCGGGATATGAAGGACAGGAAAACACACCATATTTATAAATGTCCCGGTTGTAAGCAGAAGATCAGAGTTCCCCGGGGGAAGGGCAAAATTGCCATCCGATGCCCGAAATGCCAAACGGAATTCATTAAGAAAAGCTGACGGGAGAAAACCATGTTCGGATATGTAATTGTGAATAAACAGGAAATGAAATTCAGGGATTTTGATCTGTATCAATCCTATTACTGCGGATTTTGCCAGGAGCTTAAAAAGCGTTACGGTATGAAAGGACAGATTACCGTAACCTATGATATGACGTTCCTTATTCTATTGCTCAAGGGGCTGTATGAGGTAGACGATAAGGTGGAGGACTGTAAATGCGTTGCCCATCCCTTTGACAGGCATCCTACACGGGAAAATATATTTACGGATTACGCGGCCGATATAAATATATTAATGACTTACTATCAGTGCATGGATGACTGGGAAGATGAGAAGAAAGTCTGGAAAAGAGGTTATGCAGGGATCCTGAAGAAAGCATTCCGGGATGCGGCAGCGCGTTTGCCGGAAAAGGCGGAGGAAATCGCCGTGCAGATGCAGGCGCTTCATGAGTGTGAGCAGAGAAATGAAAAAAACCTTGACACGGTAGCAGGGTGTTTTGGTAATATAATGGCGGAGATTTTTGCACTCAAAAAGGACGAATGGGAAGATGATCTTCGTAAAATGGGATTTTTCCTGGGGAAATTTATTTATTTGATGGATGCCTATGAAGATATAGAAAAGGATCGTAAGAAGGGAAACTTTAATCCTTTCCTTTCCATATGCAATGAGAGCGGTTTTGATGATAATGTTTACCAGATTTTGCGGATGATGATGGCAGAATGCTCCAGAGCTTTTGAAAAACTCCCGGTTCTGCAGAATGTGGATATTCTGCGGAACATCCTTTATTCCGGTGTTTGGTGCCGGTATGAGATGGTAAAGGGCAAAAGAAAGGAACAGCAGGAAAATGCGTGATCCATATCAGGTACTGGGTGTATCAAGGGATGCATCAGATGAAGAGATTAAGAAAGCATATCGAGCGTTAAGCAGAAAATATCACCCGGATGCCAATGTGAATAATCCGAATAAGGAGCAGGCGGAAGAAAAATTCAAGGAAATCCAGCAGGCTTATCAGCGGATTATGGATGAAAAGCAGAGAGGTACAGGCAGCTACGGAAGCAGTTCCGGTTCCGGCAGCTATGGAAGCGGCGGTGGATACCAGGATTTCGGCGGCTTCGGAGATTTCGAAGATTTATTCGGCAGTTTTGGGTTCGGCGGGCAGAGCTATCGAAGGACACAGAGCAATGACAGCGGTGATGAATATACGGTGCATATGAAAGCCGCTTATAATTATATCCAAAGCAGACATTTCCGGGAGGCGCTGAATGTGCTTTCCGGTATCAGTGACAGGACAGCGCAATGGTATTACTATAGTTCTATAGCAAATTCAGGACTGGGCAATAATGTGATAGCCCTGGATCATGTGAAAAAAGCAGTGGCTATGGATCCCGGAAATCAGCAGTACAGAGTATGGCAGCAACAGATGGAATCCGGAGGAAGCTGGTATCAGACACAGCAGTCCCCTTATGGAATGCCGGCGATGGACGGCAGCAACTGGTGTCTTAAGCTATGTATTGCCAATCTTATCTGTAACATGTGCTGTGGGGGCGGCGGATTATGCTGCGGAGGCGGTATTCCCATAGGACGTTTTTAATATGAATGCGGGTGGGACAAGAAAGGAGTACGTAAAATGGAAGTAATGGTTATTTATTCAAGCCATACCGGGAACACAAAGAAGGTGGCTTCCAGTATATTTGCGGCAATCCCCGGAGACTCCAAGGATATGCAGTCCATAGACGAATATAATGGAAAAGATGCGGAAACCTATTTTATCGGTTTCTGGACAGATAAAGGGACCTGTGATATGCGGGTGGTGGATTTACTGTCTGAGCTGGAGGGGAAAAATGTGGCTCTTTTCGGAACCTGCGGAATGGGAGCTAATGAAGAATATTATAAAAGTATTGAGCAAAAGGTTAAGGTTTGGCTGCCGGAGGACTGCAGATACTTGGGAGCCTATATGTGCCAGGGCAAAATGCCGATGCAGGTTCGTCAGAAATATGAAATGATGGAAAAAAACGGAATGGATGAAGTGAAAATAAAAGCGATGCTCCGGAACTTTGATGAGGCATTGCTGCATCCGGATGCGGAGGATTTGAAGAATGCGGCAGATTTTGCTGCGAAGGTAATGAACAGACTTAAAAACAGAGAGTGTTAGATAACAGCCGGGATATAAAAGTTCCGGCTGTTTTTTTGCAGAAAATGTTTGTAATCTTTTTTCTGATATGATATACCACATATAGAAATATGAGAAAAGCGGGGAAAGAATATGACAAAGGATATGACCGATGGAAAACCGATAAAGCTGATACTGGGTTTTGCAGTACCTCTTTTATTCGGTAATTTGTTTCAGCAGTTTTACAATTTGGTTGATACGATAATAGTAGGAAAGTTTCTCGGGGTGAATTCCCTGGCGGCCGTGGGAAGTACAGGCTCCATCAATTTCCTGATAATCGGATTCTGCATGGGTATCTGCAACGGGTTTGCAATTCCCATAGCACAGAGCTTCGGGGCGAAAAATGAAAAGACGTTGAGAAAGTATGTGGCCAACAGTACATGGCTGGCTCTGTTATTTGCAGTGCTGATGACCATAGCTACCATTATCCTGTGCAGGCCGATTCTCCGGCTGATGCGGACTCCGGATGATATATTCCGTGGGGCCTATACCTATATAGTAATTATTTTTGCCGGTATACCGGCAACGATATTATATAATATGGTATCCGGTATCCTGCGCGCCATGGGAGACAGCAAAACGCCCCTGTATTTTCTGCTTTTATCCGCTTTCCTGAATATTTTCCTGGACCTTTTCTGTATTGTGGTTCTGCACATGGGAGTGGCAGGCGCAGCAGTGGCAACTGTGGTTTCCCAGGCCGTATCCGGAGTAAGCTGCCTGCTGTATATGAGAACGAAATTTGACATTTTACATATCAGGAAAGATGAATGGAAGCTGGAAGCACAGTATGTCCGGAATCTGTGTGTTATGGGGATACCCATGGGACTGCAGTATTCAGTAACGGCTATCGGGAGTGTAATTCTCCAAAGCGCGGTGAATTCCCTTGGTTCTATAGCAGTGGCATCTATGACGGCAGCCAGCAGAATCGGAGGTTTTTTTGCCTGTCCCTTCGATGCGCTCGGAGCAACGATGGCAACCTTTGCCGGACAGAATATGGGAGCTGGCAAAACAAGCCGCATCAGGCAGGGAATCCGTTCCGCCAATAGTATCGGAGCATTTTACGCAGTCATTTCCTTCGGTATCATTGCCCTGGCAGGGGGAAAGCTGGCCTTGCTGTTTGTGGATCGTACGGAAGAGGTGATTTTGGCAAATGTAAAACTTTATCTGCTTTGCAACTCCCTTTTCTATTTCCCGCTTGCATTGGTGAATAATATCCGGTTTTTAATCCAGGGAATGGGTTACAGCATGCTTGCTATTTTATCAGGGGTCAGTGAAATGATAGCAAGAGCGCTGGCCGGTTTCCTTCTGGTTCCTCTGTTTGGTTTTGTAGCCGCAGGCTTTGCCAGTCCGTTGGCTTGGATAATGGCAGATGTATTTCTGATCATTGCATATGGTAAGGTTATGAACAGGACGGAGCGGATTTTTGCAGAACGGCAGCGGATGGAGAGCGTGGAACACAAACAGCCTTCCTGCTAGAGTGTGTTTGAAAATTGCGGGAATGAATTTTAAAACACACTCTATGCAGAAAGGTGAAAAGAAGCAAAAAAAAGGAAAAGTTCACATGTTTTTCATAAATATCTGTTACACTGTAAATAAAGCGGAAAAAACGTAACTGGGAAGGTCTTGAACAGTTACAGAATAACTTTGAATCATATGGAAGTGCCGGAATGATGCCGGCGGAATCGGGGTTGTTATGGAACGTACCAAAATACTTGTAGTGGATGATGAAAGCAGGATGCGTAAACTGGTGAAGGATTTTCTCCAGAAAAATAACTATGAAGTAGTGGAAGCCGGCGACGGAAGCGAAGCGCTTGATATTTTCTTTGAACAGAATGATATCGCATTGATTATATTGGATGTGATGATGCCGAAGATGGATGGATGGCAGGTGTGCCGGGAGATCCGCAATTATTCCAAGGTCCCCATTATCATGCTGACGGCTAAAGGGGATGAAAAGGATGAACTGCAGGGATTTGATCTGGGAGTGGATGAGTATATTTCCAAACCCTTCAGCCCTAAAATTCTCGTGGCCCGTGTGGAAGCTATACTGAGAAGAGCGGGCAAAACAGCCAGCGGTGATGTGATGGAGGCAGGCGGCATTCATCTGGATCAGGCCGCTCATATGGTTACCATCGACGGACAGAATGTGGAACTGAGCTATAAGGAGTTTGAACTGTTAACTTACTTTATGGAAAACCGGGGTATCGCTCTCTCCAGGGAAAAAATTTTGAATAATGTATGGAATTATGACTATTTCGGAGATGCCAGAACAATTGACACCCATGTGAAGAAGCTTCGCAGCAAGTTGGGTGATAAAGGCGATATGATAAAAACTATTTGGGGAATGGGTTACAAATTTGAGGTTGACGAGACATGAGATACTCCATACGAAAACAGTTTGCCTGTATATTTATCGGATTAATGGCCGGCACAATTCTATTGTGCTGGTTTATTAATAATACCTTCCTTGAGAAATACTATTTCCATAATAAGCAGACAGTGGTTATGGATGCGTATAAGCAAATGAATGCAGCCGCGCAGAAAGGCAGTATCAGCTCGGATGATTTCGACATTCATCTTCAGCAGCTCAGTGCCAGATATAATATTTCCATCCTTGTACTGGATGAGGATTCCGAAACCATACGGGTCAGCGGCGGAGATCCCTCCATGCTGAAAATAGAACTGTGGAATCATGTCCTTTTCGACAGTATGGACGCAGGCAATTCCGGGTTTAAGAATAAGCCTGATAATTACCAGGGAGCAAAATATGGGGAAAATACAATTACCAATGAAACTCTGGTAAGGAATGAAAGTCCCTTTTACATTGTACAGCTGGTTACAAGCAACCGGATCAGCATGGAATATCTGGATATGTGGGGTTTTTTGGACAACGGAAACCTTTTCTTTATCAGAACTGCTTTGGAAGGCATCCGGGACAGCGTGGATATTGCCAACCGTTTTCTTGCATATGTCGGGATTGCGGCTACCATTGCCAGCGGAATTATAATCTGGATTATTACCAAAAAAGTAACAGATCCGATTCTGGAGCTTGCCCGCATCTCTGAACGTATGACGCATCTGGATTTTGATGCCAGATATCAGGGGAAGAGTTTTAATGAAACGGCGATCCTGGGAAACCACATCAACCAGCTTGCGGATACGCTGGAAGCTACGATATCGGAATTAAAAACTGCCAATAATGAGCTGCAGAAGGATATAGAAAAGAAAAATGAAGTGGATGAGATGCGGAAGGAATTCCTTTCCAATGTATCTCACGAACTGAAAACACCCATCGCGCTTATTCAGGGATATGCGGAAGGGCTTAAGGAAGGAATAAATGACGACGATGAAGATAGCAGAAACTTTTACTGCGACGTTATCATTGATGAATCCGGAAAAATGAATAATATGGTAAAGAAGCTTCTTACCCTGAATCAGCTGGAATTCGGAAATGATGTGGTATCAATGGAGCGTTTTGATATAGTTACCCTCATTAAGAATTATCTGCAGTCAGCGGAGATTCTGATTAAACAGAATGAAGCGGAAATCCGTTTTGATAAAGAAGGACCGGTTTATGTGTGGGGGGATGAATTTAAAACAGAAGAAGTCTTTATGAATTATTTCAGCAATGCGTTAAACCACTTGGGCGGAGAACGGGTGGTGGATATCAAATTGACCGGAGAGGGAAAAAAGCTAAGAATTTCTGTCTTTAATTCAGGGACTCCCATTCCGGAAGAGTCGCTTCCCCACCTTTGGGAAAAATTCTATAAGGTGGATAAAGCGAGGACGCGTGAATACGGAGGCAGCGGGGTAGGGCTTTCTATTGTTAAAGCAATTATGGAGTCCATGAATCAGAGATACGGGGTTGTGAATTATGAGAATGGAGTGGAATTCTGGTTTGAAATGGAACAAGTAAAGGAAGATTGAACCGTGTAGAAATAATATAGATAGCTGTGAAACCGCCTGAAAATAAGGCGGTTTCAAGATTTCGTAAGAAGTTGTTAAAAATATTTGAAAAAAATGTAAAATTATGATTGACAAAGTCGAACCAGAATGATAAAATCATCTTCGTTGCCGGTTAAAACGGTAACAAATCAGAAATAAAAAGTTAAAAAAAGTGCTTGACTGGCGAAACAACATGAGATAAAATATCAACTGTTGCGGCTGAGAAAGCAGCACACAGAACCTTGACAAATAAACA
>NZ_QUES01000056.1:783-33694 GCF_003478085.1 Eisenbergiella sp. OF01-20 | reverse complement strand
TCTGTGTGCTGCTTTCTCAGCCGCAACAGTTGATATCTTATCACATGTTGTTTTGCCAGTCAAGCACTTTTTTCAACTTTTTTTATTTCTTTCAAGTTGTTGTTTCACCGTTATCCGCGGTGAGTCTTATTTTAGCATTATGTATCGTTAGATGTCAACATTTTTTTAGATTTTTTTTACAAGTTTTTGGAATATTTTATCAACCCCAATATCTTGTAGTTTCTACCACAAGATATTGTATAAACCGGGGCTTTCGAAGGTCGGTCCTCCGTATTATACCTGCCCCACGAAAAGAGAAAGGCCGGATATCTACATAAAAGAAGATATCCAGCCCGAAATATAATTGGATTGATACAGCCGGAGCAGCCACTCATTTTCATTGGTCCACTTCATTATTTGTTCCCCGAAGGCTCCCGTGGGGAAGTTTTGTATAATAATGTAGAGAATCCACAAAGCAACCACCACTTCAAGAATCCCTGCGGCTATGCCCAAAAGACTGTTGAAGAAGCTGATTATGGGCAGCCCGGCAATGGTTTTCAGGGAATTCAGGACAATACTCAGCAGGTGGAAAAGAATCCCCGTGATAACAATGAGGATAATGGCTATAATTCCGTTTTTGTTATCGTGATCCATGAAGCTGGAAATGGCCATGATGGACAGCGCCAGCACAAACAGGGCGACTACCAGGGAAATAAGCCGGTACACTTCCTCCGCCATCCCTGTGCGGAATCCTCTGACAGCCCTCCAGATACACAGAGCCAGCAGAATAATCAGCAGAATATTAAAATTCATTTGTATACTCCTATTTCATTTCTATCATATCAATACTGTCTTTGGTTACAGCCAGGTATTTTTTCGTGCTGATCGGCGAAAATAAGAGAACAGGCTTTTCAAACTCACCGCGGAACCGCTCCAGCCCTCTCATATTAAATATGGTACACTGCGTTTCATTATATATAATGACGGTATCCTTATAAAGGATAATATCTTTATAATCCATATCGAAATACAGCGAGGTTACTACGGCACCGGAGGTATTATATACGTCCAGACGGTATTTTCCTGCACCGGTGGTGTCCAGGAATACCAGTCCGATATTGTTTTCATTATAGAAAACACTTTGTATTTCTTCATCCAGCAATACATCCGCCGTACTTTTCGGTCTCTGGTCCCCACCGTAAAGTACAAGCCGGTTATCCGCAACGGCAAAGGCGGTATCTTTGCTCAAAAATGTGATATAGGGTATGACGGCGTCCACATAATCGGCACCGCTGGCGAAATTATCCACGAAGTTCTGTCCTACGGAGCTGAAATTATAAAATGCCACGCTGCTTTTGGCAGCGCCGCTCTCCACGGTAACATAGGATACAGCCATCAGCTTTCCGTCAGGGGAAAGAGCTACCGCTACCGGGTAGCCGCTTTTCTGCATGGTAGTCTTTATATATGCCACCTTTTCACCGTTGGAATTATAAAGATATATCCATGTGATATTAGTATCCTCCAATATCGCCGCTACCATACCATTCTCAGATAATGCAAATTCACGGATAGGAAGGTTGGTATCTATTTCCACGGCATCGCCGGACTGGGCAATATTATGTATGATATGTCCGTTATAATCCGCTACGGCAACCCTCGATTCGGCTATGCGGACCATGGGATTCTGCATTTCAAAGGTCTGGTTCCAAAGAGCGTTGCCTTTGGTATCGGTATAACTGATACCATCCTTACTGTAAGTAAGAAAGCCATTCTGATAGTTCAGACACGCCGCATTGTCGTATTGCTGCTTTTCAATGGTGGAAAGGGTAACATAGCTTGTAAATACCTGATTTTTAAGCTGGACATAGATGGTGGCCCCAAGTCCGGCACAAAGGAGTAATACCAGGATTGTCCTGGTGATAATAGCCATCCTGTGCTTAATTATCAGATTTCCCATATTCTTTTCCGTTTTTTTATTTTCTTTACGCTCTGCTCTCTTGCGCAGATAGTCACGTACATTCGACATAGAAATCCTCAAATCATAATTGTTCTGTAACTGCAGTCTAATACCCCGAAGCTTTGGGAAGTGAATAAAAAAAGCCCCGTTGATGCAAAATCACGCGGCTTTTTTCTCACCTGGCTCTGCCCTATTGGGATTATACCATAAATTTTCAATTAGGAAGTATAATTTTTTGTCCCGGAGTCAGCCGGTTGGGATTGGATATGGAATTCAGTTCACAGATTTCATCCATTTTATCCAGGTTTCCATAAAAGCGCCGGCAGATAAGTGCCAGGCTGTCCCCGGATTGTACGGTATAGCTGGCGGGGATTTGTGCAGATGCGGCCACGGCATCGGAAGTGATGTCGGAGGCGGGCTGCACATTTCCGTCCGATTCTTCCGAAGCTTCCTGTTCCTCCGCGGAAGGAGCCGGGGCATCCTGGGCATTGGCTTCCTGCGCGTCATCCCGGGCATCAGCCAGTGCCTGCCCGTCTGCGTCTGCCTGCGTTTCCGGAACCGGATTCTGCGTCTGACCGGTACCCGCTTCCGCTGCCTCTTCGGCTGCTGCGGGGAAAGCCGCCTGATTTTCCTGGGAAGTTCCGTTTACAGAGGAGGACATCACCGGAAGAGAAAGGCTCTCCTGGGCCTGCGCATTTTCCGCATCAGGCAGGGCCGCCTGTTTCTCTTCCACCTGGAAACCGCTGCTTCCTTCGGCGGATTCTGCAGAGGCGGTTTCTTCCCCGCCGTCCTCCAGCTGCTGTGCGGCGCCGGCGAACATATTTCCGGCTTCCTTCATATCATTATACCGGTTGATGGAGGTTACCCCGATCACACAAAGGACAAGCAGGACCGCCAGGCCTGCCGCCCTGCTGAAAAAGGAGGATTTCCTTTCGTCCTGTCTGTTATGGGAAACCGCATTTCTTCTGTTATCCCCCTGCTTGTTATCCGGCCTTTTCCTGCCATAGATTTCTGCCGCCTGCATAACCTTTTCCTGGCTGTTTTCCGGTTCCTTCTCAGGCTCTAAATTATAGGAATGTGGAAACCGTCTGATTCTTCGCGGCTCCCGGACATCGGTATCTTTTTCTTCCGGCTTTTCCGGCGTTTCGGTTTCCGGCCTGCGGCCCGTCTCCATGTTTCTTGCAGATGCTCTCGGCCTTACCTCCTGTACGGCTTCTCCGGGCTGGTTCTGGTGTACTGCTATGAGATAGGACTGCATGTCCTCATTCTGTTCATAAAAAATAAAATAGCCTTCCAGAGGGGTAGCATACCCGTCCTCAAAAAAGAGCCAGGCCTCCTGCTCATCGACACTGGCCTCCCCAATTCGGATCTGTTTGGAAAAATATCTTCGTGCCGTCATTTCCCATCCGGGTCCTTCTTTTGCCGCACCGTAAATAAAATAGTACCGGACTTCCCCTTCTTTTTCTGTTTTTCCATACAGGCAGAAATCTGCGGACTTGTCCCCGCTCCGGTTTTGGGAAAGATATGTATATACGTAGTCTTCTATGTATATTTTGTGACAGGGGTCCACGTCGCCTGCCTGTACCACATTTTTAGGAATCTGCATACTGCCACCGCCTTTTTTTCTTTCAATATAGCAAAGAAAGGACGCATATTTTGGCGGAACCCGCGGCAATGCCTATATTCTTTTCGACAAAAGGCGGCAAACAGCGTTAGACACACCCCGCGTGCCATCCGTATGATCATGGGCAAGAAAAAGCCAGGCACGGGAAAGGACTCCGGCCTGGCTCAGGAAATTTATTCAAAACGGAAAATAGTTACGCTGTGGTAATCTTTCCCCGGTCCGAAAACTGCGGACGGGAAATCCGGTTCATTGGCAGTGTCCGGATAGAACTGGGTCTCCAGACAATAAGCGGTACGGTTTCCGTAGTTTGCCCCGCCTTTTCCTGTCTGCTCGGCCATGCCGTTGCTGGTATAGAACTGCACCCCGGGGAGGTCGGTAAACACCTTCATGATCCTGCTCCCGGAAGGATTGGAGGCAACAGCCACAAGCCTCACGTTCCCGTCGTAATTATCCAGGCACCAGTTATGATCGTAGCCTCCTACCATTTCCAGCTGATCCCATTCCTTATCAATCTCTTCCCCTATTTTCCTGGGTGTATTGAAGTCCATAGGCGTTCCCTCCACGGGAAGCAGTTTTCCTGTGGGGATAGCGCCGGGCACAATCTCCGTGAAATATTTCGCATGAATCGTTACCAGATGCTCGGATATCTCTCCTGCATCATGGCCGTCCAGATTAAAATAAGAATGATTGGTCATATTGATAATGGTATTTTTATCACTGGTTCCCCGGTATTCAAGCTTCAGTTCGTTTTCCTCATTCACGGTATAGGTGACCTGAAGTGTTTTATTTCCGGGAAATCCCATATCTGCGTCAGGTATCTCAACAGAGAAGGTTACGCCGTTGTCCGTCTCCTGTGCTTCCCATATTCTTTTATGGACCCCCAGCTCCTTGTGGCTGTGAAGGTTATTGGCACCGTCATTGGGATCCAGATGGTATTCCACACCGTCCAGCGTAAAGCTGGCATTGGCGATCCGATTGGCATTGGGACCGATAACCGCTCCGAAAAAACATCCATTTACAAAGTATTCAGACAGTTTATCATAGCCGAGCACCACGTCCGCAGTCCTGCCGTCTTTGTCCGGCACGATTAAATCCACAAGAATGGCGCCGTAATTCATCACCTTTGCCTTCATTCCCCTGCTGTTTGAAAGCGTATAAAGATAGACCTCTTTTCCTTCCCTGGTAGAACCAAAAAGTTCTTTCTGCACTGCCATTTCATCCTCTCCCTTCCGCGTGCCCGGGCACGCATTCACGCAAACTGTTTCTGTTACATTTCCACTCTGCCTTCCAGCGCGCGCAGCAGAGTGACTTCGTCTATATATTCCAGATCGCCGCCTACCGGAACACCGCTGGCAATTCTCGTCACCTTGATTCCTGTGGGTTTGATCAGCTTTCCTATATACATGGCCGTCGTTTCCCCTTCCAGGCTGGAATTGGTGGCAATTATGACTTCCTTCACCTCTCCGGTAAGGCGGTGCATCAATTCTTTCAGCTTGATATCATTGGGGCCGATCCCCAGCATGGGGGAAATGGCTCCGTGAAGGACATGATATACGCCCTCGTATTTGCCGGTTTTTTCATAAGCGGCCAAATCTCTGGTGTTTTCCACCACCATGATGACCGAATGATCCCTGCGGTCATTGGCGCAGACGGGACATTTTTCGGAATCGGTCAGCGTAAAGCATTCTTCGCAATACCGAACATGTTCCTTGGCATCCGTCATGGTCCTGGCAAGCCTTTCCACCTTGGCTGCCGGCAGATTAATGATATGGAAGGCCAGCCGCTGGGCGGATTTGCTCCCGATCCCGGGCAGGCCTGACAGCTCATCGATTAATTTATTAATGTATCCGCTGTAAAGGTCCATCAGAAAGGAAAGCCTCCGCCAAGACCGCCTGTCATCTTGCCCATCATTTCCGTATTGGCTTCTTCAGCCATACGCAGGGCTTCGTTGGCAGCGGCCACCACAAGATCCTCAAGCATTTCGATATCATCCGGATCCACCACTTCTTCGGACAGCTTCACTTTGGTAATCTCTTTTTTTCCGGTAACGGTAACTTCCACCGCACCGCCTCCGGCCTTTGCCGTGAACTCCTTGGTTTCCAGTTCTTTCTGGCTCTCTTCCATCTGACGCTGCATCCTCTGTGCCTGCTTCATCAGGTTATTCATATTTCCGGGCATACCGCCGCCCGGGAATCCGCCTCTCTTTGCCATAATCCGTTATGACCTCCTTAACTATTCTTCTTCTATTTCCATGTGGATGATTTGGGTTAAATCCACGTAGGAGTCCTCAAAATCCCTGTCGGCACGGGAGACCGTCATCGTTACCTCCACCTGCTTCCCGGAGAATTCAGAAAGAAGCTTTTCCAGCTCTTCCTTGTTTCCTTCCTGCTTCAGAAAATAATCCGAAGCCAGGCCATCCTCCAGCACCACCATCAGCCGGTTGTCACCGCCCAGACTCAGCTTTGCCTTTTTGAGGTACTGCTTCATCGGCATAGCTGTCTGCCCTACAAGGGTGGGCCAATTGGATACAATCCGGGATACATCCTCCGGGATGGCTTTCGGCAAATCTGCCTGGGAAAAGGTGTGGACAGCCTTTTCCTGTCCCGGCGGCGCAGCTGCGGCCCGGGGATCGGCGCCTGGGGAGGGCTGCATGACCACGCCTTTTTCCAGCTGCTGTTCCACAGCCCGGATCCGATCCAGCAGCGAATCCTGACTGACCTCCATCTGCGGACGGCACAGCTTAATCAGGGCCATCTCGATTACTATCCGCTTCTGTCCTGCATAGCGTATTCTGCCGGAAAGCTCGGACAGCTCCCGGATATAACGCATAATGGCATCGGTCTGGGCCATACCGGCCTCTTCCTTCAGCCGCAGCAGGTTATCCGAGGAAACGTCCACCACATCCTCTATTGCCCCGTCCTCTGAGGTTTTTATCAGCAAAAGGTTACGCAGATACCAGGTGAAATCCGAAACAAACTGGGACAGTTCCCTTCCCTGCATGACGATTTCTTCCAGAATGCCGATGCATTCTGTCACGTTTCGCTCCAGCACAGCCCGCAGAAGCCTGCTGAAAACCTCGGTATCCACGGCACCAAGCACATCCAGCACCATATCATAGGTGAGTTCCTTCCCATAATGGAAGGCGATGCACTGATCCAGGAGGCTGAGGGCATCACGCATGGATCCGTCCGCCGCTTTTGCCACATACCGGAGGGCTTTTTCCTGCACCTGCTGGTTTTCCTGTACCATCAGCTCCCGGAGTCTGTCGGCAATGGTCTCGATGGAAATTCTCTTAAAATCATATCTCTGGCACCTCGACAGGATGGTTACCGGGATCTTGTGCACCTCTGTGGTCGCCAGAATAAAAATAACATAGGAAGGCGGTTCCTCCAGTGTTTTCAAAAGGGCGTTAAAAGCTCCTATGGAGAGCATATGCACTTCATCAATAATATAAACCTTGAAACGTCCTTCCGCCGGGGAGTAAGACACCTCATCCACAATTTCACGGATGTTGTCCACACCGTTGTTGGAAGCCGCGTCGATTTCTATCACATTCATGCTGGCTGCTGCCGCAATGGAACGGCAGCTGCGGCATTCCCCGCAGGGAGAGCCGTCCGTTGGGTTCTCACAGTTGACGGCTTTTGCAAAAATTTTAGCTATGGTTGTCTTGCCTGTCCCTCTTGTCCCGCAGAACAGATAGGCATGGCCGATACGATCCGCCTCTATCTGGTTTCTTAATGTGGTGACAATGTGGTCCTGGCCCTTCACGTCCTCAAAACGTTCCGGGCGGAATTTACGGTAAAGAGCTGTGTAAGACATTTTTTACCTCTTCTTAATCGCCGAAGCTGATTCCCAGCATTTTGGCTTCTTTTACTATGGAAGAATTAGGATCCACCATCTTCAGTTTTCCGGCGACCTCCTCCAGGGGTACTTTTACGATTTCCCGGTTCTTGTAGCCGACCATGAAGCCGTACTCCCCTTTCAGAATCAGTTTGCCGGCCTCCGAACCAAGGCGGCTTGCAAATACTCTGTCATACGGGCAGGGGGTTCCGCCTCTCTGGGTATGGCCGGGTACGGTCACACGCACTTCCATGCCGCTTTTCTTTGCAATCTGATCCGCGATCTCATAGGAAACGGAAGGGTAGGTATAACTCTCCAGTTTTTTCTTATATTCTTTTTTGCTCAGTTTGGCATCTTCTTTGGATATGGCGCCTTCGGCCACCGCAAGGATGGTAAACCGGCTGCCTCTGTCATGGCGTTCTTTGATGGCTTCGACCACCTTGTTAATATCATAAGGGATTTCCGGAATCAGGATTACGTCCGCTCCGCCCGCCATTCCGGCATTCAGGGTCAGGAAGCCGACTTTGTGCCCCATAACCTCCACAATGAACACCCTGCCATGGGAAGCGGCGGTGGTATGGATGTTATCAATGGCATCCGTAGCGATATTCACTGCGCTCTGGAAACCAAAGGTCATATCGGTTCCCCACAAATCATTATCTATTGTCTTGGGAAGGGTAATCACGTTCAGGCCTTCCTCCTTCAGCAGGTTGGCAGTCTTATGGGTTCCGTTCCCTCCCAGGATAACCAGGCAGTCCAGCTGCAGCTTGTGGTAATTCTGCTTCATGGCTTCCACTTTGTTTAACCCGTTCTCATCCGGATCCCGCATCAGCTTGAACGGCATCCGGCTGCTGCCTAAAATGGTGCCGCCTTTTGTGAGGATACCGGAAAAATCGAAGCCGGTAAGCATGCGGAATTTCCCGTAAATCAGCCCTTTATAACCATCCAGGAAGCCGTAAATTTCCACTTGCTCCTTGCCGTTGAACAGTGTCTTGGCAACGCCTCTCATTGCTGCATTCAGAGCCTGACAGTCCCCGCCGCTGGTTAACATTCCAATTCTTATCATGGACAGAACCCTCCTTTTTTTTGCCGTTAACTGTTCAGTCCCCTCTCAGTTACTGCCGGAATCGACTGAATAGCCACCTTTGTTTTATATAATGTATCCCGGGCAACACCTTCTCCTGCCGGAAAGCCACCAAAAAACAATGCCGGAAATCCTTGAAGAAAGCCTTCCGCAGATTTAGCCGGCGATTCTATTATGCGAAGTCTGGGTTATAAACATAGTAACACATATAAAATACACTGCGTATCTGAAATAAAAAACCGTTCCGACTGTCCGGACTGTTAGTAAAATTATACAATGTTTTGTCAGCTTGTACAACGTTTTTTTCCAGGAGAGCAGGCAGGCCGTGAATGGTAACGGAGCAGATTTTAAAAAATAAACGCCGCCGGGCTCAGAATGCTTGCGTACCGGCGGCAGTATATTTTGTGTCAGGAAAGGTTTTCTTTGAAGATCATGACTCCTTTTCCGGGAAGAATGATATCGTCACCGGCAAGGTACTGTTTTCCGGTGAGGAGATCGGTGCCGGGATTCTCAGCTGTCAGTTTTTCTTCCTGTGCATTATGGTTCAGGAAGAAAAGGAAGTCGTTACCGTTCTTCCGGCGCAGGGTGATCTCCACGCCGGCGCGGGGTTTGAATACGGGTTTTATGTTCTGCTCTTCAAGGACCATTTCAAGGAAGTCCGCATAGAAATCCCCGCCGGAACGGGTTGCCACATAGTAGGCACGTCCCTCACCCAGTTCATTTCTGGACAGTACGGGGGTTCCTTCGTAAAAATCCTTCTCATAGCAGGCAAGGGCTTTTGCGTGTTCCATATGCATGATGTCGCAGATTACGCCGGATTCATATTCTTTGCCGTTCCATGAAAACCTATTTTTCATATAAGCGGGCAGGGCGTCTGTTTCTTCCACCCAGATACCGAGGATATCCCGCAGCTTTCCGGGGTAGCCGCCGGTGAAAACAAGATCGTTTTCATCCACCAGCCCGCTCAGGAAGGTGGTCACAAAGGTTCCGCCGGCGGATACGAACCTGCGTATTTTCTCATCCGTCCCGGGTTTCGTCATATACAGGACGGGCGCGATTACCACCTGATAGCCCTCCAGGGAATCTTCCGTGGAAATAATGTCTACGGATATATTTTTGTCATAGAGTGCGGTATAGTAATTGGCAAGCTCATCCAGATATTTCAGGTCACAGCTGGGACCTGCGGAATATTCCAGAGCCCACCAGTTATCCCAGTCCACAAGCATGGCGACGCGGGAGGGAGTCCTGGCGTTCAGGGTGACACCGCCCAACTGCTCCAGCTCCGCACCGAGCCGGCTCACTTCCCGGAATACTCTCGTATGCTCCGTGCCGACGTGATCGATCACCGCACCGTGGAATTTCTCACAGGCGCCGATGCTTCTGCGCATCTGGAAGAACATAACTGTGTCCGCGCCATGTGCCACAGCCTGGTAACTGATGAGGCGCATTTCACCGGGACGCTTCAGGAGATTATAGGGCTGCCAGTTGGTCACGCTGGGAGTCTGCTCCATAAGCATGAAAGGTGCTCCCTGCTTCAGTCCGCGCATCAGGTCATGGCGCATGGCAACCAGGGCCGGCGGGTCGGTGGGGTTGGGGTAGTTATCCCAGGATACCAGATCCATGTACCTGGCCCACTTCTGGTAATCCAGGGGTTTGTAGAAGCCCATCAGGTTGGTGGTCACCGGGATATGCGGGGTAACCGCTTTGACCGCTTCATATTCCCCCAGATAATTGCGGAGCATGGAATCGGAGTTGAATCTGCGGTAATCCAGGGAAATGCCCTGAAATGTGGTGCGATCCTGGGCGAAATGTTCACTTTGCAGGTTGGGGACGACGATTTCATCCCAATCATAAAAGGTGTGGCCCCAGAAGCTGGTATTCCAGGCCTTATTAAGAGCCTCCATGGTGCCGTATTTTTCCTTCAGCCAGACGCGGAAGGCTTTTTCACAATTTTCGCAATAGCATTCCCCGCCGTATTCATTGGAGATATGCCAGGCCACAATGTTGTCACAGGTTCCATAGCGTTCTGCCAGCTTACGGGCAAGGGCCGCGGAATATTTCTGATAGACGGGGCTGTTGGGGCAGGAGTTATGCCTGCTGCCGAATTTTCTCCTTATACCGTTGAATTCCGTGCGCAGCACTTCCGGATATTTTTTAGCCATCCAGGCAGGATGGGCTGCGGTGGAGGTGGCCATTACCACCTTCAGATTATTCTTACGGACAAGCTCCATAATTTTATCCAGACGTTCAAAACGGTATGTCACTTCGTCAGGCTGGAGGGCCGCCCAGCTGAAAACGTTCAGAGTGACACAGTCTATCCCCGCAAGACGGAACATACGCATGTCCTCTTCCCATACCGCTTCGTCCCACTGTTCCGGGTTATAATCCCCTCCATATAACATTTTATTTGCCATAGTACTCCTATCTGCCCGCAGAGGGCGGGCTTTTCATCTGTAAATTTTTTGACTGTTTTGGTCTGCGCGTTCCCCGTTCCGTATGTTTATACCTGCCAGTCAAAACGGGTACACAGCCATTCGCAGCTTAATTCGAACCAGTGGGCCACATGGGGATAATCGTCCCCCACCTCCCGGGTGCACATGGACAGTCCGTGGTGTCCGTGCTCGAAAAGATGGCATTCCGCCGGGATGCCGTGCTCATACAGGCTTTTGACAAAGCGCATGGTATTGGTCACGCTCACGCAGTCGTCATCCATGGTATGCCAGCAGAAAGCCGGGACAGTCTCTTCGTCCACCTGATCCTCCAGGGAGAAAAAAGCTTCCGCCTCCGGCGTCGGATTCTCTCCCAAAAGGGCGCTGAAGCTGTCGTGCCATTCGGGATGGGTTTCTTTTAAGGCGGAAATCACGGGGTAGGAAAGGATCATAGCGTCCGGCCGGTTCTGCCTGCCGGTTACCGGATACAGGGCGCGCAGCCTGTCATTGTTCCAGTGGACACCCAGACTGGCTGCCAGATGACCGCCGGCCGAGAAGCCGCACACCGCGATTTTTTCCGGATCCACACCGTATGCAGCTGCATGTTCGCGGATATGTACCACACTCGCGGAAAGCTCGCATAAAGGGGTAAAACCGGTTGCCGGGTACTCCTTCTCCCTCCCGGTTGTGCTGTAGCAGAGGACAAAGACCTGGAATCCTTTAGCAAAATAAGCTTCCGCTATCGGGTCCGCTTCCCTGTCGGAGCAGAATTTATAAGCGCCGCCGGGGCAGACAACCACGCAGGGACGCTCCTTTCTGTGGGGCATTTCTTCAGAATAAGGATGCAGGTAACCGGCCAGAAGGGCACGGGATTCCTGCAGGGGACGAATGGACACGGTTTTCATGTTTATACCTCCTGCTTATCGCAGGTATTCCTGCGATACTGCAAATATCAGTGGTTTAAAAGGGACTTTTGCTACTCCGTATAGAAATCGAACCCACGCAATGCGCGGGTCCACTCTCTTTATACAATATCCTGCCGGTGCCGTCAACACCGGCTTTTTGTAGCCGGCCTGTAACCGTCCGGTCTTGTCCGGTCTGTTACATCAGCCCTTTACACCGGCGAAGGCAACGCCTTCCACAATGTATTTCTGTCCGATGCTGTATACAATGATGATGGGAATGACCGAACAAACGGTACCGGCCATAATAGCGCCATAGTCGGCTGAAAACTGCTGCTGGAAGGATGCCAGTCCGAGCTGGATGGTTTTCAGCCTGTCGCTGTCCAGATAAATCATAGGGCCCATGTAGTCATTCCATACGCTGTTGAACGTGAGGACGGTAAGCGTTGCCAGACCGTTCTGGGACAGGGGCAGAATGATTTTACGGTATATGCCGAAGGTGGAGCAGCCGTCGATCTTGGCCGCCTCATGCAGGCTGCCCGGGATGCTGAGCATGTTCTGGCGGAGAAGGAATACGCCGAAGGCGCTGAAGGCCTGCAGTACAATGAGGGACAGGTGGGTATTATACATCCCGAAGGACTTTACCACGATAAACTGGGGAATCATAATGGCATGCCAGGGCACCATCATGGTAGCCAGGTAAGCCACGAAAATCTTATCCCTTCCGGGGAACTGCAGCTTGGTAAAGGCAAATGCCGCCAGGGAGCAGGTGAACAGCTGGAGCAGGGTGATGATAACCGCCAGCTTCAGGGTGTTCAGAAAATACTGCAGGAAGGGGATGCTCTGCCACACCTTTTCATAATTCAGGGTACGGAACACCTCCGGGATCCACTTTACGGGATAGGAGAAAATCTCCGTATTCACCTTAAAGGAAGCGCTGACCATCCACACGAAGGGAACCAACATTGTAAATGCCACGATACAGCAGAAAATAAAAATCACAAGGGAACTGACTTTTACTTTCTTTTTGTTCTGTTGCTGTGCTTGTTTTGCCATTGCGGACCTCCTTTAATCTTCATTTACCCAGTTTTTCTGACCCTTCCACTGAATCAGGGTGATAATCAGAATGATAACAAACAGGAAGTAAGCGATTGCGGATGCATAGCCCATCTTCCATTCCCCGAACGCCTCTTTGTAAATACGGAATACGAGCACGCTGGTGGCTCGTCCCGGCCCTCCCTGGGTGGTTACATTGATGATATCGAATACCTGGAAGGATGCGATAAAGCAAAGGATAGTAACCATGAAGGTGGTGGGGGACAGCATGGGCCAGGTCACATTCCAGAAAATCTTCCAGGAATTGGCGCCGTCAATCTGCGCCGCTTCATACAGATGGTTGGGAATGCTCTTTAAGCCGCCCATGAACATAATCATATAATAACCGGCCTGTTTCCATACTACCACGATAATAACTGTGAGCAGGGCCGTTTTGGTGGACATAAACCATTTGGGCAGATGCTCCTGGGCGATACCGATTCCGCGCAGCACCTGATTGACAGGCCCGTCTACGGGCTGGAACAGCAGCATCGCAATACAGCCGATAGCCACCATGGAAGTCAGGTTGGGGAAGAAAAATACGGTTTTGAAAAAACCGCCGCCAAACAGCTTCCGGTTGAGAGCCAGGGCCAGTATCAACGAAAAGGCTATGGTGAGAGGCACACTGACAACGGAGTATACCAGATTGTTCACAAGAGCCGCCTTAAACTGGGAATCCCCGAACATTTTTATATAATTGCTGATCCCCACAAAATTCCATTTGAAACCGTTATAGTCCGTAAAGCTGATTAACAGTCCCAGAATAATCGGAATGGCTGTAAAGATAAAAAATCCGATGAAGTTGGGGAGCAGATACAGGTATCCTGAGATAGCTTCTTTTCTTGCCGCCCTGCTCATCCGTTTCTTAGGTTGTTTCTTCGCGGAAGCTGCCATGCATTTTCCCTCCTTTTTTTGGTATATGCCCATGCCCCGGGGCGCGGCATATCCTACTCGCTAAAATCCGGCGCCCCTGATAAAGGCGCCGGATTCATGCGGTTTCCCCAAGTACAGTAACTGTACTATTGTTGTCTTAGTTCATAATCTCGTCACGTAACTCGGCGTAATTTTTGAACGTGTCATCCAGTGACTGCTCATCCAAAAGATAGAGTTCCCACTCCTGTCTGTAAGCTTCAATCAGGGAAGCATAACCTTCTTCCCCTTTCTGCTCATCTTTTATCTTGGCAGAAAAACGATAGTCCACTCCCGGAACATTTACCTGTGATTTATATACTTCCAGGGCTTCATCTGTCGTGTAAGAAGGAACGTCACGGTTTTCCGCAATAATTGATGTTCCTTCGGGGGATGTGCAATAAAATTCAATGAATTTATATGCCGCTTCCGGATTCTTGGATGTCGATGAAACGACCAGATAAGAACTCTGTCCAACGCTGGATCCTTCCGGTTCTCCTTCAAAAATCGGCAGAGGGGCCGCACCCCATTCAAAATCAGCTTCCATCAGACGGAACATCCAGTCGCCGTTGATCATGGTGTAAATGTTGCCGGCTTCAAAATAAGCCTTAATATCAAAGGTACCAGAAGTCATTTCAGCAATTCCGGGAGCACTGGCATCTTCGATATACATACGATGCTGAATCTGTGCAAATTCTTTTGTTCTGGTCAGGTTTTCATCATCCAGGTATTCGCCTGTGGGGATAGCTCCCAGGTTAGGCGTCCAGTTCGGCATAAGGCCTCCCCAGTATTTGGTTCCGTTTTCTTCCCCGGTCAGCTCCTTGATCAGGTCAAGGTATTCATTCCAGGTAAGGTTTTCCGGATATGCAATCCCTTTGGCATCGAACAGTTCTTTGTTGTAGAACATCATCCAGCAGGATCCGCTGGTGGGATATCCGTAGAACGAACCGTTTTCATCGGTAACACCTGCAAGGGAGGTATCCTTAATGGGGCTTAAATCCACGCCTGAGCTTGCCGCATAGGGAGCCAGGTCTACAAATGCGCCGTTGGCTGTATACTGTGCCATCTGTGCAGGTGAGCGGACCCAGTAAACGTCAGCATCTGTGGAGCCGCCTGCTGTCATAACCTTAACCTTATCGTCGTAATCGCCTTCTGCAATGCTGTGGCCCACAACTTCAATATCACTGTTGGCAGCGTTAAAGGCTTCCATTTCTTTTGTCGCCACTTTTTCAAGGTCGGTGGAATAATAGAAATTAATAACTGTCTTATCTGTGCTTGCTGCGGCTTCGCTTCCTGCAGCTTCACTCTGTGCAGCAGTGTCGCCTGCTGCCGCGGAAGATGCGGCCGTGTTATCGGAAGAGCTGCTTCCGCATCCTGCCAGCAAGGTTACTGCCATTGCTGCAGTGAGAAGAATGCTTAATGCTTTCTTTTTCATAATTGCCTCCTTTGGACTAAACAACTTGTTTCGTATTTCCTGATGATTTTATTATAACTGCTGTGCCAATTCTGGAAAGTCTCAAAAAATCTACACCTTTTGTATAAAGAAAATCGTTTTATTTTGTGCATCTTTTCAAAGAAATCCGGCATTTACACTTTATATGTGCCCTTAACAAGGATTTTAAGCATAAAAAAGAGGATGAGATTTTCTACACCCATCCTCTGAAACAATCATACGGAAAAAAGATAATTTTCGATATTATTTTATTTTTGCGCTTCTTTTTTCGCATTTTCTTCCGCCTGTAATGCATTTCTGCCCTTCAGGTAATCCTCTATAGCCGTGTCAAGGCTTTTTTCCCCGCTCAAATAGCCGATTGCCTCTTCGTTAAAAACATCTCTCAGATCCCGGTATAACAGGTGTTTTCCCTCTTCATTCTGCAGAATCGCGTCAAAGAAAAAACCGACCTGTGTGATTCCCGCGTTCTTAATATAGCTTTCCCTGCTGCCCTCCGTAAAATAAGAAGGGAAGCAGTAATTGGATGCCAGGATGGTAGCCCCTTCCTCCCCGCAGCAGAACTCAAGGAATTCAAAGGCATTTTCCGGATAGCTGCTGCGGGAGGAAACCGCCAGATAGGAATTGCTTCCCACCGAAGTACCGTCCTCCGCTCCCCGGGTCAGGGGCAGGGGAGCCGCATCCCACCGGCAGTTTTCCATTCTGGACGCCTCCAGGTTCTGAAGTATCTGAATTGTCCAGTCTCCGTTGATCATCATTCCGATCTCCCCATCCAGGAAGGTGGTATAGCCGGGCGATATTTTTTCCATTTCCTTTACATTCGGATGGCTGTGTTCGGTATTATAAAGCCTGTCCATCAGTTCCAGGAAATCCCTGGTCGCCGGCAGGTCGTCATCATACAGATATTCCCCCAGCTCCAGCGCTCCCAGGTTCGGCACCCATATGGGCAGATAGCCGCCCCACCGGTCCGTTCCTTCCGGCTGGCTTTCCTTAATCTGCAGCGCAAGAAGCGCGTATTCCTCCCAGGTCATCCGGCCGGGATATTCCAGTCCCAGCTCGTCAAAGATATCCTTATTGTAAAAAAGCAGCCATATATTCTGGATAAAGGGTAGGGAATAAATCCGTTCATCCAACTGTACGATATCCAGCGACTGGCCGTATTTTGAGATGTCAAGCGAGCTGTCGTTTATCATATCGGACAGATCATATAAAAGGTCCGCTTCCGCCATCCGGTTGGATTTGGACGGCTGCCGGATCCAGGCAATATCCACGCCTTCCCCTTCGGAGAGAATACGCATGATTTCATCATCGTAGCCGTCGTCATCCACATAGCGCATTTCCACTTCCGTAGTACTGCTGCGTGCATTGAAAACGCTGACCAGATCTTCCATATAGGGTTTGCTCACGGTCACATCGTAACAGATTATTTTCTGCTTTCCCGCGGTCTGTGTTTCGTCCTGCACCGTGTCGGGATTTTGGCTTTCCCTGCCGCAGGCATCCAGCAGGAAGCAGGCCAGCGCTGCCGTCAGCAGAATATAAAATACGTTCCTTTTCTTTTTCATCGTGTATCCTTCAGATCCATATTTTTTACATTATGAAGGTAATCATATATCTTAAGATCATTCACAAGCTTAACCACTTCCGCCATGGAATCCAGATCGAATTTCTTGAGAATGTTGTGGATATGGCGTTTTAACGTTGTCATTTCCACGCAGCGCATGGAACAGATTTCCGAACGCTCATAGCCCTGGCGCAAAAGATCCAGGATGTCGATTTCGGTCTGCGTCAGCTGGGTGACAAGCATCAGGTTATACAGGAAGCTGTCCTCGCTCTGCTTTACCCGCTGGAATTCCCGCCGGATTTTCTCCGCGATGACAGGGCGGATGGGGGAACGTCCGGCATAGGCGTCCTTTACGCAGGTAATCAGCTCCTCCTGTCTGGAATTCTTCAGGACATAGTCGGAAACACCCAGTTTAAAGGCCTGGAATACATTTTCATCATCCTCATAGGAGGTCAGGATGATGATCTTCACCTGGGGATATTGGGAAAGGATCTGGCTCGCCGCGTCCAGGCCGGCGGTGCGTGTCTCCATTTCAATATCCATTAATATGACATCCGGCTGGCAGAGCACGGTTTTCATCACCGCCTCATATCCGTTCTGGACGGCGGCCACCACCTCCAGCTCACTGTCCTTTTCCAGAAGCCTCTGGTATTTTTTTAAAAGAGCGGGCATATCCTCTGCAATCAGTACTTTAATCATTTCTGGCTCCCATCTGTGATTGGCAAATCAGCAGTATTAAAGGCGGCTCACCGGAAGGTAAATGTGAAATACGGTCCCTTTTCCGACTTCGCTTTCCACATCTATTTTCCCCCCGGAATCCGTAATTATTTTATGGGTTAAAGATAATCCCATTCCCCAGCTTTTCGTCATGGGCTTTGAGGTGAAAAAGGGGGTAAAAATATTCACCATATCTTCTTTCGGGATTCCGCAGCCGTTATCCGCAATATCTATAATTCCCCATCTGCTGTCCGCAAGAAGCATTACCTGTATTTTTTTCGTTTTTTCCCCGGTCTGCTTCAGGGCATCACAGGCATTGTTCAGCAGGTTAATCAGCGCCTGCTTTAAAAATTCTTCATCCACAAACACACAGGGGTCTTCTCCGGGCACATCCACAGTCCATTCAATGTCGGTTTCCGGCCGTGATCCCTTCAGCTCCTCCACCGTTTCCCTGACTACTCCGCCAAGCGAAAGCTGCCGGAAATTCATGGTGTTATCACGGATATGCCTGTGGATATCGTCAAGCCGTTCGTAAAGGGCTTCGCAATGCTCCACAAGAAGCTCCTTATCTTCCTCATTTTCTTTCCTGACCTCCAGGCTTTCCACCTCGGCCTGCAGGTTCAGCAGCTCATTTTTCATAAAATGACAGAATACCCTTGTGGACATGTTCACCGCATTGATGTTCTGGGATACCTCCAGGCTGTAGTTCTCCATTTTGCTGCGGATAACGGTCAGACGGTAGCTCACAGCGCACATAAGCAGGATAAACAACAGGATAATATAAGGAAGGGTACGGTACAGTGGGATGGCGCTGTTCGTGAAAAGGATTTTGTAGGTAACCACATCCATGGCCTTGGAATATTTTATCATCTGCATAGGCAGCCGGCCCATAAACATCAGGTAGCAGATGATCAGCATAAAGTAGGAAATCAGTATGATAATCAGGGATATCCGGTATATCTTAATATGGGGGACCCGGAGGATATTAAGCAAAATACTGCCCAGACAGATAAACAGCAGGATAAAATTCATGGCGGAAATCACGGCGCTGAAAATACCCCAGAGCCGCTCAATGCCCGACACGGTCAGTAAGCCCGGGTATAAAAAGGAATAGGCACGGATATATACCTGCGGACTGCAGACCAGATATTCCAGCAGGAAAAAAATCCCCACGGCCGGAAGCGCTTTTTGGCATCTCTTCCTCTCTTCCTGCTTCATGAAGGAGGAGGCAAATATCAGATTGCTTGCCGTAAACAGGATACAGCTCACGTTCAGGCAGTTGATAATGGCTTCCTTGGATAGCTTCAGCGAATACAGCCTCGCGGCCATTCCCCGCGGCACGAGGAAGTATTTGAGGAAAATACTCAGGTTAAAGGAAGATTTACAAAAATATAAAATGAAAAAGCACAGTGATGTTATAAAGAAAAAAAGCACCAGAAACATGGAAAACAGCTGCATGGATCGGTATTCGGAACGGGTAAACAGCAGCAGCACGATCACCACGGCGCATACAAGCATCAAATATATCATAAGCAGGCCCTCTCTGCCCGTAAATGTGTATCTTTACAGTAATTGTCCAGACCGTTCTGAACGGTTACATCTTACAATAATTGGCCGGGAGTGTCAACGGAATGGGGGTTTGACAGGGAATATTCATTGTATATGCGCATGATGTTCTGCAGGAGATCCATATGCTCAAAATCCTTATGATATACCATATTGATTTCCCTGGTCATACTCAGGTTTTCTATAGGCAGCCCTATCAGCTTCCCTTTTTTCAGTTCATTGGCACAGGCACTTCTGGCAAGAATGGACACACCGAAATCCCGGCGCACCAGATCCTTGATGGTAGCCACATTGTCTACTTCCAGTATAACATTAAATTCATCCAGCGATACATTGTTGCTTTCCAGATGAGAAATAAAAAGGTTCCGGGTCCCGGAATCGGGAAGCCGCAGAATCAGGTTTTCCTTTTTCAGCTCATTCAGTGTGACCATGCTTTTTTGGGACAACGGGTTTTTGTTGGATACGGCGAGAATCAGGGAATCCGTATCCAGCATGATGGTATTGAAATTGGAATCCGTAATACGGCCCTCCACAATTGCCAGATCAATCTCATAGGTTTTCAGCTTCATATAAAGATTATTTATAGAGTCAGAAATAATTGTTATCCTTGTTTTCTTGCTCACACTGCTGTATCTGGCCAGGACCTCCACCATGATATTGCTTTCGGAGGTATGGGTAATACCTACCGTGATCTTTCTTGCGTGCTCTTTTTCTTCCTTCAGGCTCTGTTCCAGGTTCTGATAGAGGCTGTCAATCCTTTTGGCATACTTGATGACGATCTCCCCCTCCCTGGTAAGCTTGAGATTCCCCTCTCCCCGGGTAAAAATGGTGACCCCAAGCTCCTTCTCCAGCTGTCTGACATGCTGGCTCACCGCGGGCTGGGTAAGGGACAGTTTCCGGGCGGCCTGGGTAAAGCTGTGCAGTTCGTTCACCGTCAGCAGGGTGATAAGCTTGGAATCAATCACGGCTTCTCTCCTTATAAATATTTATGATGAAGTGGTTATAAATCATAATTT
Organism: Eisenbergiella sp. OF01-20; assembly: GCF_003478085.1. Taxonomy (NCBI): domain Bacteria; kingdom Bacillati; phylum Bacillota; class Clostridia; order Lachnospirales; family Lachnospiraceae; genus Eisenbergiella; species Eisenbergiella sp. OF01-20. The sequence continues at coordinate 13,565 of NZ_QUES01000056.1, read as the reverse complement.
GCCTTTATGATTTTCGTTGATATAATTGTACCATAGAAGAGAAATATAGCAATACAAGGGGGAATTTTCCATGAAAGAATTTTACGGCAGCCTGAACGAGTCCACCCTCGTCCTGCTTTCCTTATCCATCATACTTTTTGCAGGTTTTCTGCTCACCAGACTGACAAAGAGGCTTCATCTGCCCAACGTCAGCGGCTATATTCTGGCCGGTGTGCTGATAGGCCCCCAGGTCGCAGCGCTCGTGCCCGCCCACATCCTGTCTCATATGAGCTTTATCAGCGATGTGGCCCTGGCTTTCATCGCCTTCGGCGTAGGGAAATTTTTTAAGAAAGAGGTTCTTCTGAAAACGGGCTGGAAGGTGGTAATTGTTACCCTGTGGGAGTCCGTGCTCGCCGGGGTCCTGATCACGTTAAGCATGCGTTTCTTATTCCATTTATCCTGGGATTTCTGTCTGATTCTGGGGGCCATTGCAACGGCGACGGCGCCGGCAAGCACCATGATGACTATCCGGCAGTACCGGGCAAAAGGGGATTTTGTGAATATCCTGCTGCAGGTGGTCGCCCTGGATGACGTGGTCTGCCTGCTCATATTCAGCGTTGTGGTTGCGGCTGTTAATGCCGGCCGGAACGGGCAGGTACGGCCCGGGGATGTGCTGCTTCCTATTTTTTACAATCTGGCAGCGCTTGGGATCGGTTTCCTTTGCGGTTACCTGCTTTCCCGGCTGATTACACCTGCCCGGAGCAAGGACAACCGGCTTATTCTCGCTATTGCCATGCTCATGGGGATTTCCGGGCTGTGCTCCGCCTTTGACCTCTCCCCCCTGCTTTCCTGCATGGTGTTCGGCGCTTCCTATATTAATCTGACGGAGGATAAAAAGCTGTTCCGCCAGGTAGACCGGTTTACGCCCCCCGTGCTGTCCATGTTTTTCATTATATCCGGCATGAACCTGGATCTGACGGCCCTGAAAACGGCAGGGGTGATCGGGGCAGCCTATTTCGTTATCCGCATTCTGGGAAAATACGGCGGTATGTATCTGGGCTGCGCTCTCACGGGAATGCCCGCCACTCACAAGAAATATATGGGTCTGGCGCTGATTCCCCAGGCGGGGGTCGCCATTGGGCTGGCGTTTCTCGGACAGCGGCTGCTTCCGGAAGCTATCGGGAACCTGCTGTTAACCATTATCCTGTCCTCTTCCGTGCTCTATGAACTGACAGGGCCTGCCTGTGCAAAAATGTCCTTTATCCTGTCCGGTACCATAAAAAGGGAAAAAACGGAGACCGGCGGAAAAAATACGGGGAAGGTGAAAGTGAAAAAATATCCCGATAAGAAGTCGATAAAGCATGCGGTGTAAATATTGATATTTAATACTTGCAGAATGGGGAAAATTACTATAGAATATAGGTGTTGCGTTGGGAAACAGTTTTTGCAGGATGTTTTCCAGACAGGATGGAGATGTACCCAAGAGGTCGAAGGGACCGCACTCGAAAACATATAGTTTCCGTGGAATCCTACCAAGTGCAAACCGTTGATTTTACTGGGTTTTTAGGTCTTCACGAAAGATAGTTCTTACTGTTTTCTTTCCTGTCATCTTTCCTTTTTCCCGGATTTGACTGGAATCTGATGGAATGATATTTTTTCAGTCACATTCCACGAAAGTACATTTTGGGAAAGAAAGATCAAAATTTAATAGTGTCGTCATCTGGCTTTTGCCAGTTGATTATAAATGGAGAGTTGTCCGAGTGGTTGAAGGAGCTGGTCCCGAAAACCAGTGTACCTCTTTGGTACCGAGGGTTCGAACCCCTCACTCTCCGCCAGTAAGTACATGGGCCTATAGTCCATTGTTATGATAAGAGCTGTCAGGTGCATTCTGGCGGCTCTTTTTTACTTTCGCTGTACTAAATTGCATCCAGTTGCAGATGACTCTGTTTCGCAACCCATAAAACAATCCAAAGTAGACTGCCAGTTCCAACTTGCTGCCCTCAGCAAGATACATACACTCTAACGCTTCATCTGGCATATAAAAACTGCCGATGTACTTTTCTGTCATTGGCCTCTGTTTGTGAGCAGCATTGTTTGCAATTAACCCATCGGCCATCGCACTTTCTAATGCAGCGTGTATATTCGCATGGTATCGAACTACTGTTGTGGCTCTGCTCAGCATCCTGCTGCTCATTGGGTTGTATTACACGGAATCCGGAATGACAGCGATGAGTCACAGTGCGGGCCGTCCTTACGTAAACAACGAAAAAGCGGGCTGTTGCTTCCGCCGCCGTTCTATCCGGCGGTTCAAGTGACAGCCTGCTTTTTCGTAGTGGAATAATTCCCGATCCGATTCCGCGAAATCACCTCTCATCCATGGTTATAACACCTTCTGCAGAATCATCAATCCATATATACCAAGGTATAAGCATAAAACTTGTCCGTCTCTATCGTTATAGTTCCGTTCTCTTCATCCAAATCCGGATAGATATAAGGAGCACCCTTTTCTCCCAGACAGATGAACTTGAACTTTCTGCCCTCTTTCACTAAACTGTCCGGTATTTTCAGCGTAATCCGAATTTTCTCCGGTGTGGAATACACCGGGCGGCCCAGAGAGGAATTGTCCGGATAGAAATTGTAGGTATTGCCAATCTGATATTCCTCCACGTCACTTCCAGACGCAGACAGCAGCGCCTTAATTCCGTTCAGGTACTCCTTTCCCTGCATCTCGCTCTCTATCTTAAGCGGAACCGTATTCCCCGTGCTCGCACCTGCCGTATACACCGGCGTCTCCGCGCTGCGGTAGAGTGCGCTCTCTATTTCCTCGGGAGTAGAGGGGACCCACAGCATCCGTCTATCCTCCTCCTCAGGGCGTTCCTGTTCCTGCTGTTTCCTCCCCGTGTCCGTGGATGGATCATAAGTATTCTGCGGCTTTGCCGTAACCTGTACAGAGAACTCCTGCGTAAAATCGCCCGAAGCCAGACCGCCCTTCACCGTCGCCAGCAGCGTTATCGTCCCTTCCTTCTGCGCCGTCACCGTCAGGCTTCCGTCCGCGTTCTCCACAGCGGCCGCCTGCGTGTTCCCCGCATCCTTCAGGGTGAACTTGACAGACTGATTCGTGGCGTCAGCCGGCGTTACACTCCCTCTGACCGTCACCGCTTCCCCCGCCTTGATTTCCCCCGGGACCCCTTGGATCCCCGTTACATCCACGGTAGGCAGCACCTTTATCGTGACCTCCTGGTTGTAAGGACTCGAGGACAAGCCGTTTGGCACCATCACATTCAGCGTCATCGTTCCTTCCTTCCTCGCAAGCATCCTCACACTTTCGTCCGCGTTCGTTGTAAGCTGTGGCTGTGTGCCCCCCTCGTCCATCAAGTCGACAACGACATGCTTCTCCGTGGCGTTATCCGGCAATACTCGAAATACTATATCGGTTTCCACACCTACCGTGATTACCGACGGGCTCGGCTCGATCCCCGTTACCTCCACGAAGGGAGGGAGCGAACGCACCTCTATCTGAAACTCCTTCGTAAAATCGCCCGAAGTCAGACCGCCCGGCACCGTCACCATCAGTTTTATCGTTCCTTCCGCCATTGGATGCACCCTCAGACTTTTGTCAGGGTTCGTCACCAGACCCACTTGCGTGGTCCCCGCGTCCACCAAGTCAACATAGAGGTGCTTCTGCGTGGCATCAGCCGGCATTATATTAAATACTATATCCGTATCCATATCTACCCAGGCCACTGTCGTTGACGGCTCGATCCCCGTCACCTCCACGAAGGGCGGCTCGTCCGCCTGCACCGTCGCCTTTCCTCCCGGCCAGAATAATGTGCTGCCGGCCACTATTGCCAGCATAAGCAACAATGAGAGGAACGTCCTCTTTTTGTTATGTACTTTTTTCGCCTTCATGTTTACAATCATACCTCCTTCTCAACCAGAATTTTAGACAAGCACAGACCCGCAATGCACTCTATAATGTATCCCATAAAGTGGACACGGTTTCATTGGCAACTTCCTGTTTCGTGGACACGGGTCTGTTCAGGAGTACCCCTTGAAAAATTTCCTGAGGCCGCCGTTCTCCGCGAAGATGAACGGATTCGTTCATAATGCCATAAACGGCGAAATGCGAACACGTTTTTCAACGCATTCGCATTCCTTACCTGCTTTCAGCATAGCACTTAGACAGGGAATTTGCAAGCAAAAAACTGTCTATTTTTCGGTCTGTTTTGCGGCAAATGTGACCGTGAAAACCGCGCCCTTTCCGGGCGCGCTCTCCACCGCCGCCGTGCCGCCCATCGCCTCCGCCGAGGTCTTGACGATATACAGCCCCAGGCCGCTGGAGCCGTCCTTTTCCCCGCGCTCCGCCGACGCTTTGTAGAACCGTTCAAACAGATGGGGGAGATGTTCCGGCCCAATGCCCTCGCCGGTGTCCGAGACAATCAGCGCCGCCCTGTCCCCGGCGCGCCGGAGCGTCAGCGTGACACAGCCGCCGGCCGAGGTGTGGCGCAGGGCGTTGTAGACGAGGTTGTCCAGCACGCTCCAAATCTTGTCCCCGTCGATCTGCAGCTCCAGGCCGTCCTCCGCGCATGCGGAGAAGGTGATGCCCTGGTCCCGCGCCAAGTCCGCGTATTTCTGTTCCGCCTCCCGGGAAAGCCGTGCGGCGGGAATCCACTCCATGTGGTAGACTGCCGTGCCGCCCTCCAGCCGCGTCACTTCAAACAGGTTGTGGATCAGGCGCTGAAGGTCGATGTTCTTGCGGTAGGCGATGTTTAAGTATTCCGTCCGTTCCTGTTCGCCCACCGCCACGTTTTCATCGCCAAGCAGCTCCAGGTAATTGTTCAGCACGGTCAGCGGCGTCTTCAAGTCGTGGGAGATATTCGAGATCATCTCCCGCAGCGCTGTCTGCGAAGCGGCCAGCCGCTCATTGGCCGCGTGGAGCTGCCCGGTGCGCTGCCCCACCAGCTCCTCTAAGTTGGCGTTGACGCGCTCCACCTCGGCGCGGGCCTGGGCGTAGCTGCGGGAGAGCATGACGCACTGGCACAGGATCAAAAACAGGTTCGACACAATGCCGGGGACGAACAGCTTCCCCTCCAGCAGCGTTTTGGACAGCGGCCCGTTCATGAAATAGAATACCATGCCGCACAGGTACAGCAGGTGGTAGGGGTCCCGCCACTTCCCACCGGTGCAAAACGCCATCACCAGAGAGATCGCGCACGGAATCAGCACCAGAAAGGAAAGGTAGAAGGCCGCAAGGTAGGACAGCGACAGTACAGCCAGGGCAGGAAGCAGGAAGCTGGCCCAATAGACCGCCCCCAGGACGCGGTTCAGCCGGATGGAGAATGTCCGCAGCAGAAAAAGGCTGACACACAGGGCGTGCAGGGTGAACAGCAGCAGAAACAGCCGGACGAGTACCTGCCCGCTGCCTCCGGGCAGGAAATATTGGAACAGGTTGTTGCTCTCCATCGCCAGACGCAGCACCACCACCATGCAGGTAGCGCTGAAAATCAAATACAGCTTTTCCCGGCGGCGGAAGCCAAACAGGAACAGGTGGTACAGGCCGATGAAGAAAATACCGCCCAGGACAAAGGAAACCACCATGCGCTGCCAGAAAATATGATGGGTGAGAACCGTGTCCCGCCCGATCAGCACCGAATAGGAAAGGCCGCTGCCGATTAAGTGGTAGTTGGACGCCTGCACCACCAATTCCAGTACGCCGTCCTTTGGGATTACCGTCAGCAATTCGTTGCGTATACTGCCGTCCGAGGTGTCCGGCGAACCGCCCACCGCACCGGCGCGAAACAGTTCCTCCCCATTGACCCACAGCCTGGACGCTTCGATGATCTCCGGGATAAATAAGAGCAGGTGCCGCTCCGAAGGGGTGCGGACGGTAAGGCGGAAGGTGCCGTGGCCTGTGTCGGGATAACCTAATCCGGCCCAGGAATCCGGCAGGCGAAGAAGCTCCCGGCCCTCCGGCGCTCCCCCTGCAAAATCAGCGGGGGTGTAGAGCCGGCCAAAGTAAAATTCCCACTCACCGTCCAGGTCGTACACGCGGGAAGAAAAGTCGGTTTCCGAAAAATCCAGCACCCCGTCCACGGCCTGAGGCCCCGGCGATACAAAGGGCTTTGACGCCGTGAAGAACGTGGCCGCGCACAGGGAAACAAGCAAAAGCAGCAGCAGAGCAAAACGCTTCATCGGCGCACCCCCCCCCCCACACGTCCGCGCCCGGCAGGAAGCGGTAGCCCTCGCCCCGCACGGTTTCAATGCTCCCCAGAGCGCCGTCCAGCTTGTGCCGCAGCCGGGTGATATGCACTGCCACCGTGTTGGCCGCGTCCGGCTTCCCGCTGTGCCAGACCTCCTGATACAATTCCCCGGCGGTCACCACCCGTCCGGGGTTGCCCAGCAGGTACAAAAACAGGTCGAACTCCTTCTGCGCCAGCAGGATGGCGCGGCCGTTCACCGTGAGGATCTGTTGGCTGTGGTCGATGGAAAAGCCCTTCATCGCGTTTCGCCGCAGCTGGGCGTACACGCGGGCGGCAAGCTCCTTTAAACTGTACGGTTTCGTGATGTAGTCATCCCCGCCCGCCATCAGGCCCTCCACCTTGTTCCCCTCGTCGTCCATGCAGCTCAAAAACAGGATCGGCGCGCTCGTCAGGGCGCGCACCGCCGCGCACAGCTCAAAACCGCTTAAGTCCGGGAGCAGCACGTCCAGCAGGATACAGTCGTAGCTGTTATCATGCAGCAGCTCCAGCGCTTCGCTCGCACAGGCCGCCGTGTCCACACGGTAGCCCCTGGATTCTAAATACTTCTTGTTCGTCCGCTGGATGTCCGGCTCGTCGTCCACCGCCAGCAGCCGATAGGTTGTCGTCAAAGCGGTTCCCCCTCTCTCTGAAATGAACGAATCCGTTCATACTCCCATAAACGACAAATGCGAATGGCCCAAAAGCCATCCGCCCGTTTCCGTTGTCTCTTTTAGTATATCGGCATGGCAGCGGATTGTCAAACGGAAACGGGCGGAGTACCGCAGCGGTACAAGGCATCCTGTCATATGGTTTTTTCTGGCTGCAATTTAATCGCTTTCCGCGGCGGCCATTGTGCAAGCGAACCCGATCATCAGAGATCCGGACTTCCGGACATTTCCGCTCCTGGAGACAGGCTCCGGGAGTTCGACATCCTTGCCCAAAATGGCCGGCAGAGGTATAATACTTTGTAAACTTGGAAGAAAATTGTAACCCTGACAGGAAGCCTTTTGAAGAAGGAGGAATCGCATGACGTCCAAGAGGGAACCGTTCTATAGACAACTGACTGCCACCGGCGAGATCACCGCAAGACGGAAATCTCCCGGTTCGAACGGCTGTGGAGTAACATTGACGGGGTATGGAACCAGCCCTACTTTGTAATTATGAGAGATGAAGCATAAAAAAAGGCCTATGTGGCCGGAAAGGAATTCCATGATGAACCTGACCAAATCAATCGATTTCCTTCTTGAAAATGCCGGAGCCGTCATCCAGTACCGGCTGCGCAAAGAGATACTGTGCAGCTTAACCGCGGCGGAGGAAGAAAAACTGCTCGGACAGATTTATCAGACACCCTGCTTCAGGCTCGTGCAGGGCTATGCCAAACCAGACGGGTATATCGGACGCGGCATGCACAGCTGGGATAACTGGCGCGGTGTCAGGCTGCATGAAACGCCGCTGCAGGACGGAGAAGCAGCAGCTCGTCTGCTGTCTTATTACGCCGTTCCCAAAGACCACCTGTTAATCAAAAACTTTGTCAACGCAATGCGGGACGAGAACATTTTAAGGGAGGAATTTTCCTATATCCCTCCCGAAGTTCATCGCTTTGAAACCCGGTTTGTGGGATTGGAAAGCGGTTTTTGCCTGATGACATTGCTTTATGCCATGCAGGCCATGCTGGGATACGGTGACGAGGAATACGTAAAACCGTTCCAAAGCACCTCGCTCGAAGCCTTTAAGAGCATATTGCCGCTCTCTTCCATCAATGACATTACAAAAACACGCCAAAGCAGGGCGAAATATAATTATCCGTATATCGAAGCCGATACTTATTTTCCATGCCAGTACCACTTAGAAACCCTGGCATATACAAACGCGTGGCGGACACCGGAAAACAAGAAGCTGATGGCAAACGCGCTCAACCATTATAATGATATCACGCAGGGCGCCAATCCGATACACGTTAAAATCGGGAACCGCTATTACGCCCCGTTCCCGCTGCATATGGAAAACAGCCCAATCAGACCATTCCGCACGGATGTTATCCATTCGATAACTTATCGCCGTTTACTGACGGAAATCGCCCTTCTCGGCGTGGGCAAAAGTGTCGGCGTGCTCCGGGAAACCGCAGCAAATATTGAGGAAGCCATCAGTCATGACGGAATCTTGCGAATGCAGCTCGATATGCCGCACAACAAACGGTATTCGCCAAAGAACCTGGAATATCCGACTCCGTATTCCGATGTGCGCCTGGAGCCGGACTACAAAAATAACCATGCTCTTGCATGTGACCTGACGTTCTGGGCTGTACAGCTTTTGTATTTGATAAACTGAAAGGAATGCGGACGGCTATGGGGCGGCTGTAATGAACGATGGAAAACGGGCAAATCATTGTTGGCCCATGCACGGAACGCCGTCGCTCCTTACCGCCGGTATAAGCCGCGGGAGAAGTGTTAACACCTTGGAAAGCAACCGTTAAATACTGTCAGGGGGGAACGCCCCAGCCTGCCCGATTATCCCCAGTTCCTTCGCCTTCAGCACGGCATCCATTGCGCTGTTCACACCCAGCTTTTTATAAGCAAGGGACGTATGTGTTTTGATGGTGGGAATGCTGAGGCCCGTCATTTCCGAAATCTCCGCGTTCTTGTACCCCTGGGCAAGCAGTTCCAGCATAAACGTCTGCTGTTTTGACAGCCTGGCGGGCTGATCCGTTTTCTTTCCCGCTTCCTCTATGTACCCTCTGTGGCGGATGCCAAAGCTGTGCGCCTCCAGCATGACCGCATTGACATAGGCGCGGGTAAGGGGGCCGGTATATTCTTTGCTGCACACCTTGGAGAGGATCCGCTTCAGGATGGGCACCACGGCCTCCCCCTCATCGGCGGCCACCCTGATAAAGCCATAGGGCTGCAGCACTTCCAGTGTTTCCGTCAGTTCCTCTTCCGCTTCCTTCTTCCGGTTCTGGGTCCAGTACAGGGCCGCGAGGATCACCCCCGCCTCACACCGATCCAGCGGACGGTTTAAGTTCTTCCCAAACTCCCGCAGCAGAAGCAGATAGTGCAGGGCGTTCTCCCTGTCACCCAGCGCGGCGTAGGCCCGTGCGGTGGTGAAGTGCTGGAAGGATCGGAAAAACTCGATATGATCCGTGCCGGTGACGTAATACTTCGCCAGCCAATCCCGGGCGGCGCTTTTGTCGCCGTCAAGCAGCTTCCACTTGGTGCGGCAGGCAGTCAGGTTCGGCAGGAAATACTGGGCGGATCCGTTCACAAATGCCGTCAGGGCGTCCATCGCATTTTCGGCCTCTTCCCAGCGCCCCAGCTGCCAGAGGATACTGTGCTGGAGTACCATCACGCAGATCCGCCCGTCCGGTTTGTTGTCCGGCCCAATCAGGCCGAGGACTTCCGTATTCTGTAGCAGGGCGGCTTCCAGCTGGCTGCGCTCATACGTAAAGGATGCCAGAATACCGGGGCGCAGGTATCCCCATTCCGCACCGAGCAGCGGGGCGTAGGTATGGTCGATCGTATCCAGTATCTTCGGGTTCCGCGCGATCTCCGAGTAATCCCGGTTGCTGCGGTGCATATAGGGCAGGTTGTGGGTGAAGGACGCGATATTCGTGGCAAGCCCCGACCGGGTATAGCTTTTCAAAACTCCGCCGAACAGGTGGAACAGCGTGACCTGGGTTTTCAGCGACTTCCGGTAGTCCACATGAAAGGCCAGCATGGCAAACTCCACAAACTCATTGCCCGCCTTTGCGATGCGCGGCAGGTTTATGAGAATAGCATCCATATGCCGGGCGTATTCCTCAAAGCAGCTGGTGAGGTAATAGTACCATGCATACAGGACATGAAGCACCGGTGCTTCGCGGGAGGCGCGTTCCGGGAGCGGACTGGCAAAAAAGCCGTGCAGGAAATCCGCGTAATCGGCCACGCCGTTTTTGTGGCCCCGGAACAGAAAGAGGAACAGAAAATTGTCCGTCCCTTTATAGTCGCCGCTCATCAGCCAGAAGCGCAGCGCACGGGAGTAGTCCTCATGGTCTTTGTAATACTGTGCGGCGGTCTTATACAGCGATTCCATGTCCTCACCGGACGCCGCAAGCTGTTTCTGTAAAAATTCCTGGAACAGGTGATGGTAGCGGTAGGTATCCCCATGCAGGCGGCTCAAGAAGGAGTTGGATTTGCTCAAATCCTCCATGACCGCATGGGCGTCACTCCTGCCGGACAGGGCGTAGGCCAGCTCGGTATCAAACGCATCGGCGATGGAGGTGCGCATACAAAACTTCTGAAGCTCCACATCCCAGGCGTTCCAGGCCAGGTTCTCAAAGAAGCGGGCAAAGCCGTCCCCGCCGCCCCCGGTAACCTTCCCGGACAGCCCGATGGCATTCACGCCGATAGCCCACCCGTCCGTTGCCATATACACAAACTTTGCCTCGTCCGGCGTCAGAAAATGTCCCAGCGTGTTCATATAGCACTTGATTTCCGCTTCCGTGAAGCGCAGGGCTTCCCTGTGAATGATATCTTTCTTTTGGTCTTTAATGAACGGCAGAAGCCCCTTCGGGATTTTCCCCCGCGACAGGATAAAAAAGGTGAACGTGTGGGGCAGGCGGCGCAGGATTATAGGCAGGGATTTGATGATTTCCCCATTGGTAATCCTATGGAAGTCGTCCAGCACAATGACATGGCGGTCGGGTTTCGGGTGCATCTCACTGAGCAGCGCCACCGTATGCTCCACAGGCGTGGCGGAAAAAGACGGGTCCGTCAGGATACGCTCCAGGTTCTCATTGTCCGGCTGGAGGGAATACAGGCCGGTGGCAAGGAGCTTGTAAAACACCGACGGGGAATTGTCATAGCTGTCCAGTCCAATCCATACCGGCGTATTCCCGCTTTTCTCCAGCCACAATAAGGTGGTTACCGTCTTGCCGCTGCCGCCCTGGGCGGACACGAACACAAAGCCGTCCGCCGCCGCCTCGTCAAAACGCGCCATTAAACTTTTTCGCGGCGCACAGACCTCCGGGAGCCGGGCGGGGGTAAATTTATCACTCAAAAAAACGGGTTTTTCTGTCATTTTCTTACACTCCTCTTACCTATGGTCAAAAACCTCATACTTTTTCATTTCATTATAACACAAATAAAAAATAAATTTGGCAAAACCTCATACCGTATGATTTTACTCTTTTTCATAACATGTTAAACTGATCACAGGAAGACGGTGATATCTTATGGGTATTAAACACAGCGCGTATCATCTTTCGGTGCGGATTGCCGAAGCCGTGCATTATTGGAAGGCGGAGGCCGGGGATTTCCCCTGGGCGACAAGTGTCCGGGCTGCGGCGTCAAGGCGGGAATCTCCGCACGGGAGGGCGGCTTAAAAGCCGCTGCCGGCCATGTGAAACAAGCCGATTATATTCTGGAGATGGCGGTGAAGTCCGGCTATCTGACCGAGCGGCAGAGCCTGCCGGTTCGGGCGGAATGCGGTGAACTTCTGGCGGCGCTTATAGAAGCAGATGAATGATCCGGATAAAGGACAATAAAAAGTTAAATATGCCTGCTCCAGTTTCTTTCCACGCAGGCAGACAGGAGAGTGTGTTATGAAACAGGATGAAATCAGAGAAATAGATGTATCCGGGGAACCGGATCACCAATAGGAGGGATTTCTGTGTTATGCGACTGACCGCCTGAAAACCCCGGTCACATCACTGGGGCTGGCGCTCCAGTGTATAGAGGACGTGCAGAGTGAGGAAGAACGCAGGATATTTTTTGAAATGGCAAAACGGGGACAGCGGGAATTGTCAGAGGCGGTAGAGGAAGTGCTGGAAACTGCCCGTAAAGAACAGAGGAGGATTTGATGATGATACGAAAAAGAAAAAGACTATGGACGCTGTTTTTATCCGCCGTCCTGATTGTGACGCAGCTTCCGGCGGTGGCGATGGCGGAGAACAATGCGCCGGAGGACGGGAGTATCGCGTCCTTTGAGGAGCTTCCCAGCGGCGTGGCAGCGCAGACCGTCCCGGTGGGGACGGAGCTTTCCGGGCTGAATCTGCCGGACACAGTGACGGCGACAGTTTATCACGTCACCGAGGACACGGTAATTCCTGACAAGGTGAATGGCGGCGAAGCCGACAGAGAGGGCGGCCTGGGCCGCGAGGACGATATGGAGGACAAAAGCATCTCAGGAAACAACGCAGGGGATTCTTCCAATATGGACAGTGGGGAAATGGTCACGACCGTCACCACGTCCACGGGAAAAATCTCCGTGACCTGGGACAGCGAACCGGCCTATGACGGCGACACGGCAGACACCTATGTATTCACGGCGGACGTGGGCGGCTATACCCTGTCAAGCGGTGCGAAGCTGCCGCAGATTACCGTGACAGTTTCGGCGGACACGGCGGAAAATCCGACAGAGAAGCCAACCGTGGAACCGCTCCCTTGCGCCTTAACCGAGGGCTGCACTTTGGAGGAAGGGCATGAGGGCGAGTGCGTACTGGCTCCCCCGGCGAATGACGCGCTTGTAAAAACCATCACCGACTGGACGTTTGTGGACGATGAAAACTTGAACGCGGGCGAGCTTGCTCTG